>CANGPL010000055.1 GCA_947455725.1 Hyphomicrobiales bacterium | reverse complement strand
GTTCAAGGTACATCGCAGATCGATCAGAGTCTTCTGACCGGCGAGACGGCACGCACAAAAGCCAGTATTGGTGATCGAGTTTTTGCTGGAACGTTGAATGGCGAAGCGGTACTGCAGATTAAAGTTGCGGCATCAGGTTCAGCCACGCTGCTTTCAGATATTGAGCGCCTGATTGATGGCGCGGTTTTGGCCAAGAGTAAATATGTTCAACTCGCTGATCGCGTAGCGCAATTTTATGCGCCGGTTATACATGTCGCGGTGGGTCTCACAGCGATGGGTTGGATCGCTTATGGCGCCGGCGTGCATGACGCGCTTGTGATTGCGATTGCGGTATTGATCATTACCTGCCCCTGCGCTTTGGCCCTTGCCGCGCCAACCGTACAAGTTGTTGTGGCTGGTGCTTTGTTTCGGCGAGGCATCTTGATGAAATCGGGCGATGTCATTGAGCGTATGTCGAGCGTCGATACCATCGTCTTTGATAAAACGGGAACACTAACCCGTCCCGATCCAAGTCTTGTTGATGCCGGAGAGCTTTCACGAGACGCGCTTAAATGTGCGGGTCGCTTAGCACTCTCAAGCCATCATCCTTTGGCGCGCGCCGTACGAGATTTTGCTATCGAAAATTTTGGACCTTTGGAAGTCATGCCCGATGCGACGGAAGTTACCGGCGAGGGCGTTGAAGCACTGCATCATGGCGTGATGATACAATTAGGAAGTCCAGCCTTTTGTCAGATGGCAGCGCCTGTCTGGCGTGATGCGACATCGGTGATTGCTTTTAGATATGGCGACGAAGTGGGCTATATTTCCATCGGCCAAGCGTTGCGACCGGATGCGGCCGATACGATGGCTCGTTTAAAGCGGGATGGTTATCGGTTGATGATCCTATCCGGAGATCACCAGCAACCAGTTGAAGCAGCCGCGCGTGCGCTTGGCGTGACCGAGTGGATCGCTGGTGCAAAGCCGCATGAAAAGCTTGCGCGTCTCGAAGCCTTAAAGCGTGAAGGGCGCACGGTATTGATGGTTGGGGATGGTTTAAATGATGCGCCCGCGCTCGCCGCAGCTTCCGTGTCCTTGTCACCTGCAACGGGAGCGGATGTGACACAGTCAGCTGCGGATGCGGTTTTTACGGGCACTCAATTATCCGCTATTCGTGATACGCTGCTCTTATGCAAAACGGGCCATCGGGTGATGCGGGATAATTTTTTGCTTGCGCTGATCTATAATCTCGTCGCGGTTCCATTGGCCGTGTTCGGTTTGGTGACACCTTTGATTGCGGCGGCTGCGATGTCGGGCTCATCGATTATCGTCACGGTCAATGCGCTCAGGGCGCGAACTGCGCGGGGTCTCTCTTTATGACCATTTTGCTATATCTTGTACCGGCGGCACTTGGGTTGGGGCTTTTGGCGCTTGGTGCGTTTATGTGGTCGCTCAGGTCCGGGCAATATGATGATTTGGACGGCGCGGCCCATCGCATTTTGAACGATGATGATGTGAAGGCTCCATAAAATGGCACGTGTCGACAGTTTAAGGATGCGGGCCGGGCAGATTTTTTGCAGCTGCGACAGTGACGGTTTGCCGATCGATCTTGATCGGTTGCCCGCTGGCGGGGGCATTGCCCGCATGGCCTTTGCCTTTGGCGCGTCAATCCTGTCGCAAGTGCTCACTTTAGCGGTGCTGCCTTTGGCAAGTAGCCAATTGATGCCGCACCAATGGCAATTGCCTTTGCCGTATCTGGCTTTGCTATGCGGCGCCGCCTTGGCGGGATTTCCGGCATCGATCCTGATGGATATGTTTGGCCGTAAAGCGGCTTTCGCTTTGGGTGCAAGCCTTGGAATTGCAGGCGGAATTTTGGCGGCCTATGCGGTCATTGAGCGGCAATTTTTATTTCTCCTGATCGGCGCTCTTTGGCTCGGCATGGCGCAGGGCTTTGCGCTTTTCTATCGTCACGCCGGAGCCATGGCCGGTCATGCCGGTGGCCTCGTGTTCGGTGCCGGGGTTATCGGTGCTCTATTGGGTCCTTTTGTCGTTGAAGCGGTAAGCCAGACAACCGGCCCGCTTGCGGCTGCCTATGGGTTAGGGGCAGCCGGATTGGCCAATTTTATCACGCTTGGTTTTGCGGTCGGCTTGCCGGCGCGGCGGATCGAAATTGAAATGAAGACGGCGCTCGTCTTGCGTCCAAACCTTCGTACATTTTCTGGAGCCACTCTTATGGCGGCTTTGGCGTGGTTTGCCATGACCGGCGTTATGGCGCGCGCGCCTTTGATGATGGCAGGCTGCGGCATTGGCTTCGGGATGGTGGCCTCCGCCATGGCCGTGCATTTGGCGGCTATGTATGTGCCGGGCTTTGTGATTGGACGCTGGATTGCGCACAGTGGCGGCATCCGCGTCGGATTTTGGGGCCTTGCTCTCATTTTGGTGGGCGGTACCTCGTTGTTTTGGCAAGACAATAGCGTTGGATTTAGCCTCGCTTTGATGATTGCCGGGTTTGGTTGGGGAACGGCGACCTTGGGGGCCATGGCCTCTCTCCATCACGACGGGCGGCCATCCTCCCTTTGGCTGGCGGCGCATGATGTGTCGCTCTTTTTAGCCGCTCTTTTAGGAGCTTTGGCGTTTGGACGGGTTGGCTGATCTGCAGAAGACGGGGATGTGTTAGAAATCGTCTCGTGGCAAAGTGAGGGCCACTTTCTTTCGGAGACGGCCCTATGCTCTTGCGCTTTATTACTTTTTTGATCCTCGCTGCGTTAGGTGGATCGGCCATCACCGTTCAGGCCGGATTGAATGCGCAAGTCGGCCGTATGCTTGGTCACCCGCTTTGGGCGACGTTGGTTTCGCTCACCGTCAGCGTCATCAGCATCGTGCCGCTTTTGGTGATTTTTCGGGTAACGCCACCTAATTTATCAACGCTTGACAGCGCACCTTGGTGGGTGTGGGTTGGCGGTGCCTTGGGTGCCTTTTTCATTACCGTTGCCCTGATGGCGGCGCCCGAGCTCGGTGCCGTTGTGTTTGTCTCGGCGGTCGTCATGGGCCAGACCATCGCTTCAATTCTGCTGGACCAGTTTGCCATTGCAGGCTTTCCATCCCGTCCGGTAACCATCTGGCGAGTTCTGGGCGCTCTGCTCGTTGTGGTGGGTGTGTTGATCAGCGCCTGGGCCGCCCAAGCCGCCAGTAAGCCACCGACCGAGGCATCGATTTCTAACCCTCAAACGTGATCTCTTGACAATCTTCCGAACCCGTGTGGAAATCTTGACCAATTGGTCAAGTTCTGCGGATGCAGATTTTCCGGGAGGGTCGGAACGATGGGATCGATACGGGCGGACGGCATTCAGGCGGGTCGGCTAACGCCTGCCGATTACGAGGCAAATTTTTCGGACATTCACGCGCCGCTCTCAAAGCACGAGGCTATTGTCGAGTCGGAGCGTTGTTATTTTTGTCACGATGCTCCGTGCCAAACGGCGTGCCCTACCTCCATCGACATCCCCTTATTCATTCGTGAAATTGCAACCGGTAATGATCTTGGCGCAGCTGAGACAATTTTAAGCGCCAATATTATGGGCGGCATGTGCGCGCGCGTCTGCCCGACGGAAACACTTTGCGAGGAGGCTTGCGTCCGCGAACATGCAGAGGGCAAGCCGGTAAAGATTGGATTGTTGCAGCGTCATGCGACAGACGAGCTTATGGCCAGCGGCAAGCAGCCCTTTAAGCGCGCGCCTTCGACCGGCAAAAAAGTCGCCGTGATTGGTGGTGGCCCTGCGGGCCTTGCTTGCGCGCATAAGCTTGCTGAATTGGGTCATGCGGTTACGATCTTTGAATCAAAAGACAAGCTCGGCGGTTTGAACGAATACGGAATTGCCGCTTACAAATCGACGCATGATTTCGCCCAACGGGAAGTTGATTTCATCCTTTCGATCGGTGGAATCGAGGTGAAAACAAAGCATGCTTTGGGATGCAATATTGATATTGGCGTTTTAAGAAAAGAATTCGACGCGGTTTTTGTTGGCGTTGGCCTTTCAGGCGTCAACAAGCTTGGTCTCGAAGGCGAAGAGAGCCTATCGGGTGTTATCGATGCGGTGCATTATATTGCCGAGCTCCGGCAAGCCAAAGACCTTTCGAAATTGCCGGTTGGCCGCAATGTCGTTGTGATTGGCGGCGGTATGACGGCGATTGATGCTGCAGTACAATCAAAAAAATTGGGCGCTGAAAATGTTACCGTTGTCTATCGCCGCGGTCAGCCCGACATGAAGGCGAGTGCCTATGAGCAAGAGGTGGCGCAGACCAATGGTGTGACGCTTAAAACCTTTGCGCAGCCTGCGGCTTTGCTCGGCGAAGGCGGTAAGGTTTCTGCAGTACGGTTTGATGAAACGGATCATGTTTCCGGACGCCTCACGACAACAGGTGGACACTACACGCTCCCTGCCGACATGGTGCTAACGGCCATCGGCCAGCTCTTTGTTCCAGATGGTCTGGGCGGTGCTGATGCACTCGCTCTTGAAGCGGGCCGTATAAAGGTCGATGCCGAACGTCGTACGAGCGTTAAGGGCATTTGGGCTGGTGGTGATTGCGTCGCCGATGGCCAAGACTTGACCGTTGCAGCCGTTGAAGATGGCAAGCAAGCCGCTCTCTCCATTCATCACGCGTTAAACAGCTAATCAAGCGAAGGGAATAAAAGCATGGCCGATCTTCGCAGTAATTTTCTAGGCATTAAATCTCCCAATCCTTTTTGGCTCGCCTCAGCGCCGCCGACCGATCGTGAAACCAATGTTGTGCGAGCGTTTAAGGCAGGCTGGGGCGGCGTTGTATGGAAGACGCTGGGGGATGGTGATCCGATCGTCAATGTAAGCGGTCCACGCTATGGCGCGATCCATAGTTCTGATCGTCGCTTGATTGGGTTGAACAATGTCGAATTGATCACCGATCGTCCGCTTGAAATCAATTTGCAAGAAATCAAAAAAGTGAAGCGCGAATGGTCAGATCGCGCGATGATTGTCTCGCTTATGGTGCCGTGCGAAGAAAAAAATTGGGCTGATATTTTAAAGCGCGTTGAAGAAACCGAATGCGATGGCGTTGAACTCAATTTTGGTTGCCCGCATGGCATGTCAGAGCGCGGCATGGGTGCTGCCGTCGGACAAGTTCCTGAATATATCGAGATGGTAACGCGTTGGTGCAAAAAGCATACGCGTATGCCGGTGATGGTTAAGCTCACACCGAATATTACCGATATTCGCTTTCCCGCACGCGCGGCTCATAATGGTGGTGCCGATGCCGTATCACTGATCAATACGATTACGTCCATCATGACGGTCGATCTTGATCAAATGTCGCCTTGGCCGGTTATTGATGGGCATGGAACCCATGGCGGCTATTGCGGCCCGGCGGTTAAGCCGATTGCGCTGAACATGGTTTCGCAAATCGGGCGCGATCCTGAAACGCGTAACCTTCCGATTTCTGCGATTGGCGGCGTTACAACGTGGAAAGACGCGGCTGATTTTATTGCGATGGGCGCAGGCAACGTGCAGGTCTGCACCGCTGTAATGACCTATGGTTTTAAAATTGTCGAAGAGATGATTTCTGGTCTCTCTCATTTCATGGATGAGAAGGGCTATCAAACGATCGATGATTTCCGTGGCTTAGCGTTGCCGAAATTCGCCGAGTGGCAGCATCTCAATTTGAATTATGTGGTGAAGGCGTCGATTGATCAGGATCTCTGCATTTCATGCGGTCGCTGCCACCAAGTATGCGAAGATACATCGCATCAAGCGATTACCAATCAGATCGATGGTAAGCGGAAGTTTGTTGTGAAAGACGAGGAATGCGTCGGCTGCAATCTGTGTGCGATTGTCTGTCCGATTCAGGATTGCATCACGATGGTGCATCAGACGAAGGGAACCGATCCGCGCACGGGCTTTGCTTATGATCGGCCTTACGCCAATTGGACAACGCATCCCAATAATCCCGGCGCGCACGCCGCCGAGTAAGGATGCGCGTTAGATCAGGCTGGCGGTGATGTTAATCATAAGCGCCAGAATGGCCGAGTTGAAGGCAAAGGCCGTCACGCAATGAATGAGCGTGACGCGCCGCATATCTTGCGAAACCGTTGACACATCGGCGGTTTGTGCGGCACACGCAATAACAAACGAGTAATAAACAAAATCGCGATAATCAGGCTCGCGCTGACCCGGAAAAATCAAGCCACCATGTTGGCCGGATGCATCGGCGCGATAATAGAGATTGGCGTAGTGCAACGCGAAAATCATATGCGTGAAGGCCCATGATAAGGCGACCGTGATAGCCGTTATCGCAAAGGTCAGGAGCAAGGACGCGCCTTCCGCTTTGCCGGCTGCCAATTCCATGACGATGGTTGCAAAACTAATAGCAGCGCCACCAAGCGTGATGGCAAGAATAAGCCAATCGCCTTCATCATAGAGAGCTGCGCGGCGTCGGCATGTTTCCGTCGTTGATCGGGCGATGAGCCGGGCGGTTGTGAGCAGATAGGACAGCGTTAGGAGATCCCAGCTCAACACAAGACGCGTCGTAAAACGCCAGTTATGTGGCAGGATAAAAAAGAGAACGAGGCCGATGATCATCGAATAGAACAGCCTTTGCCGTGCATGGATGAGTTTGAGCCACTTCCGTTTTTCAACATCAGCCATTCTAATGACCTCGCTGCACGATGAAGCGTGCGGTTGCCCGCAGCCTGTCGGCTTCATCGCCGAATCCGGCGAGCGCTTCAAGGGCCACTCTTGCTAGCCGGTCGCGTTCGGCTTTGGCGTTGTCGAGGCCTAACAGGGCTACGAGGGTGCCTTTGCCCTGCTCGCTGTCTTTGCCTGCGCTCTTGCCGAGCGTAGCCGTGTCGGCTTCGACATCCAAAATATCATCCGCAATTTGGAAAGCCGCTCCGACGGCGCGTCCATAGTCCAATAGGGCCTTTCGCGTCCGCTCGGGCGCTTGCGCCAAAATACCGCCCGCCTCCACCGCGAAGAGCAAAAGCGCGCCCGTCTTCATGGCCTGCAACTGTCTGATTTCGTCTGCTTTCAGCGAGAGGGGTGTTTTATGTTCGGAATAGCGTCCCTCGGCCTCAAGATCGAGGGCCTGTCCGCCCGCCATGCCACCAATGCCAGAGGCGCGGGCGAGGCCCATGACGAGATCAAGGCGCACTTTGGCGTCTGGATGGATCGCGGGACGCGCCATAACGTCGAAGGCGAGGGTTAGGAGCGAGTCGCCCGCCAAAATGGCTAAGGCATCGTCATAGACCTTATGCACGGTTGGCCGACCGCGTCGGAGATCGTCATTGTCCATCGCGGGCAGGTCGTCGTGGACGAGCGAGTAGCAATGGACGAGTTCCAAGGCGGCACCTGCGAGCAGAGCCGCGTCCGCATCCGCGCCGCAGAGGCGCGCGCTTTCGGAAAGGAGGAAGGGACGGAGCCGTTTACCACCGCCAAGCGAGCCGTGGCGCATCGCGGCGAGTAAATTTTTTGGACGGGTTGTTTCGCCGGGAAGGGGAAGTTCGGCCAAAATCCTGTCGAGCAGCCCTTCTATGGCCTCGCCCGTGGCAATTAAGGCGGTTTGGAATGATGTTTCGTCCTGGCTCATTGCTCAATTGTCCGTTTGCACCCCCTCGGACTTGCCCGATGCGGTCTTGGGGGTCAAGTTTCTGTCTAAGAGGTGCAAATTTTTACTCATTAATTACGCGGTTTAGTCTAGCCATCCCGCCTTAACCTCTGTATAAGCCGCCCTTCAGAATTCAATCTGGCGTGGACTTTCCGCGTCTAAATATCCGACACGGAGTTTCCGATGGCCGTTCCTAAACGCAAAACATCCCCTTCCAAGCGCGGCATGCGCCGTTCCGCTGACGCTTTGGCCGCTCCTACCTATGTCGAAGACAAGGATTCGGGCGAGCTTCGTCGTCCGCACCATGTCGATCTTAAGACTGGCATGTATCGCGGCAAGCAGATTTTGAACATCAAGAAAGAAGCGTAATCGCCTCTTCTGCTTTCGGTACAAAATCCGAAATTTCACAAAAAATCCCAGTTCAATGGCTGGGATTTTTTGTTTTGATCGGTAATCTGCGGATTATGAGTAACGCTTAAGCCACATATCGCAGCCCAGAAACCCGCTTATTGGCCCCCGTATCATCGGATTGCCGATAGGCAGCGATGCCATATTCAGGCGAAGCCCGATTTTTCAACCGCATTTCGGGGCTATTGGAACGTACAGCGATAAGATGCGCTAGAAAACGAGCATCGGGGCGCTGATAAAACGAGCCATTGGTCGCGCGCGTCTGATTGAACTGGTCGACCACGACCAAGCTTTGCGAGCTGTGCATCAGGATGTTCCGGAGTTAGGGGCCCCATTGCCCAAAAACGGATCGGCTATAGCACAACCCGTTATAATAGTTAACGTAAGGTTAACATATAATTTTTAGATGAAACTTTCGATTTAAGTAATGCTTAGCGTTATGATCGGCCAAGCCTATCGAGGCGTTTCTGCATTTCAGCCAATTCTTTTTTCAAGACATCAATGTCTTCATCGCCTGACTTTGTTGGTTCAGGCGTATTGGTCGTGTCCGTCGAGCTCGGCATCTTGCTGAATGGCAAGAACATGGACATGGCGTTACGGAACATATCCATGTTCTTCTGTCCTAATTCTTCCATGACGCCGAAATTTTGCGCCCCAAATGCATTGCTCATTTGGTCGCGGAATTTTTGCTGGTTTTCGGTCAGCATCTGGATCGAGTGTTCAAGATAGCTCGGGACCATCGCTTGCATGCTGTCACCATAAAAGCCGATCAGTTGGCGCATAAAATTGATGGGCAGAAGATTTTGTCCGGTCTTGGCCTCTTGCTCGAAAATAATCTGGGTGAGCACAGGGCGGGTAATATCTTCACCTGATTTGGCATCAATGACGGCGAAATTATCACCCCGCTTAACCATCACCGCTAAATCGTCGAGTGTTACATAGGTACTTGTACCCGTATGGTAGAGGCGGCGATTTGCATATTTTTTGATGATGGTCGGCTGTTCTTTATCGGTCATAAACGCTTCAACTCGTGAAAAGTTAATCGGATTCTTGAGGATCAACGTCGAACAACGTGATCGTCAATACAAGTGGACAGTAAAACTGACCGGAAAGCAAGCTATTCGCCTTATGGCGTAATCCTTAAGCGATTCATCAAATAGGCCAAACCGACTTGACGAGCGGCGTTCAACTGGCAATGAGTTGACTATGGAAATTTTATAGCCGTTTTGTCTGAAAGGCCGCTCGGGCCGACCTTAGATACGGCGCTTTTGGAGGGATAGAGCATGGCATCTCCTGATATTGTTATTGTTGGCGCAGCGCGTACCCCCGTCGGCTCGTTTAATGGAGCGCTTTCCACCCTTTCGGCCCATGAGCTTGGTGCCGTTGCCATTCAAGCGGCTTTGAGCCGTGCGGGCGTGGATGCGGCTGAGGTCGACGAAGTTATTCTGGGCCAAATCCTCGCAGCCGGTCAGGGACAAAATCCCGCGCGCCAAGCGGCAATGAAAGCCGGTATCCCGCAGGAAGCGACCTCATGGGGTCTTAACCAGCTTTGCGGCTCAGGTCTTCGCGCGGTTGCCATTGGTATGCAGCAAATCGCCAATGGTGATGCGAATGTGATCGTTGCGGGCGGACAAGAGTCGATGTCTCAAGCCCAACACACGGCGCATCTGCGCAATGGCACCAAGATGGGTGATTTGAAGTTCGTCGATACGATGTTGCGCGACGGCTTGCTCGATGCCTTTCAAGGCTATCACATGGGCATTACGGCGGAGAATGTCGCAACGAAATGGCAAATCAGCCGTGACGAGCAGGATGCCTTCGCCGTTGCCTCGCAGAACAAGGCCGAAGCCGCACAAAAGGCCGGCAAGTTTAAGGACGAAATTGCGCCCGTTACCATTTCGACGAAGAAGGGCGATATCGTTGTCAGCGATGACGAATATATCCGCCATGGCGCGACCCTTGATAGCCTCACGAAATTAAAGCCCGCTTTTTCGAAAGACGGAACGGTTACCGCAGGCAATGCATCCGGTATTAATGACGGGGCGGCTGCACTTGTGCTCATGACGGCCGCTGAAGCCAATCGTCGCGGTCTGACGCCGATTGCACGCGTGGCCTCATGGGCAACCGCTGGTGTTGACCCTGCGATTATGGGTTCAGGCCCCATTCCTGCGACCCGTAAGGCTTTGGAAAAGGCCGGTTGGAAGGCTTCGGATCTTGATCTTGCGGAGGCCAATGAGGCATTCGCGGCTCAAGCGATTGCCGTTAACCGCGACCTTGGTTGGGACACGGCAAAGGTCAATGTGAATGGTGGCGCGATTGCCATCGGCCATCCGATTGGCGCATCCGGCGCGCGTGTCTTGGTAACGCTTCTGCACGAGATGCAAAAGCGCGACGCCAAGAAGGGTCTGGCCACGCTCTGCATCGGCGGCGGCATGGGCATCGCCTTGGCGGTTGAACGGTAAACTCTGTTTTCAAAAAACCGGGATAGAAATTCCCGGACGATTCTTTTTAAGGGAGAAGCTGGATGGCAAGAGTAGCATTGGTAACGGGCGGGTCTCGTGGAATTGGCGCGGCTATTTCGATCGCGCTTAAAGCAGCCGGTTATACCGTTGCTGCGAATTATGCTGGTAATGACGAAGCTGCCTCGGCCTTCTCCAAGGAAACAGGTATCCCGACCTATAAATGGGATGTTTCAAATTACGATGCCTGCGTTGAAGGCATTGCTAAGGTTGAAGCAGCCCATGGTCCCGTTGATGTGCTCGTCAACAATGCAGGCATTACGCGGGACTCGATGTTCCACAAAATGACCAAAGACCAGTGGGATCAGGTGATCAACACGAACCTATCGTCGCTCTTCAACATGACCCGCCCGGTGTGGGAAGGCATGCGCGCGCGCAAATTTGGCCGCGTGGTGTGTATCTCCTCGGTCAATGGTCAGAAGGGTCAGCTTGGCCAAGTGAATTACTCGGCTTCAAAGGCTGGTGATCTTGGCTTTGTGAAGGCCTTGGCGCAGGAAGGCGCGCGCGCTGGCATTACGGTAAATGCCGTTTGTCCCGGCTATATCGCAACCGATATGGTCAAAGCGGTTGATCCTGCCGTTGTTGAAAAGAATATTCTACCGCATATCGCGATTGGCCGTTTAGGCGAGCCGGAAGAAATTGCACGTGCGGTTGTTTTCCTCGTAGCCGATGAAGCAGGCTTTATCACGGGTTCGACAATTTCCGCCAATGGCGGCCAATATATGATTTGATCCGGTTTTGTTACGATCAACGGCTACGCTAACAGGTTTCGGCGCGATCTTACTTTGGTCGTCGCTTGCCCTCATGACGGCGGCATCGGGCACGATGCCGCCCTTTCAATTATCGGCCCTTACCTTTTTGGTTGGCGGTTTAATTGGGCTGCCATTCTTATATGCGCACCCGCTCCGCTTACGGGTACTCTTACAACCTTGGCCCGTCTGGTTGCTCGGCGTTGGTGGGCTGTTTTTGTATCATGCGGTTTATTTTGCGGCCCTTAGGCTCGCACCACCTGCTGAGGCGGGGTTGATTGCCTATTTATGGCCACTGCTCATTGTTCTGTTATCTGCCTTTTTGCCGGGCGAGAAACTGAGAGCAGGCCACGTCATTGGCGCGATATCCGGATTTGCCGGGGTTGCCGTTTTATTGGCGGGTAAAAATGGCGGCTTAGGATTTAAAGGCGATTATCTGAATGGCTATCTGCTTGCCTTTCTCTGCGCGTTTATTTGGTCCGGCTATTCGATCTTATCGCGACGCTACAAAGACGCGCCGACCGAAATGGTGGCGGCCTATTGCCTGCTGACGTCTTTGCTCTCGCTCCTTGCTCATCTTCTGTTTGAGACGACCGTATGGCCGGAGGCGAATAGCCAATGGCTGGCGATTATCGCACTCGGGATTGGGCCGGTTGGTGCCGCGTTTTATCTATGGGACCGTGGCGTCAAGCAGGGTGATATCAGATTGCTTGGTGTGCTTTCTTATGCTGCACCTATTTTATCGACTCTGTTACTCGTGATTGTTGGCTTTGCGGAAGCCAGCCTATCCTTGGCCGTTGCGACGCTCTTTATTGTTGGCGGCGCGTTTTTGGCGAGCCGATCGAACGCTTAGAGCCGCAACGCGTTGGCTTGCAATTGTTTGACGGGTCTCAGCAGTGATTCAAGGATTGTCTTTCGACCGGTGAGAATATCAACCTCTGCAAGCATGCCGGGGGTTACGGGTTTTCCCGGTCCGAAATCTTTTGCGGTCGCTTCTAACCTAACGCGGAAATAGGGTTGGCCCTTTTCATCTTGTAACGCGTCTGCCGAGATATCGATCACTTTTGCATTCAAGCCGCCATAGGTGGAAAAATCATAGGCGCTCACTTTGATCACAGCCTTCTGACCCGGCCAAATCTCGGCGCGATCATTGGGCATCACGCGCGCTTCAATCGCGAGGCCCGCATCGCCTGGCACAATTTCAACCAATGGTTCACCAGATTTAACAACACCACCTATCGTTGAAACATGCAGCTTATTGATGATGCCCGTCATAGGCGCCACAACATCGGAGCGTGCGCTTCGGTCTTTTAGCGCTGCAATCGTTTCCTCAAGTTTGGCAATTTGTAATTCGGTTTCAGACCGTTCTTTATCGGAGTCCGAGCGGAAGCGCGATTTGGCTTCTTCCATTCGCCGCGATATTTCGCTCATGATCGCTTCATCGCGCGGGATCTCATGCACGAGGTCCGATAATCTTTGTTCAATTTGTTGCAGGGATCGCTCATTGTCCAAGAGATCATTGGTTGAGAAAGCGCCAACCGAATTGAGCTTTCTTAAATTGCTCACACGCTTATCGACCAATTCACGCTCTCTGATCGTATTGGCCCATCGCGAGCGCGCCTCTGATAGATCAAGCGATTTCTGTTTGTATTGATCTTCCAATATGCCGACTTGAGCCATCAACGTGGCCCGCCTGCCGTTGAAAAGTTCACGCTCACGGTCGACGATTTTTGGAATATCGTTTTCTAACTCATCCGGAAAAGTCAGTGATTCAATATTTTGAACTTCCGCCGTCAGCCGGATCATGCGGGCTTGCTTCGCCTTCATGTCAATCGTGGCCTGAGCAAGCTCGGAGCGCGAAAAACTATTATCGATGCGCAACAGCGGCGCGCCTTGGATGACGCTGTCGCCCTCGCGGACCAGAATTTCCTTCAAAATCCCGCCTTCGAAATGTTGAACGGTTTGCACTTGCGATTGAGGCACAATCTTGCCGAAGCCGCGGATGACCCGATCGATCTCCGTATTAGATGACCAGATGAGCAGCGCAATGACCGAAATGGCCGTAAAAACGACAAAGCTCCGCGACGCGCCGAGAATAATTTTATGCGATTGGCGCGGATAAGGGATGGGCATAGGCATAGGCTTCGCTGAGCGAGGCGGCGCTGCTTTGTCTTTCAATTCTTCAACCATCGCGTCTAATTATCCCGCCTTACACGTCTCTTTAATAGGCTCGTATTAAATTAAATTGAAGCAATTATCCGATAAAAAGTTAAATTTCTTGGATAATTTTTCATTTTATTTAATAAATAGTCTATATTACCTTGCGTTAGATGTACTGCATCCCGTGTCTGTAGTGTCATATCGTTGCGGAATTAAGGCAAAATATGTCCGAGTACCCATCAAACGACGAGTCCGCCAACGCCGATGCGGCGAAGGACGGCTCGTCCGTCATCGCCATCCCGACGCCGCCGGCTCGGATGCTACGGCTCGCGCCAGCGGAAGATCCGCGCGTGGCAAATGCCGCAAAGGCGGATGACGAGACTGAAACGCCTGAGAATACCTTGCCCGAAGCCGATGAGCCGTCACCTCTGAGTGACGAGGCGCCGGGTAAAATGTCGATGATGCGGGCGCTGGAATATCTAGCAGGCCAATGGTTTGGCCAGCCGATTGATATGACACGTCCCGATACGAGCCTTGAGCCACTTTCACCTGAAACGGCTATCGCATACGCGTCCGAGCTCGGTTTAGAGCTCATTTCTCGTCAGGGTAAATTAGGCCAGCTGCACGACACCGATTTTCCATGTCTGGTGATTGATCGGGATGGGCAATGTCGCGTCCTTATTCGTCGGATTAACCGGTGGGCGTTTCTGTGCCGTATGGCTGATCGGGATGTGCCCGTTGACCGCAAGCATTTGGAAGCAAGCTATTCAGGCTCCCTCTTTTTAGTCCGTCCGATCGAAGAATTTATCGCGCGCACACCGCTTGGTGATGTTGATGAGAATGCCGATAATGTGGATGATCGACCCGTTCAATCGGTGATCGGCTTCTTAATTTCGACCATGCTGCGCAAAAGACCTGGCGCTTTGGCCCAATTGGCCGTTGCCGGCGCTTTGAGTAATTTCTTGCTGGTTCTTGTGCCGATCTTTTCAATGGCCGTTTATGACCGTGTCATTCCGCATTTAGCATATGAAACGCTATGGGCGCTGACGATTGGTATTGTGATCGCCTTGGCGGCTGATCTTGCCATTAGGCATGTAAAAGTACGGCTTATTGATTCCATTGCCGCCGATATTAGCCACGTCGTGCAGGTGCGGTTTTACCGTCGGTTGGTTCATGGGCGAATGATTGCCATGCCGCGAACAGGTGGCGCCTTGGCGCAAACGATCAGGGATTTGGAAAGCTATAGCCAATTAATCCCAATGGCCTTCCTTTCGCTTTTCGTCGATGTACCTTTTATTTTTATCACGTCGATCATTCTTGCGGCGGTGGCTGGTACCGTAGCGCTTGTCCCACTGGCGGGTGCGTTCATTGTCGGAGGTGTTTTTGCCATTGCGCATTTTGCCAGCCGGTCGCGTTTAGCGCCTTTTCTTGTCCTGATGCGTCTTCAATCCAATTCGGTCATTGAAACGATCGAAGGACTTGAGACAGTGAAAACGACGACGGCTGAATCCAAACTGCTGAATAAATGGGAGCGTCTTGCCGACGCTACCGCCTATGGCAGTCACATGTCCCGCCTTGCCCATGCTTTTGCGCAGCAATGGACCATGTCGATCAGCCAAGCCATGACGGTGGCGACCTTGGTGCTCGGCGTCTATGAGATTAGCCAGAACGCCATGAGCGTTGGCGCGCTTTCCGCCGCTACCATGCTTGTTGGCCGATTGATCGGCCCGATCACCCAATTTGTCACGCAGTCGCAAAGGGTCATTCAGGCCCGCAAAACCTTGGAGCCCATTCGTGTCGTTCTCAATGCTCCAATCGAACGCGCTGGCGACAGCGGCTTCGCCGTCGCCAAGAAAATTATTGGAAAGCTGGATTTCATCAATGTCAGCTACACTTATCCGGGTAGTCCATCGCCAAGTCTCCAAGGTGTCAACTTAACCATCCGGCCTGGAGAGCGTATCGGAATTATTGGACGCGTCGGGTCTGGAAAAAGCACCCTTTTGCGACTGATCGTTCGGTTACTAGAGACGAATGACGGCGCCATCCAGCTTGATGACCGTGATATTCGGCAATTTTCACCGCGGGATATAAGGCGTCAAATCGCCTATATGCGGCAGGATTCAAGCCTGTTTGACGATACTCTGCGGGCTAATCTTTTTTTTGGTCTCGAACAGCCCGATCAACGTTTGGTTGAACATGCTTTGGCGATCTCAGGTGTCGCACAATTTGCTGCAAAAAACGCCGAGGGATATGGCTTTCGCGTAGGACCGCGCGGCGAAAGATTGTCGGGTGGCGAGCGCCAAGCCGTTGGCCTTGCACGCGCCATGATAGGCGATCCTAAAATGCTACTTCTAGATGAACCAACGGCTGCTATGGATAACACCATTGAGCGTCAGATCATCAACGGCATGGCACCGTGGCTCAGCGGAAGAACGCTGATTGTCGCCACCCATCGAGCGGCGCTCCTCGACTTGGTTGATCGCGTCATTTTGATGCAAGACGGACGGATTGTTGCGGACGGACCCAAAGATCAAGTCCTCCGCAATCTTAAGGCCGGGTAAAGGGAAACCGTCTGATCGAGAATATTAATCTCATTGAACATTGACGTAAGGTAATCTAGAGTCCTTCTTTATCTGATATTTCAAAGACTGTAATTAACATGGCCGGTTCATCGGACGGAGAAGAAATAAATTATTGGCCAGGCTTCGTGGACGCGCTGTCGACGATGACGATGATGCTCATCTTCTTGATGATGATTTTGAGTTTGGTGGTCGTTAATATCTCCCAGTCGGCATCGAAGAGTCAGATTTTGGCAATCGCGAGAGCTGCAAAGGTCGACAGTGCAGGCGCACCGATTTCGATTGATAAACTCACCGCGCAAATTTTAGAGGCACTGTCCCGCAGAAGTGATCCGCCAAATACCAATTTACCCGTTACGGAAACAAAGCCGCAGCAAGAGACAATTATTACCGAGCCCAGTGCGCTGGCTAAAGTTCAGGAAGATAAGAGTTTCTCGATCGAGCCAGGGCAGAAAGTTGCCTCACAAGGCGCAAATGACTCTTTAATTTCGAATGGTCGTTCGTCGACGAGTGGTACGGCCAATAATATTGGTGACTCGACGGTGGAGGCAAATAATCCACCTAAAAGTTCCCAAACGGCAGAATTGGATCCGGAAGCAGGAAAATATTATTTTGCCTCTCCGGAACTCAATACAGATGACAAACGAATCGTATCGCGTAACTCCGCTGACTTGCATCCTTTCGGCGGTGCGACGGATATTAAAACGAATAAGGCGCTGATCACCATCGAGTTTCAATCGCGTGCCGTAAAGATTGACGATAAGAGCGCCGCCAAACTTTCGGAGTTACTGTCAACACGTAGGACCGATTTGGCTGATCGAACCATACAATTGCGCGCATTTGCCAATGTTCAAAATGGCAACGTCACAGAGGCTCGCCGATATAGTTATTATAGGGCGATGGGCATTCGCCAGTTTTTGGTCGATGCCGGTATACCGCCCTCGCAAATTAGAGTTGGCGTTGAAGACATCAGCAATCAAGACCTTTCCGATATTGTTCAGCTTTTTGCAATTTAACCAAACTGGAATCAGTGAGTTATGAAATCATCTCATCCAACACGCGACTCAGATTCGTTTCGGACCATTCAGGTTGAATTGTTTAAATCATGCTTCGTGATCATTGCAATTATCGCTTTAGTCACTTGGCAGGCTGAATTTGCATTAAACGGTATTCGTGCGCAGCCCGCATTGAACTTATCGATTATTGGCGTCTTTATCTTCGGCGTTTCGATGGCGCTGTTATCGAATTTCCGTTTGTTCGATGAATATCGTGCGCTTCAGGCGATGAAAGAGACGTGGGCCGATTTTGACGAAATGGAAAAGTCAGGCGACCATGCTGGCGTTCTCCGCCTGATGCGTGCGGCAGAACCCGCAAAAGTCTTTAAATTACCAGCTATTTTTGGTCCAGTTTATGAAGACGTTATGGGCGAGCTTTTAAAGACGCGCGCCCTTCATGCTTCGCTTGGTCAACGAAACACGCTGATTGCGACCGTCAACGAGGGCATCAAAAACGAGAAGTCTCTCGTTTCATATCTGACCGGTACTCTGGTTTTGATGGGTCTTATTGGTACCTTTATCGGCCTTATGGAAATGGTAGCGTCGGTCGGTGGCATTATCGGCGGATTAAATGAAGCCGGTACCGGATCGGAAGATGCCATCAAAAATGTGCTACACGATTTGCAGGCACCACTTACCGGTATGGCGACTGGCTTCTCGGCCTCACTTTTCGGTCTTTTTGGATCGCTAAGCCTAGGCTTGATTGCCCGTTTCGGTACATCGGCCGCATCCGCCGTTAAGCGTGAATTTGAGTCGTGGTTGTCGCGTATCAGCAATCTTGAAGCGCAAGCAGCGGGCGGTGGTGCCGGATCCGTTGTTTCGGATGGAACGACGATTGCAATCGCGGGGTCGCTTCTCGGCGCGTTCCGCACGACTCAGGGTCTGATCACCCGCAGCGCCGAAGTGATGAAGCGATTGGGCGAGCGTCAAGAAACGCAGACAGAGGTTTTGGCAAAGCTTGTTGAGCAGGTCGAAAGTCTTTCCTTTCGTCAGGCCCAAACCATCAGTCAATTAAAGCGTGTGGACGTGATCGGCGATGCGATCGATAGCATGCGTGAAGAAGCTATCTTGCGTGATCGCGCGGCATCTAATCGGCTCGCAGAGGGCGTGGGCCGCATCTCGCAAGTCATCGAAAATAGCCGTCTTGATATTTTTGACGCCGTTCAAAATGTTGCCGAACAAGTGCGTGGAACGGAACGATTGGGGCATGTTCTGGAGTTACAGCAAAATCGTGGCTTTGAAGCGCTAGCGCTTGAGTTGTCGACGATTGCGGCGGCTGGTAATGAGCGCGGCAGAATTTACGCCGAGCATCAAAGCGAAGTTGAAAAATTGATCCGCACCTCGTTGCGGCCTCTTGATGTGGGTACCGTTTCGGATCAGCTTGCAGCATCGGTCGATGAGCGTTTGGCCGCAGGCTTTGGTGCGGTTGCAGCCTCCTTTGATGAATCGCTGAACCGCCTCGTTTCAGGCCTAGATCGTCTCGGACAAACGCAGGCCGAATTGGCGGATCGTCTGCTTGCCATTGATGCGGCAACGACGCCTGTCGAAGAGATGCGTGCC
>CANGPL010000054.1 GCA_947455725.1 Hyphomicrobiales bacterium | reverse complement strand
TGTGATCCGTGCTTGATACGGGCGCTTTTTTGTGCGCGTCCCAGACAAGCGTATCGCCGTTTTCATCGCGCGCGAAAAGACCGTGATCGGCTGCGCCTTTGTTATCGATCACGAGCCATGGCGAATTGGTGTAGCGGTTTAAATAATCGCCATCGATTTGGCCGGCATTTAAGAGTTCATGGATGATCGCGCCGACGAATAATCCATCGGTGCCGGGACGAACGCCGACCCATTCATCGGCAATCGCCGAATAGCCGGTTTTGATCGGGTTGATGGAGACGAATTTCGCGCCACGTTTTTTGAGTTTTCCAAGGCCCGCTTTGATCGGGTTTGAGCCATGGTCTTCGGCCACTCCAAAGAGCAGGAAATATTTTGTGTGCTTCCAATCCGGTTCGCCAAACTCC
Source organism: Hyphomicrobiales bacterium (assembly GCA_947455725.1). GTDB lineage: Bacteria > Pseudomonadota > Alphaproteobacteria > Rhizobiales > Beijerinckiaceae > CAIUPE01. The sequence continues at coordinate 18,297 of CANGPL010000054.1, read as the reverse complement.
CAAAAGGAGCCACCGAAGGTATAAAGCCCCGCGGCCGCCATGTTGACCGAGCAAAAACCGCCATGGGCCGCGTAATTCGGTGTGCCGAATTGGGTGGCCCACCAACCGGTTAGACCTTGGCTTTGATCGCGGCCTGTGAAGAAGGCAAGTTTTTTGGGATCAGACTTTCGGACATCGCTTAGCCAAGAAGTGGCGGTTTGAAGCGCTTCTTCCCACTCGATTTCGCGGAACTCGCCCGAGCCGCGTTCGCCGACGCGGATCAATGGCTTTGAAAGGCGGCCTGGGGAATAATGTTGTTTGATGCCGGCGGCACCTTTGCCACAGATGACGCCTTTATTGACGGGATGGTCGCGGTTGCCATCGATATAGGTGACAGTGCCATCTTTCAGATAGACTTTGATGCCACAGCGACACGCGCACATATAACATGTCGTGGTTTTGATCTCGTCCCATGTTTTAGGCGAGCGGGCGACAGCAGGTTCAGAGGCCATGCTTGCCTCTTGTCTCGACGCGCGTGGATCGAGGCTGTTTCACGTGTTGTCTCCGCCCGTAAAATACAGAATCATTTGTATTTTATGGCATGCTGGAACCGCCGCGGCATGGGGCCAACCGTAGAACGAACTATGGACAGGTCTATTAGTCGCCGATTGCTTTACCGGCGGGTCTGCGGGAATCATTGGCGCCATAGACAAAACCGGCCCGCATTTTACCCGATAGCGCCATATCGGCCACGGCAGCGCTGGCATTGGCATCTGGCTTTGGCTGGCCTACCGCAATGGCGGCTACTGCGCCCCATTGGCCTTGCTCGGTAATTTTATAGCCCATGGCTTCGAGCTTCGCTTTGGTATCGGGCGAGAAGCCGCGGGTTTCGACATAGACTTCATCCGGCAGCCATTGGTGGTGGAAGCGGGGCGCGTCGACGGCCTCTTGCAGCTCCATGCCGTAATCGATGAGGTTTAAAATGGTTTCGAGCGTGATGGTGATGATGCGCGCGCCGCCGGGGGAGCCTAACACCATCACGGGCTTACCATCGCGGGTGATGATGGTGGGTGACATCGAGGAGAGCGGACGCTTGCCCGGTGCTATCGCATTTTGCGGGCCTTGCACTAGGCCGAAAAGATTGGGCTGGCCGGGGCGGGTGGTGAAATCATCCATCTCATTGTTCAAGAAAAAGCCGGTATTGCCCGCGATAACGCCTGCACCGAAAAGACCATTGATCGTGTAGGTAACGGCGACCGTATTGCCCTCTTTATCGAGTACCGAATAATGCGTTGTTTCTGGCTTTTCATGCGGCTCGGTGCCCGGTTGCAGATCGGTTGATTTCATCGCGTGATCGGGATCGATTTTCGCGCGGATGGCTGCGGCGTAATCGGGGGATAAAAGCCGATCAAGCGGATTTTTTACAAAGTCGGGATCACCCAAAAGTGTGTTGCGGTCGAGATAGGCGTGGCGCATCGCTTCAACGATGAGATGAATGCTTTGCGCCGAGCGGAAGCCGAGCGATTTTAAATCATAGCCTGAAAGCACGGTCAGGATTTCGCATATCGTTGTGCCGCCGGACGAAGGCGGTGGCGCTGATAGAATCGTATAGCCCCGATAGGCGCAGGTGAGCGGTTTCATGTCTTGCGCTTGATAGGCGGCGAGGTCCGCCTCGCTGATGAGGCCGCCATTCGCTGCATTGGCATCTGCGATTTGATGGGCGATGCTGCCTTTATAAAAACCATCCGTGCCTTTCTCGGCGATGGCTTCGAGCGTTTGCGCTAGATCGGTTTGGACGAGCCTATCGCCGGGCTCAAAAGGTGAGCCATCGGGGCGCAAAAAGATTTTGGCGAGCGTAGGATCGGCTTTAAATTTAGCCGTCGCGTTTTGTAAGATATCGGTATCGCCACGGGTTAGAATAAAGCCTTCGCGAGCAAGCTTGATGGCGGGGGCCATGACTTGCGCGCGGGGCAATTTGCCGAATTTGTCATGCGCCATTTCAAGACCCGCGACCGTGCCCGGAACGCCTGCGGCGAGATAACCATTCAGGCTCGCGCCTTTTTTTAAAGTCCCGTCTTTTTCCAGATACATATCGGCGCTGGCCAAAGCGGGCGCTTTCTCGCGGAAATTGATGAAGTGGTCGCTGCCATCGGCCAAATGAAGCGTCATAAAGCCGCCGCCGCCAATATTACCGCAGCAGGGATTGGTAACCGCTTCCGCATAGCCCACCGCAACCGCAGCATCGACCGCATTGCCGCCGGCATTCAGGATTTCTTGCCCCGCTTCGGCGGCGAGGTGCTGGGCCGAGACGACCATTTGCCGCTTGGCCTCAACTGAGGGGAGGGACGCCGCCCATAAAGGGCTTTGCACGCCGATGAGGAGGGCAAGCGAGGCGATGAGGGCGGCGAGGGAGCGAATGCAAATCTTGATCATGGGCGCTTTGATAAGAGGAAATTGTTAGGCGGCATGGGAGCACTGCAACGTGATCCTGTACAGCGGAAAATACGGGCTGATTGGGGTTTTCAGGTCTTATCGAACGGATTCGTTCGGGCTTGCGGCATAAATTGTCGCGATATTTACAGAATGAACGATTCTATGATCTAGTCTCGCCATAAACGAGGCAAAAAGCCTTTAAGAAAGACTGGGTAGGGAGTTGGACATGACGAATAAGCAATGGATCGAACGCGCACGCGCCGTCATGCCCGATGGGGGATTTGGTAATTTCGAGCCTGCGACCTTTATTCGTGAAGGCCGTGGATCGCGCGTCTGGGATGAGGATGGTCGCGAATATGTCGACTATCTCATTGGGTCAGGTCCGATGTTGCTGGGCCATGGCCATGAGGAAGTGGTTGAGGCGGTCTCCGAGCAGCTTGCCAAGGGCATGACGTTTTTTGCCAATAACAGCGCCGGTATTGAATTGGCCGAAGAGATTTGCCGCAGCGTTGCTTGCGCCGAACAGGTGCGTTTTGTCTCCTCTGGCGGCGAAGCGGATATGTATGCCATTCGTCTGGCGCGTGCGTTTACCGGTCGCTCGAAGATTTTAAAATTTGAAGGTGGCTATCACGGCATGTCGGCCGAGGCGCAGATGAGTCTTGCGCCAGCACAGCTTGTAAATTTCCCGCAAGCGGTTCCCGATAGCGCTGGTATTCCGGATGGTGTGCGCGGCGAGATGTTGATCGCGCCTTATAATGACATTGCCTATCTTGAGAGCTTGCTTGCGGAACATGGCAAAGAGATTGCCGGTTTAATCATTGAGCCGTTGCAACGTATTATTCCACCCGCTCCGGGCTTTCTGGAAGCGGTGCGCGAGCTTTGCACGCGTTATGGCATTGTGTTGATTTTTGATGAGATCGTCACCGGCTTTCGCCTTGCTTATGGCGGTGCGCAAGAACGCTATGGTGTAACACCTGATCTCTGCACGATGGGTAAAATCATCGGTGGCGGTTTTGCGATTGCAGCGGTTGCAGGGCGTAAAGATATTATGCGCCACTTTGATAAAAATTCTGTCGGGCCTGATCAATGGTTGATGATGATTGGTACATTATCGGGTAATCCGGTGGGGGCGGTTGCTGGTCTTAAAACGATGGAAGTATTGCGGCGCGACGGTAATTATGACCGCTTGCGTGCGAATGGCGAACGGTTGATTGCCATGTTCCGTCACCATTTAGAGGTCGCCGGTATCGCGCATAAGATTGTCGGTGACTCGGTGTTGTTTGATATTCTGTTCACGGATCGCGAGGTAAAGAATTATCGCGATGTGGTGCAGGCCGATTTGCAAAAGAATATCCGGTTCAACACGGCGCTGCGTGCCAATGGTGTTTTTAAGCCGATGGGTAAGGTTTATGTGAGCCTTGCTTTGACAGAAGAAGATTTTGCCTTGACCGATCACGCGATTGAGAAAGCGGCTGCAGCGATTGCGGAACACTAGAGGTTAAGTTTTGTAGGGTTTATTTATTAAAGCGAAACGCCCTTAAACCTTGTCTTTTTTTAATTTCGTGCTATCGTTCCTTCCTAATTTCATAAAGCACGATAGAGGTTCAGATGCGCTCGGCAAGTGTTTCGTCGCAAAGCGTTAAGGTTATTGGTTCTAACGGCCAGATTTCGCTCGGCAAGCAGTTTGCTGGCCGTCAGGTGGTCGTTGAGGAGCAAGAGCCTGGTGTTTGGTTGATCCGGACGGCGCAAGTGATCCCGGATAATGAGCGTTGGCTGCATCAAACTCAGGCAGTCGATGATCTTGCCAACGCGCTCGCATGGGCGGAGCACCATCCGGCGGATGACCGAACGGTTGATAAGGTCTTCAAGAAATTGAAAGGCTGAGGCGTTAACGGCCATGCTTGTTCGGTTGGATCTTAATAATCCGGTTTTTCAAAAAAATCTCTTCGGCTTGCAAAAGCACGAGCGGCATTCCGCACTCGAGACGCTCAAGAAAGTGAGCCAGATGAATTGGAACCAAATCTATTCTGACAAAGGATTGAAGTGGGAAAAGATCATCAGCGTTACCCCACCAAAGGGGATTGATGCGCTTTATTCGCTCCGCCTTACTCAATCCCGTCGGGCGACGGCGTATCGTGAAGGTGACTTTATGCGGTTTCTTACCATCGCGCCGGATCATGACGCGACCTATGGTAAGAAATAATGTTTGCGGCGTCTTGCGTTATGGCGCTAACCGCCCGCCATTCACGGCCATTACGGGGCCAACAATAACCCATCCTTCGCGATGCAAAGCTGCATTGATCGCCGCTCCAATTCCGCGGGCGGCGCCCGTCACGATGGCGATTTTTGCTCTCATGCTCTTTATCTCCCAAGCTATCTGTATTGGCACGTAGGGGCCGGTTGGTCGCGTGACCTTTTGTGCAGCGCACGTGGTATTTAATGGAGTCGTATTTCTGCTCCGAAAAGCTATAAAACGAGGCTCCATTGCGTAGATTTTTAAAATCTCTTCGAAATCTGCGCCTTTTCCATCATTTTATCGCGTCTTGTTGAGTTGTGACGCGTCGACTCCGCACTAGCCAAACGCCTCGCATTTTCTTAATGTTGGCAAGGTTTCCTGAGCCTTGGTTGCCATAATCCCCAATAAATAAGGGGCTAATTCGCGGTTAGCCTTGCAAGACATATGGATTCGACAATTTTTCTTGTAATAAGTCGCATCGGCCGCATGAAGCGGTGATTCGTAAAGGAATAGATAAATGGCAGTGAAACCCGCAACCAAAGTCGCCGCGAAAGCCGCTCCTAAAGCAGCCGCTAAGGCAGCCCCAAAGGCAGCAGCTGCAAAGGTCGACGTGATCACCATCAAGCAGATCGCAGCCAATATTGCTGACGCGCATGGTCTCACCAAAAAGCAGGTCAACGAGATTTTTGACGATTTCGTTACCGCCACCGTCAAAGGCTTGAAGAAGGGCGCGAAGATCCGCTTGGCCGGTCTCGGCATCTTGCAGGTCAAGAAGCGTGCAGCTCGTATGGGCCGTAACCCTGCAACGGGCGAATCGATCAAGATCAAGGCGAGCAAGAAGGTTGCCTTCCGCGTCGCCAAGGAACTTAAAGAAGCCGTCTAATTTAAGTTGGTACGGTTTTTTTACAGCTAGCTATAAAGCCGTCTCGGGCAACTGAGGCGGCTTTGTTGTTGCGGGATGTTGGATGTTGCGGGGTGGGGGCGCTTGTTTGCAACCCGTCCGCCTTCGCTAAAGCTACGGCGGACACTCGCTTTTGCAAGGCCGCGCCAGAGGCGCGGGCAAAAGCGGTGGTGGGCCCGGCAGGACTCGAACCTGCAACCAGACCGTTATGAGCGGCCGGCTCTAACCATTGAGCTACAGGCCCGCCTTGGTCGTCAGAGATGACGCGGTTCAGCGGAACGCGCTTTGATAAACCGGAAGCGGGGTGGGCTGCAATGGCCTAGACGGGCGTTTCTCTGGTTTCGCGCAGGAGAGGTAGCAATGCGAGGCAGCCGGTAACCGCGATGCCGGAGGCTATGAAGGTGGCGCTGCCGCCCGCCATATCCCATAACAGGCCACCGGCACTGTTGCCGAGGAGCATTGCAAGCCCGCTTGCAAGGTTGAAGAGGCCAAAGGCGGTGCCGCGCACTTCTTGTGGGGCATTGGCTGCGACCATGGCGGCTAATAGGCCTTGGGTGAGGGCCATATGGAGGCCCCAAAGGATAAGCCCTGCGCCGCCCCAGCCGAGCGAGGGGGCTGCGGCTAAGACTGCATCGGCCGCGATAAGGGCTATAATCCCGGCGGCCAGTAGTTTGGGCCGCGACAGCGTGTCGGCTAGTTTTCCTGCCGGATAGGCGAAGAGGGCATAGATGATGTTCATTGCCACAAGCACCAGCGGCGCATAAGCGATAGGTAAGCCAAGGCCCGCGACGCGCAAGACCAAAAATGCATCCGAGACGCGGGCGAGCGACAATAAACCGCCAATGCTGAGAACAATCCAAAACGCATGGGGCAGGGCTTTGATCGCCTTAAGCGTAAGGGTTGGTTTCGAAGTGCCTTTTGGCGGGGCTTCGCGCTCTGGTACGAAGAAAAACAGTGTGGCGACCGATGAAGCGGCAGGAATGACCGCAATCCAGAAGACGAGGCGGAAATTGTCGACGCTCGATAGCATCACGGCGACCGCGATCAGCGGGCCGATAAAGGCACCGACCGTGTCGAGTGCTTGACGCAGACCATAGGCCTCGCCCAAACGTTCTTTTGGCGCGATATCGGCCACCAACGCATCGCGCGGGGCACCGCGAATGCCTTTGCCGATCCGGTCGATAAAGCGGGCGGCGATGATCACATCAAGCGATTGGGCGAGCGGAAACAGCGGTTTAGTGATCGCGGCCAGGCCGTAGCCGATGAGGGCTAAGAGTTTCCTTTTGCCGGTGATGTCGGAAACGACGCCGGCAAAGACCTTTACAATCAAAGCGGTTGCCTCGGCCACGCCCTCGATGAGGCCGACCGCGATGGCGCCTGCGCCCATGGTTCCGGTGATATAAAGCGGCAAAAGCCCGTGAATCATCTCGGACGAAACATCCATAAACAGGCTCGTCAAGCCAAGCGCCCAGATGGCGCGCGGTAGGGAGGCGGATTTAAAGATCATAGCCAAAGTTTATGGCATGACCGAAGCCGCAAGGGAATCCTTGCCCCGAAGCGTTCGCACCGTTACATACGGGCAAATCATTTTTTCCTACTGTTTTGGAGTTTCCGACGTATGGCGCGCCAATTTATTTATCACATGCAGGGACTGACCAAGACATGGCCGGGCGGCAAGAAGGTTTTGGATAATATCCATTTATCCTTTTATCCGGACGCGAAAATCGGTGTTTTGGGCGTTAACGGCTCGGGTAAATCGACTTTGCTCAAGATTATGGCCGGAATCGATAAGGAATTTGTCGGCGAAGGTTGGGTGGCGGATGGCGCACGCGTGGGCTATCTGGCGCAGGAGCCGCCGCTTGATGCCTCGCTTGATGTGCGCGGCAATGTGATGCTGGGCGTCGCCCCGCAAAAGGCCGTGCTCGACCGTTACAACGAACTTGCGATGAATTACTCGGACGAAACCGCCGACGAGATGATGCAATTGCAGGATGAGATTGAAGCCAAGGGGCTTTGGGATCTCGATTCAAAAGTTGATCAGGCGATGGACGCGTTGCGCTGCCCGGCGGATGATGCGGATGTGACGAAACTTTCAGGCGGTGAGCGCCGCCGTGTGGCGCTCTGCCAGCTTTTGCTGGCGCAGCCGGAATTACTGCTGCTTGACGAGCCAACCAACCATTTGGACGCCGAAACGGTTTCTTGGCTCGAAGGCCATTTGCGGACCTATCCGGGCGCTATTTTGATCGTTACCCATGACCGTTATTTCTTGGACAATGTGACGGGCTGGATTTTGGAACTCGATCGCGGCCGTGGCATTCCGTATGAAGGAAATTATACGAGCTGGCTCTCGCAAAAGCAGAAGCGGTTGATCCAAGAGGGCCGCGAATCCGAGTCGCAACAAAAGGCACTCGAGCGCGAGCAGGAATGGATTTCGCAAAGCCCGAAAGCGCGTCAGGCCAAATCAAAGGCGCGTGTGCAGCGCTATGATGACCTTGTCCAGAAGCAGAATGACCGTGCGTCTGGCCCGAGTGTCGCGCAGATCATCATTCCGGTGGCAGAGCGACTTGGAAATAATGTCATTGATTTTGATGGCTTGTCGAAGGGCTATGGTGACAGGCTGTTGATTGACAATCTCACCTTCAAGCTACCGCCCGGTGGTATTGTCGGCGTGATTGGTCCGAACGGGGCGGGTAAGACCACTTTGTTCCGTATGATCACGGGACAGGAAAAGCCGGACAATGGTTCGATCACCATCGGCGAATCAGTGCAGCTCGGTTATGTTGATCAGTCGCGTGACGCGCTTGATCCGAACAAGACGGTTTGGGAAGAAATTTCTGGCGGCAATGAGGTGATTTATCTCGGCAAACGCGAGATCAATTCACGCGGCTATTGCTCGACCTTCAATTTCAAGGGCGGCGACCAGCAGAAAAAAGTCGGCATGCTTTCGGGCGGTGAGCGCAACCGCGTGCATTTGGCTAAAATGCTGAAGAGCGGTGCGAATGTTCTGCTGCTCGACGAACCAACGAACGATCTCGACGTTGAAACGCTGCGTGCTTTGGAAGAAGCGCTTGAGGATTTCGCCGGTTGCGCTGTGATCATCTCGCATGATCGCTTCTTCCTCGACCGAATTGCGACGCATATGCTGGCCTTTGAAGGCGATAGCCACGTCGAGTGGTTTGAAGGCAATTTCCAAGATTATGAAGAAGACAAGAAGCGTCGTCTTGGGATTGATTCAACCATTCCGAAGCGGATTAAGTATAAGAAGTTGACGCGGTAATAATATTCAATCGCCATTGCTATTTTCAGCATAGTGGCGATCTAAAATTCAGCGTTTGGTTATTTCTGTGACCGAGAGCCGATAACCAAGAGCCGATGCTAATTTTGAAACAGAGCCGAGGGTTGGATTTCCCTCGGCGCGAAACGTTTTATAAATTGCATCGCGGCTAAGGCCTGACTCTTTAGCCAGTGCGGTAACGCCTTTTGATCGGGCAATATCGCCAAGCGCTGCTGCAATCAGTTTTGGATCACCATCGGCAAAGGCCGCTTCAAGATAGGCTTTTCGGGCAGCGTCCGTTGTTAAATGTTGGATGGGATCCCAAGGCAGTGTTTCAATGGTCATTGCGGATTTCTTTCGCTAGTGATTTTGCCTTCGCAATATCGCTTGACTGCGTGCCTTTATCGCCACCACAGAGCAATAAAACGATGTTTGAACCTTGCCTCGTAAAATAGACGCGATAGCCGGGTCCGTAATCAATCCGCATTTCACTTAAACCTTCGCCGATCGATTTGGTGTCTCCTGGATTTCCCAGTGATAGACGCCGAATGCGGATATTGATCCGCGCCCGTGCGTTTTCATCGCGCAAACCGTCAATCCAATCAGAGAAAATTTTCGTTTGGCGAACAGTGATCATTTGTAGAATAAATTATACAAAATTGCAAGAGCGAAGGTGATTTAAAGAGCTATTATTTGAAATTTTGATCAACAATGTATCTGACGTTAGGGAATTTAAAACAAAAAAGCACCCGTTTCGGGTGCTTTTTCACATCACTTGATGATCGGATTAAGACGATCAAAGACTATTTGCTACGACCGTCGAGTGACCATGCGCCGGCGCCATTGGCGACGAGCGAGAAGAAGCCACCGGCAATGGCAATGTTCTTCATGAAATTGATGGCCTGCATCTGATCACCGAAATTGAAGTGGAAGATCAGTGCCGAAAGGATGGTGAAGCCTGCCATTAAGAAGGCAACGAGGCGGGTCTGGTAGCCGATGGCGATCAGGATGCCGCCACCGAGCTCGGTCAGGATCACGAGGTAGATCAGAATGCCGGCGAGCGGAATGCCAACGCTCGACATATAGCCGGCGGTGCCTTCGATACCATTGACCTTGCCCCAGCCTGCGACGATGAAGATGAAGGCGAGGAATAGCCGCGAGGCGAGCGAAAAGAGGTTCGTTAGGGTAGTATTCATGGTGGTTGGCTCCTTTAAATGACGATGAACGCAAGCGCTCTGTAGCGGGCATAGCTCAAACCTGGCCGTCTACCAATTGCCAAAAGCAGAATGTTAGTTTGCAAAACTGCACATTCATGTGATCAAGGCCTAAATTAAGTGTGCAAAATCAAACATTCATGATCAGTAGAACGGCGCCCGCGGCTGCAATCGCTCCGGCGTTGGCGAGAAGCGTTCGCCAACCGATGGCGGTGCCGCCTGTCCAGCCGGCAATGGCACTTTTGATGAGCGTGTTGACCATGGCGGCGAGTAAAATGCCATTGGTCGCAACGGCCTGATCGATGGGCGGATCTTGCGGCCGAGCGAGCGCTAGCGTTATCGCATCGACATCGGCAAGGCCCGATAAAGCCGCCAGACTTAACAGTCCATTGCTACCGAAATGCCGCGCCGCGAGGCTCGAAAGCAGGATAATAAAGGCAATAAACAGGGCAAATTGTAGGGCAGAGGGCAGATCGAACGGATTTTTCCATTCGATGGTTTGGGTGCCATGGCGCGCGCCGAGAATGATCATAAGCGCGCCTGTAACGCCCTGAACGAAAGCAGCCATCGCTAAAACAGGCCAAAGGGCTGGCACGAGCGACATATTGAGCGCCGCCACGATCAACAAGATCCGAATGCTCATAACAGCGCCCGCGAGCGTGATGCTGCCGGCCATCAAGGTGGTTTGGGTCGGATTATCGCGCGCGATTTTGGCAAAGTTGAGCGTTGCAGCGGTTGACGAGACGACCCCGCCTGCAATGGCGGCTAACATGACGCCGTTTCTTTCGCCAAAGAGCCTTATGGCAATATAGCCGGTAAAGGAAATGGCGTAGACAAAGATGGCGAGCTCCCATATCCGTGCCGGGTTTAATGTATCCCACGGATCAATAGTGCGGTCGGGGATGAAGGGAAGAAACAGAAACGTCATGGTGACGAGAATGAGGACGCTGCGGATCTCAATCCATTCAAGTCGCTTGAGCCAACCGTGGAGTGTTGTTTTGAGGGCTAGGAGCACAACGGTCGCTGTGGCCGCTGCAATGGCAATTTCAGGTTCGCCTAAGACGGCATAGGCACCGAGCATGAAGGCGATCATGCCGGCAACGGCGCCGGTGGCGCTGAAATTATGTTCGTCTCGGCTTTCAAGCCAATGGAACAAAGCGGTGACGCCAGCAAAACCGAGGAAGACGAAACCGATCAGCAAGGGTGTTGTTAATTGGCCGAGAAGCGCTGTTATTCCGCCGAGTAGTCCTGATATTGCGTGGGTGCGTAAGCCCGCTGCGCGTTCGCCTTCTTTCTCAGAACGCGCACTCCACCCGCGTTCGAGCCCGATTAAAAGGCCGATGGCGAGCGCGATTGCTAAGCGTGTCAGTGGAAGATCCAGCACTATTATCTCCTTGCGGAATGTCGTGAGCTCCATCATCTTCCTGTCATCGGTTGCGGTCAATGACGAGGCTTAAAGGCTGTTTTGGGGGAAGGTAGTTATAATGACGAAGGCGCATTTATCATCGCGGCAAGTCCATACACCTGAAGAAGCCGTGGATGCGCTGGAGCTGAACTATGCGGCTGCGAGCTCTGCCCTTCGTGACTGCGTTGAGCGTTATCTCGCAGGCGGTGCGCCACCGAGTAAAGCGGAGCGTCTCGCGTTTCGCTATCCGGAATTGCGGATTACCTATCGGCCGGAAGGCCTCGTTCCGACAAGCGCTAGGGCTTATGCGAAATTTTCGATGCCGGGTGATTATACGACAACGGTGACGCAACCATCGGCGTTTCGGTCTTATTTGATCGAGCAGCTTGGACCACTGATGAGCGAGTTTCATGCGCATGTCGAGATTGGACAGAGTGCGCAAGAAATTCCTTATCCTTACGTCTTTGAGCGGGGCGACGAATTAGGGCGTGGCGGTGCGAGTGCTGCGGATTTGGCGCTGCATTTTCCTATTCCGCTTTTATCGGAAGTGGGCGATGAAATTGCCGACGGGCTTTGGGATTATGATGAAGAACGACCAAGGCCGCTCGCCTTGTTTGATGCCGTGCGTGTTGATTTTTCGCTGCGTCGTTTGGTGCATTATACGGGGACCGATTGGCGTGCGGTGCAGCCTTGGATTTTGCTTACCAATTATCATCGTTATGTTGATCAATTCATTCGTCGTGGGGTTGAAACCTTACGGATGGATTCGAACTACGAAAAGCTTGTTTTGCCAGGTGGTGTTGAATTGACCGCACAGACAAGCGATGAAGAGGTTGAGGCGATTTTTAGAGTCTCGCCTTGGCAAAAGTTTCAAATGCCGGCCTATCATTTAACGACCAAGCACGGACAAGGGGTTACGCTTGTGAATATCGGCGTGGGGCCTGCAAATGCCAAAAACATTACCGACCATCTCGCGGTGTTGCGTCCTCATGCATGGTTGATGGTGGGGCATTGCGGTGGGCTTCGCCAATCGCAACGCATTGGTGATTATGTTTTGGCGCATGCTTATCTGCGCGAGGATGGAATTCTTGACAGTGTCGTGCCGACTGAAATTCCAATTCCTGCCTTGGCTGAAATTCAAGTCGCTCTGCAAGATGCGGCGGCATTAGTGACGGGTGATAAAGGCGAGGCGCTTAAGCGGCGGCTCAGAACCGGCACTGTGGTTACCTATGATGATCGCAATTGGGAATTGCGCTGGTCGAAAGAAAGGCGGCGGATTAATCTTTCGCGCGCTATTGCGGTGGATATGGAAAGCGGCACGATCGCAGCACAAGGCTTTCGCTTTCGTGTACCTTATGGAACACTGTTATGTGTTTCCGATAAGCCACTGCATGGTGAAATCAAACTGCCGGGTGCCGCAAACGCCTTTTATGAACGTGCGATCAGCGAGCATTTAGAGATTGGCATTGCGGCCTTGGACCATTTGCGCGTGCTGCATGGTACAGCGCATTCGAGGAAGCTTAGAAGCTTTGACGAGCCGCCGTTTAGGTAAGGGCGCGATGTAGGATGACAGCTAGAACGTTAAAATCTATAATAAGGTCTGATTTAAACATAGGCTTTGCTGACCATGATTGACCTTTCAGCCCTTGAGAAGGCGATTGCACAGGCGGATGAAGCCCTTGAATTTTGTGCGAGTGATTTGGCGGTAACTTATCCAAGGCTTTCCGTTCATCTGCGGGCCTCCGCAATTCAAACCTTTGAATTTACGTATGAGCTGACAATAAAAACGTTAAAGCGATATCTTTCCGAGACTGATCCAAATCCCGCTTCGATAGACGAATTGAGCTTTAATGAACTTATCCGGCGCGGTTATGAAACGGGGTTGATACAGGCTGAGTTGGTCGTTTGGAAACAATTTAGACAAGACCGTGGAACGACAAGCCATGCCTATGACGAGAAAAAGGCGTTAGAAGTCTTTGCCGGAATTCCACTCTTTATCGGTGAAGCCAAGCATTTATTGTTTGAGATCAAACGCAGGCAGGAGACCATCGTTGGCTAACCCCATCGAAATAAGGCCGCAGGATAGCTCGATCGTCAAATCGATTCTTAAGTCGGTTTTGCCCGATGATAGTCGTGTTTTTGTTTTCGGCTCTCGCGCAAAGGGAGGCGTGAAGCGGTCTTCTGATCTTGATTTAGCGGTTGATATTGGACGCTCGCTCACGCGCGCGGAGATGCTCGCTTTGACCGATGCATTTGAAGAGTCGGATCTACCCTATACCGTTGATGTTGTTGACTTAAAGAGCGCCAACGAAGCCATGCGGGCCGTGATTTTAAAGGATGGTGTGTTGTTTGGATGACTTAATCGGCAATACGGGCTATGCCCACGCAATCTTTTGATTTGCCGGTGAGACATCCCAAATATGCCCCTGTCGCGTGAGACGTTAGGCCTTGTTATCGGTACCATTGGTGTTGTGATATTTGGCGTTACGCTGCCGATGACGCGGATTGCCGTCGGTTCGCTTGATCCGTGGTTTGTTACCTCAGGACGCGCCACCCTTGCAGGTTGTGTGGCCTTGGTTGTTCTGACTGTCACCCAAAAAAAGATGCCGAGAGGCGCCGAGTTTTATACGCTTCTTGTGGGTGCTGCGTTTACGATCATCGGGTTTCCGGGCTTTACTGGCTTTGCGATGCGCTTGGTGCCGGCCTCGCATGGTGGCGTGGTACTTGGCATTTTGCCGTTGGCTGTGGCGATGTTTGCGGCTGTTGCGTCCGGTGAGCGGCCATCCCGTGGCTTTTGGATCAGCGCGCTGATTGGTGCCGCCCTTGTGGTCAGCTTTTCTCTGCGGGATGGGGGTGGCAGCTTTGGGTTGGGCGATGTCCTGCTGATTGGCTCGGTTGTGAGTGCGGCTGCCGGCTACACGGCCTTTGCGCGGCTGACAAAGACGCGGCCGGGATGGGAAGTCGTTTCTTGGGCGGTCATCATCGGGTTGCCTTTGACGATACCGGTGGCATTTTTGACCGCGCCTTCAGACGTATCGGCGGTTCCGCTAACCCATTGGGCGGCTTTCGTCTATCTGGGCCTTATGAGCCAATATATCGGTTTCTTTTTCTGGAATACCGGGCTTGCCATGGGCGGGCAGGCGCGGGTGAGCCAGACGCAATTGCTCCAGACCTTCGTCACCCTTGGCTGCGCGGCTTTGATCAATGGCGAGAGCGTGGATTGGCTGACATGGGCCTTTGCGGTGGCGGTTGTCGCGGTCGTTTTGATCGGGCGGAATACGCGGATTGAGCGCAAGGCAACTTAAGAGGCCGTTTCTTTGCATAACAAAATTAGGCTTGCTGATCTTAAAAAATTGATATAAAGATATGTTTATGTCTTTCTATTAATGGTTTAATCGATGCTTGATCCTCATCCCCTCAATACAATGGCGCTGGCGACGTTGATTGCCGGATTGCGTGCCGCTGGCGAGGATACGCGGCTTCGAATTCTAGCGCTGTTGGATGAGGGCGAGCTGACCGTTTCCGATTTGACGGATATTTTGGGACAATCCCAGCCGCGCGTTTCGCGCCATTTAAAGCTCATGGCGGAAGCTGGCCTGATTGAACGCAGCCGTGAGGGCGCGTGGGCCTTTTTTCGCTTGGCGGACCGGACAAGCCTTGGCCAATTGGCGCGCGCGCTTATTCAGCGCATTGACCCGCAAGACCTGACAATGGCTACCGATCGTGACCGGCTTCGCGATGTGCGGGCGCAACGGGCCGAGGCGGCTCAGGCCTTTTTCAGCCGCCATGCAGCGGAGTGGGATCGCATTCGCTCGCTTCATGCCGCGGAAGCGGTGGTTGAAGCGAAGATTAGAGACATTGTTGGCGACGCGCCAATCAGCAGCCTCTTGGATTTAGGCACCGGAACGGGCCGCATGGTTTCGCTTTTGGGCGGGCTTGCGGAGCGGATTGTCGGTGTGGATGCGAGCCACGCGATGTTGGCCGTTGCACGCGCTAATCTTGAACGCGACACTATTAAAGGGGTCGAGTGGCGGCAGGGCGATCTTTACGCTTTGCCGGTGGATCGAAATTCCTTCGAGCTCGTTATTGTTCATCAGGTTTTGCATTTTTTGGATGATCCGGCGCGCGCCTTGCGGGAAGCAGCGCAGGCTCTAGCGCCGGGCGGGCGGCTTGTTGTGGTTGATTTTGCGCCGCATGACCTCGAATTTTTACGCGAGACGCAGGCGCATCGCCGCTTGGGATTCTCCGTTGAGCAAATGACGGATTGGTTGGTTGAAGCGGGCCTTGATGTCGTTCGACATGACGATATTGCGCCACCGGAGAATTTAGGTGGGCAGTTGACCGTTTCCATTTTTGTCGCCCGCGATCCGCGTCGGCAAATGGCTTAATAGGAGGACTGTGATGAGTGAAGGTTTTGAGTCCCGTCCGAGCCGAAATGGAACGTCCGATGGGCTTCGCGTATCGTTCGAGTTCTTCCCGCCAAAGTCCGAAGACGTTGAGCCCGTGTTGTGGGAGTCGATCCAGCGTCTTGCACCCCTTGATCCCGATTTTGTGACCGTGACCTATGGTGCCGGTGGCTCTACGCGCGAGCGTACTTTGTTCACCTTGGCGCGTCTTGCGCATGAGACGAATTTGCGCTCTGCAGGACATCTGACTTGCGTCGGTGCTTCGCGCGACGATGTTGATCAGGTGGTTCGCTCTTATAAAAATGCGGGCATCCATCATATCGTAGCCCTACGAGGCGATCCGCAAGGGGGCGTAGGTGAGCGTTATGTGCCGCATCCCGACGGATATGCAACGACGGCTGATCTTATTCGCGGCATTCGTGCGATTGGTGATTTTGAAATTTCTGTATCGGCCTATCCGGAAAAGCATCCCGAGAGCGCTAATTTTGATGTTGATCTTGATGTCTTGCAAGCTAAGATTGATGCGGGTGCGACACGCGCGATTACACAATTTTTCTTCGATAATGATCTTTATTATCGTTATCTTGATCGGGCGCGGGCGCGCGGAATAAGCATTCCCATTTTGCCCGGTATTCTACCGGTTCAGAATTTTCATCAGACGGCAAATTTTGCGGCGAAGACCGGAGCAACGATTCCGGTTTGGTTGGCCAGTCGTTTTGAAGGGCTCGATCATGACCCGGTGACGCGCCGATTGATTGCAGCTTCTGTTGCCGCCGAACAGGTATTTGATTTGCTCGATCATGGCATATCGGATTTTCATTTTTACACGATGAACCGAGCCGAGCTTACTTATGCCATTTGCCATTTGCTCGGTATTCGCCCGAAGCTTGTGAAGCGTGCGGCCTGATTATCCGCACTCCGACGGATTGTGAATTTTTGATCATCAAGCATTCTACTCCCGATCCTTTTTCGTGGAGATGATCTTGATTTCTCTCGTCGATATTTGTGATTTATGCGGGCTTGATCGTGACCAAATTGAAGCGATTGGCGAGCATGAACATTTGCCAAATGTAGCGGCTGCTGCGCTTGCATCCTATTTGCTACATTCAAGCCATGGCATTGAAAAAATTCGCGATATGATTGTTGACGATATTAAAATTGCACTTTCCGAGCAGCGCAATTCGCATGCGTCTGAATTGCTAATGGCGTTACGTCATTTGTATCAAACAAATCCCGCATTACAGCAAGAATCATCAAGCAACTCGCAATGATCGCTTGTGGTTTTAACTCTTAAAATTTTCTTAATTTTAAATACTCATTCCTAAGTAGTTGGACGTAATCGCCAATGCGGATGGCGAAGCATTTTAATTCACTACTGTCTTAATTGTGCCATTTTTAAACGCTTGATGGAGATTATGACAGGTTCATATTCGTCATGCCTTTGGCCGGATGCGATTGCTCCGCGCATTGGTATCCCACGGTAGCGCATCATTACGCGCTATCCCTTTGTTCGTCGGACGGACGATTTACCGACACTCCCCCAGTACTGCGTTTATTCATCGCGACACCTTTGAGGTGCTCGTAGCCATTTCTTTCCGCTTTGCGGGATCCATGGAGCAAACCCATGCGTCTTCCAATCAGTATAATTACGCTTTTTATATGCGTTTCGCTTATGTCGCTCGTTACCGCTGAAGCCCAAGCCATCAATCCTCCAGCTCAATTCACCGGTCAGGCGGAGATTAGCCGGATCATCGATCGTCATGCGGAAGCGAATGGTCTTCCCGTTGATCTCGTGAAGGCCGTTATTACGGTTGAAAGCAGTTGGCACCGCAACGCTCGGAACGGTTCTTCCATCGGGCTCATGCAGATTACGCCAGGAACCGCAAACACGCTCGGATTTAAAGGGGCATCAAAATCGCTGTTTGATCCGGAAACGAATATTGCCTTTGGTGTTCGCTATTTGGCGCAAGCCTATCAATTGGCCGATGGCGATGTCTGTGGAACCGTGACACGGTATCAAAACGGGCTTAACGCTACCAAGCCCAATGCGGCTAATCGGGCCTATTGCCGGAAGATGAAGGCGTTATTGCCTTGAACCCCGCCTTAAATGGGCTTATCGCATGAGGTGCCAGTCGGTTGGACGGCCGCCGGTCGCAAGACGGGAGGAAAGTCCGGGCTCCATGGAGAAACGGTGCCGGTTAATGGCCGGCGGGGGCGACCCCAGGGAAAGTGCCACAGAAAGCGATACCGCCAGCCATTTCGATGGCAGGTAAGGGTGAAAAGGTGCGGTAAGAGCGCACCGCGGGGCCGGCAACGGCATTGGCAGGGTAAACCCCACCGGGAGCAAGACCGAATAGGGATGACACGAGGGCGCAAGCTCTCAGGGCCGCTTCAGCCCCGTTGTCCGGGTTGGTTGCTTGAGATGGCTGGTAACAGCCGTCCTAGAGGA
>CANGPL010000053.1 GCA_947455725.1 Hyphomicrobiales bacterium | reverse complement strand
CGCATAAAGTTCCATCGCCGGAAAATTCATATCGACAATTTGCTGTGAGCTCGTCACGGGCCTTGCTGCCGCCTCACCCACCCAACCAGCACCTGGCCCCGTCGTCGAATAGGCCTTACGAAAATTCGCGGTCGAAATCTGCCGCACCGTCGCAATCGAACGGATCGGAGAGGCTTGCGACATGCGACGCAAAATTTCGTTCTCGGTTGCGGGCGTTACCAAATAGCCACCATCGGGGCCCGAGCCTGCCGAGAGTGCCTTGGTCTCAATCGCTTTAAGCCCCTGCGTTTCCCCCGTTCGCATATAGAGCTCAAACGCCTTTTTATGCAGTCTTGTATTCACATCTAAAGGCGCATCAGCGGAAGAAAATTCAAGCTTAGGTCGGCTGTTTTTAACCAGCACCTCATTCATCTTTTCCTGCGCTTCATCGATAAAGCTGTTGATGCGCTCAAGCTTTTCATCCACGAGCACATCGCCCCGGCTCTTTTCAATCAAAGCCAAGCGCTTATCATTTTCTTGTTTGAAGGCTTCAAAGCCCTGCATCAATTCAAGCAAAGCCGCGTTTTGAGAATCATGCACGGCTTTCGTCTCAGGGCTTGATGCCATATCATTCGTCACACTCATTTTGAATCCTATTGGTTTGACGGGTTAAAAACCTTCCGTGCCCGCTCCAGCAGGGCATCAGAAGCAGGTGAAAAAAAACGTACCGAGGGCAGTGTTTTAACCGCGCTCACGCGTGCATCGGGTAAAAGCGGAAAGGTCACGAGTGAGATTTCCCATAGATCAATCGCAAGCAATTGCCTCTGCCCTAAGGCATCTTTCCGCGCGCGCAGCGTCTTAAAGCCAATCGATAAGCCATCAACCGCGCCTTGCCGCATCAGCGCATACAGCTCACGGCCGCGTTGCACATCGAGGTTGAGTTGCCCTTGGCAATAAAGGCCGCGTTTATCCTCACTCACGCGGCTCCACACACCAACCGGCTGGGCCGGATCATGCTGCCATAGGAGTTTGATGCTAGAGACGTCTTGCGTGGCGAGACTTTTTTGAAAAGCGCCCACCATGACAACGTCACGCGCCATATCGGCTATGCCAAAAAGGCTCGCATAGCCCTCAAAAACCCCTCTTCCATCGGGTAAGGAAATGCCGCTCATGCCGATTTGCCTTTCGGCCGCTGAGGGCGTTGTCGCGGCGCTTTGCCAAGCTGTTCAAGATTGCGCACAAAAGTCGAAAAGACTTGGCCTGCATCCGGTCGCGAGACGCGTGTTTGATCCTTCGTACCCGACACAGCGCCGGGACGGATTGATTTGAATGTCATGGAGAATGGCCTTCGGTTAAGAGAATTAATCGCCGTCAAACAGCCGAGCGTTGAAATGGTGTAGTTCACGCACAAAGGCGTCAAAGCGGCGGTTCGCGGCGCTGAGTTCTTTCAGTAACATGGCCGCCGCAAGCGATGCACCGCCGGCCCACATCATAAGCGCCAAATGACCAAGATCACCGCGCGTAATGATGCTATCGACCAAATGCTCAATCATTGAGATTTTTTATGGCTTTAGCACCATAACCAACGGCCTCGCGCTTTTCATCATCGGTCAAAAAGCTTGTCGCATTAATGCGCGCCCATAAAGCCGCGCGCTCGTCAGAAAGTGCCGTGATGCGATCAAGATCGGGCCTTACCTCTACCGCACCAAAGGCCGGTGCCAACCATTGCGCAATGGCTTCATGCACACGGGTCGCGAGCGGTAAAACGGTCTGCCGCCAAAACACCTGATTGGCCTCAGCATAATTCGCATGGCGATTATCCCCCGGTAGCCCTAACAACATGGAAGGAATACCAAAAGCCAAAGCAATCTCACGCGCAGCGGCAGCTTTTGCCTCCATAAAATCCATATCTTTTGGCGAAAGCGATAAGGGCTTCCAATCAAGCCCGCCTTCAAGCAAAAGCGGGCGGCCTGCATTGGCAGCACCTTGAAAACTTTCTTCAAGCTCTGCCTTTAAACGATCAAATTGATCGGACGATAAAGTGGAACCCGCCGTGCCTGTATAAACCAGCGCACCAGATGGTCTTGCACCATTATCCAGCAATGATTTATTCCATGCGGATGCGGCGTTATGAACATCAATGGCATAGGCGGCCGCAGAAATCGGCGATAGTCCGTAATGGTCACTGAGCGGATTAAACAAGGTGATCTGCAAAATCGGCTTCACGCCCGCTTGCATCATATCAAATTGCACGCTCTCGCCATTGATCGAATAGCTATAGGCCTCGGGCCAACCATCAACACCAGGTATCACGCGCATACGGTCGGGACGCAGCGCATAAAGCTCACGCGGGCCGTTTGTGTCGCTCACACATTCGAGATAGCCATTTCCCGAGCCCAATAAATAGCCAATCAACGCCTCGCGAAGACTAACGCCCGAATCGCCCGGATTAGGCTCACAGAGCAGTTGCTCCATCGGATGATCGGTCATTTCAACGCGCCCATTGAAATATAGAAAAGGTACCGAGGCAACGGCTTCGGCAATCATGCGAATAGCGCGATACACAATCGGGTTTTGCTCAAATCCCTCACGCATCAAGGCCGTGTAATCGCGCGGCGTCCATTGCGGTATGCCCGTTTCATAAAGCGCAATCAACGGCCCCGTTCGCGATGTTTTAGCCTCCGGCGCACGCGCCGGTGCAGACCCGCTAAACAGACGGGTAAAACGTTCCAGCATAAAAAACTCCTTGAAGACGACATCACGTATATTTTCCCTCTCCTTGAAGGAGAAGGTGGTCGCGCGAGCGACCGGACGAGGTTCTGATGGTCATATGTTAGGCGATCAGTTTTAACCGCCGCTGATTTTGTAATCGCTAAAATCAGCAGCTTTTATCAAACGGCGCTCACATCGCGCGACGTCCACGCTGAACCGCCCGGGCAAGCGCTGCGGCCACTTGCGCTTCGGAGCGTTTAAAACTCTCTACATCTTGCGCGTTAATCGTGACATGGATCGTCGAGGCACCCTGCCCCGCCAATCCCAATTTTCCATCCGCACCACGCATTAACGGCATAATCGCTTCGGGCCCGGCTTCACCCGCAAGCGCGGTGCCACCGGAAGTTGGAAAATAGCTTGGCGCTGCAATCACGCCGCCATCGGCAAAAGGCGTGATACCCCCAAACAGGTTTTGCGTGCCGCTCGATAGGTTCGCGCCTAAATTGGGTACCGCGGCTTTCGCCGCTAAATCCAAAAGCTTGGCCCCTACCGATTGCAACACATCATCAAAGCTTTTGCCTTGAACAACGCCTTTGGAGAACGCTTCTGATATGGCCGTGCCAAAACTAGAGGCCGCTTGGTTCAAACTCGAAAGCGATGCACCTGTTTGCGTTAAGCCCGATGCTTTATTGGTCATGGTTCAGTGCTCCAAGTGTCCATCAACCACCGATCATCACGCATAAATCAACGAACCCGACACATCGTTGATTGCAAGACCAGTTGCCGTATTATCGGAAAGTCCCTTGGCACTCGTCACCGCATAGGTGATAGCGGTTGAAAAGCCGATGCCCCCTTCAAACGCCATATAGACGTTTGAACCTGCCGGAATATCGAGTTCAAATAGTGCTGGCGTTGTACCGAGCGTTACGCCGGTATTAAGCACATTCCAGAATTTAGCCGAACGCAGCGTGGTTGCCGAATTTTGCAACATCACGCCAAGTAATCGCCCTGCGCTAGGCTTTACCGATGCCGCACTCGGTACTGCCGGCGACATAACCGCTGCGACTGATGCTGCACCTGTTGCGTTACCACGATATTCAACACCCATATCGCCGATCAAATTGGCACCCGCTGCCATACCAGACACCGTAACCGCATTGGTTACGCCCGTCGGTGCGTTGTATAAAAAGGGCGTAGCATTTGTTGCACGTATCGTTGCGGTTATTGTCCCGGATGTGAATGTGGTAGCGACGGCACGAATTTGTTGCATACCGGCACATAACACATGCCATGCACCAACCGCCGTTGTGGTTGATACCGGCGCACTATTGGTAGCGGAGCCCACGGGAATGGCCGCAAGTGAAACCCAATTAAGCCCATCCACCGTGCCTTGAAAGGCTAATGTCGCGACAAATGTTCCGCGTAGATCAATCATCGCACCTGATGCGCCATTCAGCATCAAGGCAACGGTCGCATTCAATGCCGCAATCGAACCTGACGTTAATACACCTGCCGCATTAACAGCCACGATTTGATCAGACGCAATATTCACCGCGCTCGAATTCGCAATGGTTTGCGGGCCGAGATTAGGAAATTTTGAACTCAAACTCGATAGGGTTGTATCAAGCGCTGCACCTGTCGGCAGCGGTAAAGCAACAGCGCTGATGGGTTGTGTCGCGGGAAAATTTGATACCGAGACAGATCCGATCACATTCGATCCTGCTGGCAGCGCCGGAAGCGATGATATAGCGAGCGTTCCACTTACCGGCTGTGTCGCTGGAAAATTGCCAACACTCACCTTCATTCCCGCTAATGCGGAACCAGGTGCTCGATCATAACTCGTACCATTCCATAACATCGGTACTTCGGCGGCAAGCCCTGTTGCAGCAACGCCATCGGTTGATACGCCACGCTTCCGGTCCAATGTTCCAGTACCGTTTAAAAGCTGATCAACACCACCGGTCATCAGACCATAGGAGGTGCCGCCAAGCGTTTGATTATCCGCATTATGAAAGGCCTGCACCAGCGAACCATTTCCGGTTGTTGGATCAACCAAAACAACACGCGCCGCTTTTCCGTTTGTTGTTGAAACAAGCGAAGCAAGCCCACCATAAATGCCGGAAAGCCAACCTCTTATTCCCGTGCCACCGGAAGGCTGCGTAACACCCGCATTATCGCTACCATTTGCCAAAGCATCAGCCACACCAATAGGCGCAACAGGCGTATAAGCGAGACCTGTATCAATCCGCGCATAGGTAATTGCGGACCCATTATCGCGTGCAACAAACAGCACACCATTCGCATCCGTGAGCAAGGTATCAGCAAGCGCTGAACCGCCACCACTGCTCCCATTCGCATTATAAACTACTTCGGCAACGGTACCGTCGCCCATATCTTTTAATCGTTTATTGACGCCGCTTAACACGCTCATCAAAATATCGCCCATGGATAAAAACTCCTCGTTAAAAATATAAAAACGCGCGTGTCCTGTCCTTTTTGACAGGCGGCAAAGCGCTCGGTTTGTCGTATGGTTTTCGCATTGAGGGTTCCCAACGCCCTCAACGGCCCGCCCAGCCCTGCTTGAGCTTGAATAGATGCGACGAGAGCACATCCATTCAACGCCTAAGCCAGGCCGCCTGATGTGAAGCATCCTTGGACTCAAGCCAAAGATCAGATCATCAGGCGGCGTTGGGGCACGGTAATTTTCTGTCCTAAAGCGACCGCGCACGCGGCGTTGCCTCAGCATGAATCCAAGCATACTGATTGCCTATGTCGGCCTCTCCCGTTGGTTAAGCAAGCGATCTCACAAGAGGTTGAGCTTTTGCTAGTCGGAGGTCATGATAAGCGTCATACCTTCTATGAAATCCGTCAATCGCTGATCAAAAAGTAAATGCCGTGCAACACACTCTCTATCGCCGTTTTCTGTCCGCGTTATTGGCCTGCATCGTCATCCCCCATATAGCGATGGCGCAGGTAAAGGCGACGCCGACGGTACCTATCAAAACAAGCATCTACTCCGACCCCGCCCGCTGCAAAAAGCGGTTCGACGGCACAGCCGAACAAGTTCCGGATTTGCTGAAGTGCATTTATGAACCTTACACTGATCCAAATCCG
This sequence comes from Hyphomicrobiales bacterium, assembly GCA_947455725.1. Taxonomy (GTDB): domain Bacteria; phylum Pseudomonadota; class Alphaproteobacteria; order Rhizobiales; family Beijerinckiaceae; genus CAIUPE01. The sequence continues at coordinate 14,087 of CANGPL010000053.1, read as the reverse complement.
GATTATGAAAACGACTTGGCGTCAGTTGACGTGATCCGAAATTTTGCTTCATCTGAACTCCGCAGGCTTTTGGATGCACTACGCGCTTGCGAACAAAGAGAGCAAGGCATTTGCGGGCCAGATCATAATTTCCTGATCGCAGGACAAGATTGGGCACCCCTACAAGGGTTCACCATTCAATTTGACAGAATATCCCGTAGGGCAAACATAAAATTCAGCAACGGTCAGAGACTGATCCGTGTTACTTTCGTCTTCGGAATTGAACATCGGCGATGGGTTATTGGTGATATAATTAATGATCAGATCTATCCCCAAGACGAGTTTGGCCCAGACTCTTTTTATTATGCTCTTAAACATCTCGAATAAGCCATCACCTAACTACCGATAAATTTTATAAGATGGACGTTCGGAGCGATATGTAGAACTCGGCCAAAAGCCCGGTTGCTTGAAATCAGAGATCCAGTTCGAACCATTGTAAATAGCAATATGGCCAAATTTACTCGCGCTGGTGTTTTGTATCACGACGATATCGCCTTTCATGGGCGAATAATTTGGTGCCGGCGTCGGATCAAGAGGTTTAAAACCGTATTTTTCTAGTACCGGGCCATAATCCTTAGCATTTATGCCGGCAGCCGGGATGTTAATCCCACCAGCACGGAGCGCTTCGCGAACATGTTGGGCACATGCCCGTTCTCCGTTTGGGCTCGTCGTTGGCGAAACGACATTATCGGTTGCGTATTGCGTCGCCTTATCAATATTGAGGCGAGCATTGGGTGTCTTAGGCCAATTCGGCGAGGTTATAGGCCAAGCATTTCCATCGCCCCCGTCACCACTCCCAAAATCAAACCGCCCACGCTCATCATGGTTCGGGTTAAATTTTAACCTCATCTGATGCTTTAGCCACCCTGCCGCGACCTCGCGATCCTGATAGGCCGCTTCCGGCATCGCATGGCGCGGCGATATCCCTGTTACTTTGCGTTCAAGGGTTTGATGTTTTCGCTCATACATCATTCATCTCCAACCCGACTTCGACCCAAATTGCCAACACACCCCATAAATGGTCAGATCACATTTTCCTTCTAGAAATTGGCGGATAAAAAATACCAATGATCATAAACGGGTTCCTATTACGGCGAATATGCCACTGCCTGCTGGTGCCTAAAAATAAGTGTATGTCGCAATTTTTTACAAATCGCAGAAAATATTTCTCGTTCAGGATTTTTTCTATTAATTCTTTATTATGCCCGTGTTGAAAGATAATTTTTCGGCAAAGCTGATAAATTTCCCAATCGTGAATTTGCATCGTACTACGTCGACCCAATTGATCAATGACTGTATAAAAAAAATTATATGGAATTTTATTTATTTCATTTTTGCATCTTGCGGATACAGTATCGCTTCTGTTTCCTATTTTTTCGGCTTTAGTTTTTTCTCTTATTTTGAAATTTATAATTCTGGCCGGCTTAAATGTTGCTAAGGACGTTGAATTTTTAATATCGCGTGTCTCCTGAATCAACGTATCTAGATTATAATAAACTTTTCCTAAAACGAATTTTTTACGCTCATCCCAATTTAATCGAGTATCTACGAAATTCAGTGTCTTAATCTCGCCCGCCAATTTATAACTTTCGCGTCTTGGGTCACGACTGTCTCTAACGATATCAGCTTCGATCCATTGGTATTTTTTAAATTTTTTACTTTTATCTAAAGATCGGAACGCAACGGGATAAATTCGGATCCAGCGCTGACCATCGCGGAGACCAGCGGTGCATACTGTTTCATCATATTTCACCGATTCCTGCGGATAGGTTTTGACAGTGATCAATATCTTCGCGTGTTCAATTTTTGTCGCTTCAGATGGTTGCATGGCATTAAATGCTCGATACGATAGGGGAAATCAGCCCTGGATTTGAGGGCGTGGGCGACATGGCTACGGTGACAATGGTCAGGATCGGCTTCGAAACAGGTAATTGCCACCCGCTGCTGCTCAACAACCAAATTAAAAAGATGATCAAGAGATTCCGTTTGCTTTGGTAGCGTATCACGGACGTATGTTTTAAAAAGAGAATCATAGTCACTTTGCAAAACGAGAGCTTGTCTTTTATCCGAGTCAATACCGAGCTCGGGGATATGACGGTATTCAATACCTGAACGATTGAGTATGCGTGTCAGCTCGGATTTTGAGAATCCAAATTTCTGACTAAACGCATTTTTCCTTACGTCGACGAGTAGCTTTATTCCACGCTGTAAAAGCGCATTGATGTAAGCCTCAGGACTTAATCCTTCATATCCGATCGTATATAATCCCGGTGTCGAAGTTCCCGACCGCAAGATCGGATAATGCGCTGCAATGAATTGTTCAATATCGTCGTCGCTTTTCAGCGTCCATTTGTTCTTTAGCTCCTGAATCGCAATTTTTTCGAAAAAATCGAGGTCAATCGCATATCGAAATGACGTCGACGCTAGAACCCATCGATCAGATGACTCGAGCACCTTTTTCCGAATAAGGAACGCCTTATCTTCTTCGGCTTGAATGGAGCAGGGGCCCTCAATAAATTGGATAAATTCGTAATAGTCATCCCGCTTTACGTTCTCTTTACAATAGAGAAAAAGCAAATTCTGCATCCGACGATTAGCAAGATCGCCGCCCAATTCTTGAAGAACCGACAATAAAATGCGCGTCCGCCGGACCAACGCCATTTCCCGTCTCCTCTAAGACATTCCCATCAAAATAAAGCTTTGTATTAAATTTGATTTGGATTTTATCATCTGCCAGCGATACCGTAACCTGTCTAAAGTGCCCGTACCCGTGGCGTCCCCCTCGCCCCAAGAGCCAGCGCACTAATCGCCCAAACAAGCGCGTCCATGCGGTCAGGCGAGCGACCAGAGGAAAGCCCAAAGCCTTTATCGGTTGGTCCAAAATCACACATCTCGTCTTCCAGTTCCGGGAACACGCCCGCATGTCTCACGCGGCCTTGCTCATAGAGATGCGCCACAGGTTCAGCGCGCAGCGCTTTGCCACGTGTGGCTTTTACCGGTGTAATCGGCACGTTCGAATCCACTTGTCGTAAAACGGCCTCCGCCATCTCGCCGCCTTGATTGGTTTCAACCACCAAAGCATCGGCCTCCAATCGACGATACAGCGCCAAAGCTTTTGAGGCCCAAGCAGAGGGCGGCGCACGTTCAAGCGAGGCATCTTCGAGCACATAGACCGTGCCGTCTGGTCCAATGCCCGCGGCGACAATCCCGCACGCATCCGAGCGCTTGCCGGATGAGGCTGGCGGATCAATTGCCACAACAATGCGCACCAAAGGCGGCACCTCTGCCCGAAAGCGCAACGCCTCAATTCCAGCCCGCGACCATAACGCGTCTTGCCGCTCTTCAATCATCTCGCCATCAAGCTCTTGCCGCCCAAGCCGCGTGCCTGCATAGCGTTTAACCACAGCATCCAAAAAAGCAGGCGCCAAATGGAAAATATTATCCTTCGTTTTCGATCGCGTCAGCGCAGTGGCAGGGTCTGCAATCAACCGTTTCAACAAAGGCGTTGGCCTTGGCGTTGTCGTCACCGTTTGGCGCGGGCGCTCGCCAAGCCGCAGGCCAAATTGCAGCTGATCAAACGCCTCTTCCGCCAAACGCCATTTACCGATTTCATCAAGCCAGGCGGCCTCAAATTGTGGGCCGCGTAAGCTTTCCGGATCCTCAGCGGAAAACGCATGCGCCACCGCGCCATTCGGCCATTCAAGCCGCCGTCGCGCCGGTTGCCAGAGTGGCCTCTCCTCACGGGTATGCACGCTTAAAAGGCCCGATACGCCTTCAATCATCACCTCGCGCACATCGTTTTGCGTTTCGCCCACAAGCGCAAGCCGCGTTACAGGTCTATCGGCAAAAGGCGGCTTGCCGAGCGCCAAGCCGCGCACCCATTCCGCACCCGTTCGCGTTTTGCCCGCACCACGGCCACCCAAAACGAGCCACACGGTCCAAGGTAGCCCCGTTTGAGATGTCTCCGGCGGCAATTGATCCGGCCTTGCCCAAGCGCGCCAATCGCTCAACATGGTTTCAATGTCGTGGCCTTCAAGCTCCGCCAGCAGATCCGGCAGCAGGCCCTCGCTTTCGCAAGTGAGCAAGACGTCGAGCCAGCTCGTCGGCAAGGTCGGCGCGAGGAGCTTTGGCTTCTTGTCCATCAGGGGCTCCTTGCTTTGCTGCTTTGCCGCCCCCGGCTTCCGCGCGATCAAGCGCGGTTAAATCTTTCAAGGTGCGCACCAAAGTCGCCACCGCTTTGGCGTCTTCCGTCACACTTGCCAAACGCTCGGTATCGGACGTCATCGCCATCATGCGCATTTCAATTTCGTTGATTTGCACATGGGCCGCCCCCCAAGCCCGCGCAATCAAAGCGGCGCGTTCCGGACATTCCACCAATCCGGTGCAAGGCTGGCCGAGCCACCGCATCGGGCGTTGACCCTCGGGTGATCGTCCGGCACGACGCGGGCGCCATCCTTGATGCCGCGAGTATAGCTGAATGGTAGCAGTCGATACGCCCGTTTTCGCCGCAATCGCACTTAAAGGCAGTGCCGAGCCTTCATAGAGTTGCCGTATCTCAATCGCCTGTTCACGCGTTAACCGTCGCATAGCGTGAGCCCCTATCAATAGAATGCGACCAAGACCAAAAAAGAGCGGGCGCTGCAAAAGCAGGCCCGCCGATTTGGTCACACCAGTGGAGTATGTCGTTTTTATACCCCACCACCGGTGCGATGTCAAGGATTAATTTCTTAAAATTCGTAATTTTTCTTATTTGCCCGCAACCGGTCGATCTCTAAAGATACCGCCACGCGAAACGCTTCCAGATCGCGCGGGCACGCCCGCGCATCATCCTCGGTAAAGGTTGTTTCGGTTTCCGGCTGCATACGCAGCGCTAATAACTCATCCGGTGTCAGCGAAACAACGGCAAATTCCCGGGCCTTTCTCTGACGTGTTTCCTCATCATCGATCGGCAGAAGGCAATCAGGATCGATCCCTGTAAGTTCCTTCTCATGGTGCGGTTGAGGTTTCTTTTTAAGCAACCGCTTTGCAGAAGCGCGTGCACTGTCAGTCGCAGCGGCAAAGCGCTTGTTAACGGTTGGACGGTTCATTGTTCCAAGGGATGTTTGTTGATTTTTAGGCATGACAAAGGTCTCTTCATGAGTGGGACGATACGCGAGACCACGCGTAACCGCGGTCGCGCGCGCGAATAATCGATCCATCGGCTCGGCTGGATCTTGCCCGCCCCAGAGCAAGCCAAAACAATGAAATCCCGTTTCGAAATCGCATTGCCTTTTGCCATACGCCATGCCCGTCGCCACACCGACAGAACGATTACCTTACCTTACGTCATTTAATTCAATTTGTAAACGAATTGTTTCCTAGCATGGGTTATCTTGCTTAGTTAACCCGCATCCGCGCTAAGCCATTCTAAACACTAGAGATTTGGCTTTGCTTTCGCCTTTTTAGGATAAGCCAGTGGCCATTGCTTAATCCGGTCAATGACGTCCTCAACGGCAATTTCATCTTCATGACAATGCACCCGGCCTTTAACCGATATGCCGGCCTCAATCACCGTTTCGGCTCTGCCCGATACGAGCGGATGCCACCAGGGCAGATCATCCCCCTTGGCCAAGAGCCTGTAGCCGCAAGTAGGCGGCAACCAACCAATGGTTCGCGCTTCATGCGGCGTCAGCCTGACGCAATCCGGGACAAGCGATTGGCGCTCGCTATAATTACGGCAGCGGCATTGATCCGTGTCGAGCAAGCGGCAGGCTACATCAGTTGCGTAATACGCACCCGTATCTTCATCCTCAAGCTTGACCAAGCAACAGCGTCCGCACCCGTCGCAAATGCTTTCCCATTCGGATTCCGACATGGCCTCAAGCGTCTTGGCTTTCCAAAATGGCTGCGGTTGATCGCTCATGCATCAAAACCCTATACGCGCCAAACGAAATGTCGGCACACAACTTTAGCGCAGTTTATAGGCTAAGAGCAAAGACCAATCGCGGATCACCTATCCTTTGCGGATAATCCGTCCGTGAGCCCGCGATCCGCCACCATTCAGGCACGCATTGCCCTTTTCGACTTCGGCCCGCAATAAGGCGATGGCATCAAGCGCCGCTTTGGCTTCGCGATCCGGTGACGCAGCATAGAGCCGCTCAACCGCGATATGGTAAGCATCAACGCGCTCCACCATCGCATGCTCCACGATACGGCCAATCTCGGCATTGCTCGCCACACGATCATTCGCAAGCAATCGCTGCGTTTCGGAGAGGTTCGACGTTGCCGTCATCGCACTAAGCCGCATGGCATCATCCTGCGCCACGCGGCAGGCAGCGGCTCGGAATAAAGGAACCAGTGTCAAATCAGCCAAAGCATCGCGCTCAACCCGTTTATACCGTGCCGTTACGGATAAATCGGCGCGGCCAGCAACGCGGCTGTAATAGAGGTCCGGATCAGAGTCGATTGCGAATTCAAACGCATCCAAGGAGGGATAAATCGGCTTTTCAGGGTTAATCGAAAACGCTATCGCGCGGTTTCGGAATTCAACTTCAATATCGGTTAAAGTGGCGCGCGAACCAAACCATTCGGGCGGCCCATCAAGGCCCTGTTTGCCCTCGAAAAGCCCGGGCCGACGACGCCCAAAATCACCGGTTTCGGCACAACCGACCAGCATTCCTATCGCCAATAGAAAAAGAGAAATTTTTGATCCTTTATAGACCAGCGACTTAAGTTCCACGCTTTCTCTTCGGTTCGTTGGATGTTTTTAAGGTATTACGCTTACGCTTTGTTATTTTACTGTCATAAATTTTGATGGTTTCAGAACGTGAATATCGAATTCCGGGAAATATAATAATTTCACAACCTGAAGTATTACTTGATTTTTTTTTATTTTTACTTGGTTTATTACCAGTGACAAATCGGATAACATTAGACATTGTTGAAACTCCTCAAGGTCAAGTCGATTCGACACATAACGATAATGACCTCGGTATGGTTAATGTTTCGCTAACGATTGGTGTTTTACAAAGGCTCATTGGTTTCGTTTCGAAGTGCCCCTTGTCTCTTCAGGTTTAGGTCTAGCTTATGATAAACGCCGCAGCCTCGGATTACGTTGCACAAAGCCTTACAAAAAAATCCGTACTGCCTTCGTCGCTTGACGATCAAAGCGCTGTAGAAACCCTTAATATTGATGATATTCTTAGGCTCTTGCCGCACACATCGGAGGCCGTCGCGTGTTTATGCGCCGAGAAATTGATCCGCGCCTCTTTAATGAACCAACGTCTCGCCGATATTCTGCTTCGCCGTCGTGATCGCGCCTCGCTTATCGTTCTGTCCGAGGGTGTTGCGGTATCCCCACATCTATTAGCTCATTTGGCCAAAGCCGGGTCATTACAAGAAGCGCGCGCGATTGCGGCCTGCCCGTCCTTAACAGATGATATGCTGCAGGCGCTGGTGGCGCGCAACGATCAGATGATTGACCGCATCATTGCCGAATGTTCCGGCGAGCCGTTGCCCGATCGTATTGTGCAAACATTGACGAACCGCGCTTTTCTCGATGCACGGCTTGCCCGCATCCTGTTCTCCCGCAACGATCTGTCATCCTCCCTTCGCGCTTCGCTCTTTGCCCATGCCTCACCGCGCGAAAGAATGACGATCCTCACCTTGGCCAATGCCTCGGCGTCCACGCGTCCGCATTCGGTTAATCAAGAACGTCTAACCGCTTTAAGCGCTGCGATTGTAGCAGGCGATGCTTCCGCCCTCACCGCTCTCTTAGGCGGTTATTTGAATGTCTCTTTCAGCCTTCTCTACACCATCTTAAGCGAAGCAAGCGGCGCCACTCTGGCCTTGGCGCTTAAAGGAATGGATGTGCCCGCCCCTCTCGTGCGCCGCGCCTGTCGCTGGGCTAAAGCCACCCATGCCGGCATGCCGGGCGGCGTTGAAGATGTGCTGGAAACGGTATCGCCATCGGCTGCTCTATGGATCATGTCATCGATCCTTACGGTTGCTAAAGCGGAGGAGCCGAAAGAGCCCGTGACTGTGGATCAAAACGAACGTTTAATCGCCTGATAGAAGACCCGTTGCGCGGTCTAAAAAACGCGGCCTTGACGATCCTCTACTTCAACAAACCAGAGATCGGGATCAAAGCGCATTTCACGCGCCATGCGTGCTTCAACACTTAAGCCATCCACTTCCTGCATCACACATTCGAAGCGACGCTCCATATCATCCATATCGCTATCAGGGGGTGCTGGCGCATAGAGCGAGCTTCTTCCGTCAAGCCAATCAAGCTTGATATAAATCGCGCCAGCTTCGGCCGATCCTCTCCGGCGCAACACAGCGACCGCGCCCATCACCGCGCAGCGCCTAAGATACGCTGAAACCCAAATATCAGAACGTAAGCGAGCAGACATCGCGCATCATTCCAGCACGATGCCAGAGGCCTTTGCCAATTGCGGCTTCGTTACACCATCCACTTCACCTGTTGCTGGCAAATGCTTGTCTTTTTGAAACTTCAACACGGCATCGCGCAACGCGGATGATTTCAATCCATCGGGTGAAACCGGACCATAGCCCATTTTATTCAAAGCCCGTTGTGCCGCTAAAACCACCTTATCGGGCTTCGGCATCGATTGCGCGACCAATGCGCCCACCGGATCAGCAACACTATTATCGGGAATAGGCTGCGGCGGCACAAAGACCTGCTTCGGATCAGCGGAAGCAACAAGGTTCACAGGTGCTGCGGGCTTCGGTGTTGCCGTCACCGGGATGACTGAAGGTGCACGCGCTGGCACGGGCACGGCCTCAACCTTATCCGGACGACGCGGCGGCTGCGGCGTCGGCTCACCCGCAGGCGCTCCATCGATCGTTGGACGCACAAACAGGTTCAACGGATTAAGCGAAGCGGAGCCACGCCAGACGGTTGATAAATCAAAAAACAGCGCGGGCCGTCCCGACTTTTGAAAATAAAGCGCATTGGCCACAAAGGCGGCAACAACACTTAGCAGCACAAGACCCACCAATAGCCTGCCAGGTGCTGCCAAAATCCGCCCCGCGCGTGACTTAGGCTCTGGACGATAGCCTAAATCATCCGCTGGTGGCGCATAAGCGGGGTGAGGTTCGTCTTCAAAAACCGGTTCGCGACGAAGGGTCCGTTCACGCATAGCGGCGTTCCGGAATGCGCGGCGTGATCGGCTGCATCTTCAGGGCCGAAATGGCCTCAGGAATCGCAAAGGTCACAATCACCCGCGTGCCCGCGCCGGGGCGGCTCATCACGTCGAAATCACCCTGATGATCGCGCACAATGTCGCGCACAATGCCTAAGCCTAGGCCCTGACCATCGGGACCATTTTCACCTGCCAAACGACCACGGAAAAACGGCTCGCCAAGGCGCGCCAAATCTTCGCCCGCCACACCCATGCCATTATCTTCCACCGTCAACCGAACCTTAGCCCCATCGCGGCTGGCGCGTACCAGCACCGATCCTTCGGGCGCAAATTTAAGCGCGTTGGAAATCAGATTGATCAAAATCTGCCGGAAAGCGTGACGGCTGCCCACCAATACCGGCACGTCTTCTTCCACAATCCAATGCAAGCTCGCGCGCTGCGCTTCAACGTTCAGCCGCATAATACCAACGGTTTCCTCGATCAATTCCGCTAAATCAATCGCGTCCGTTCCCGTTGAGATAATCTGCGCCGAAGGCTGAGGCGCCACAGTGCCCGTCATATCATTCACAACATCAAGCATATGCCGCGCCGACGTGCCGATGATACGCGCATAATCGCCGCGCTTCGGATCATCCGTCGCGATAATCGCCGGATCGCCCAAGCAATCCGCAAAGCCGATAATGGCGGTCAGCGGTGTGCGCAATTCATGCCCAAGCCGAGCCGTTGAAAGCGACGGCGATGCCTCTGCCACAGGCAGTTCTACGTTTTCAATCACTGGCCGATAATAGGCCAAAATTTCACGCTTATGGGTCGTCGGATCCGTCACCGCACCCGATACCCGCAAGACGAAATCGCGATAAGGATCAGGCCCCTGATGCCCCTCTGCCTGAGGCTCGCATTTAATGCGTACGCGCGCTTCCGCCATTGGTGCGCCATGCGATACATCGGAGAGCGCTTTTAAAAAGGCAGGTCCGCTGCCCAGATGCAACCGCTTGATCACCGTGCTATCTTCAAGCGCCATGGGATTAATCCCAATCGCGCGGCAAAACGCAGCATTCGAGCCAACCACATGGCCCTGCGCATCGTGCCGAACAACACCGATTTCGGAGAGACCCGTCAGCGCCCGCCAGCGATCATCCGCAAACCGCGCCTGCGCCTCGCTCTTCCGATCGCGTTTGACGAGATAAAGCGCACCACCCACCATCGCAACAATCGCAAGACCTTGTGAGGCCAAGAGGAGGACATCGCTTTTCAAACCACTCATGCCAAAGGCGAGCATCAAGGCGATAACGACACTACCAGCCGATATCGCCGCACCGGCACTACCCGTTAAAATCGCCGCTTCCAAAATGAGCGGCATCATCACACCCGCACCCATTCCACCAGCAACAACAACCGGCAGCGCACATAGAATGGCGGTTGATACAGCATAGCCCACTTTGAGCCCGCCAAAGCGCGAAACCATCATGGCAATCATCGCTTGAAAGCCCAAGCCCATTCCAACCATCAGCGCATGGCGCGGCAAGACGCCCGGCATAGCCACGGCAACGCCGATCAGAAGCAATCCGACAAGACCTAAAGCAAGACGCGTAGCAATAAACCAGCGATGTGCGGAAAAGCTTCCATCCTGTCTACCCACCGAGCGATGCACGAGATCACCCATTTTATCCATCGCCGCATTGACCGCCGAAATCCGAACCACCACGCACCGCCTCCGTATCGCCCGCATCAGGGGCGCGACTCTCTTGGTGACTAGTGTGACGCGCGGAGTTTAAGCCTTCCTAAATTCGAAATGCGATTTTTTGCACGCTTGAGACAAAGATTAACAAAACCCCGTCCAATGATTAACAAAGGAGACAAATTTCACCCTTGTATTAGGCATTGATTAACCACACCTACAATCTCTGCGTGTCCGAAGGGGAACATTCCGAATGGTTGATTTGCACGCAGCGAAACTATGCCTAAGAGAATCACATCAACGGCTTTCAACACTGTAGTGCACGCTTATGGGTTTCATCATCAGAGCGCTTTTCGTCATTGGCGTTCTATACCTCATATCGCCAATGCGCGCGGCTTTGCCCGATTGGCTCGCCAAGCCATCCGCGCACGGCGTTGAACTGGCCGCAGCAGCGCCGACTCTCGCGGTCGCAACCGCAAAAGCCGTATCGCAATCGTCTTCCACCGTTGAAACATTGGGCCGTGCCGCCATCGCCGCCTGCAAAGGCCATGAGAAGGCTTGTCTTGATGCTGCAGCGTCCGCCCTTAAATCGAATGATGGCGCTGATCCCTTAGCGGCTCTGTTAAACGAAACCGCGAATGATGCTTTAACGCCAACAAAGTCCCGCCCCGTTGCCTTGGCGGATGCCTTGCCTGAAGCCTCAGCCATTCCGCTGCCGCCGCGGCGCGACACGCCGCCTGCGGCACCAGCGACAGGCCAAAAGAAGATTTAACCTCGACCAATCGCGCAGCACGCTTTAAACCCATGCTCTCTGTTGAAGGGGCGTAACATGGCTGCAAGCTTTAATGAGATCATGGAGAATTTCGGCTTCCTGGAGGATTGGGAAGACCGTTACCGCTATTTGATTGAGCTCGGTAAAGATCTGCCCCCGCTAGAAGAAAGCGAGATGACCGAAGAAACGCGCGTTAAAGGCTGCGCCTCGCAAGTCTGGGTCATCACCTCCATCAACCGCGACGGCGTTGAGCCCGTGCTTTCCTTCCGCGGCCAAAGCGATGCACATATTGTAAAAGGCCTCGTTGCCTTAACGCTCGCGCTTTATTCCGGCCGCAGCGCATCCGAGATTTTAGCCCTTGATGCGCTGGATCTTTTCCGCCGCATTGGCTTGGCCGAACATTTAACGCCGCAACGCTCCAATGGCGTGCGCTCGATGGTCGAGCGCATCCGCCGCGACGCAAAAGCCGCCTTGGCCTCGGAAGCTGAAGCTTAAGCCGAAACCTGATCCGCCCAAACGACAATTCCCTTCGAGTGCTCACGCCCGCGCGCTTCTTGGTCCAAACCATAATGCGCCGCCAATCGGCCGAGCGCCATGCTCAAAACGAGCTTCGCCGAGCGTGGCGGCCATCCCCTCTCGCGCTCGACCAAATCAAGCCCTTTTAAATAGCAGCATATATCCACCAAGAGGCCCGCCATATCGGCCCCCACCGCGGATAGCGCATGGTCCATCCGTTGCCGCGCGGCAATCATCGCATCGCTCAGTGTACCACCACCGGAGCGCGAGGACGACGAGCCCGCCCCAAACCGCCCCCAATCCATCGTCACGCGCGGCGATAGGCCGGTGCGTTCAAAATCAGCCCGCAACCGCTCGCCAGCCGCAAAGCAGGCAGGATCAATCAAAGGCTTGCCATCCGCCCCTTTGCGACGCGCAAGCCACGCCAAAGGGCTTTCGCGGCGATCAACCAGAACCGCCTGTGGCACGGTGCCCAAGACCCGCTCCTCAAACTCAAGCGCATCCATCCCGTCCTTCGGCAAGCGCTCCATCACCTTGCGCGCCACCAATCGCCCCGCTTCCGTTAAAACAAGGCGAGCATGGTCAGAAGCGCCCCGCCATTCAGCCCAGCCGGAAAGCACCAAACGCTCACAAATCGCCGCTTTGATATGCCCAACCGCCAACGTCACCCCGCGCTTTGAAGCCGCCACAGAAATATAATCCGTCCTAAGCCCCCGCCGCCCAAAACACCCCTCGCCCGCCAAATCCCGCAACCCCAAAGCCATCGCCCGCGTCAACCGATCCTGATCCTGCGCTTGAACCATCTCTCATCTCCATTACGTTAGGGAAGATTATGGAGACTATTATCCTATTATTAAGAATGTCAAGCGTTTTAGGAAAATTATCTATCCTCATGGTGAGCCGCGCTGAAAGCGCGTGTCGAGTGGTGAGCGAATCGAAGGATGAGGTGGCTAAACATTGACTGGATGGCCTACGCGTAGGGATGTAAAAAAACCCGGACCGCGCGCCTCCTGGCGCGCACTTATAAAATGCGAGGCAGGAGCCTCGCGGTCCAAACAGTTACCCCACCTCCATCTTCCCGATTAACTGCTCTATTTCGCTTTGCGCATCTTCAAGCAAAGAAGACAAAACCTCAGCCGCGCGAACAATCGCGGCATCTTTTTCGGTCTGAAACGCAACTTGATCACGCAATTGAATCAGCGCGTGATTGACGACAACGGAAACGGCTTCCGTACTATCACAAAAATTCATCGGCTTTGAATAATCAATCAATGGCATTGGCACCCTCCTAAGCGAGAGAACCGCGCCAGCACAAAAAGCGGCGCTGGTGCAAGAATCTCAAAAGAAAAGCGACTCCAATGCGGACCGCATTGGAGTCGGGGTGCTAGAAAAGCCAGTCAACGTGGCCGCGACGCTTTTAGTCTCGCGACCTGGACATAACGCCGCCACCCCGACGTGAGTGCGTCAGGGCAGTTTGGTGACGGCAGATGCACTGCCGGTTGACTGAGGCTTTCTAGTTCCCCGAGCCATGCGGATGCATGACCTAAGGGAAGCCATAGCACCACCCCATCCAAAAACCAACCCAACGCAATCCATGCGGAAGGTTGGGCTAGCATGAAAAGGAATGATGCTACCTTAAGTTGTATCAGGCAATTTTAGGTAAAATCGACAGCAAATGGGCGCAATTATGCGCTCAACCTTACACAAAATATCCGACCACCGGTAGGATCTAAGCCGCGCGATGCGGCGCTACCGTCTGATCCCCTCGACCGGCAAGCAAAGAAGCAATCGAAATATCCTCATCAAGCCCCTCCCAATGGAGGCCGCCGGGACTGATCGTAACCAAATTGCGCTCATTGTCGCTGGCCGCTGCCAAACGAGGAAACCATGACAATGGAATGCCAAGCTTCCGGCCATCGGAAAGCGAGACCCACAT
>CANGPL010000052.1 GCA_947455725.1 Hyphomicrobiales bacterium | reverse complement strand
GGCTCGGTGATGAGATAATGATGCAGCATATTGGAGATCGGCACATTATGGCCGGTCCAAGAGCCGACGACATCGCAATAGGAACCGGCAGAGTTCACGACATGCTCGCAAATAATAGTGCCGTGATCGGTGATGACTTCCCATTCGCCGGACGGCAGAAGCTTGATGTCGGTGACGAGCGTGCGGCGATAAATTTCAGCGCCGAGCTTGCGCGCGCCTGCAGCCATGGCATTGGTAATATCGGCGGGGGCGACATGGCCGTCGGTGATGGTATGGAACGCGGCCTTTACGCCATCGGTATTCAGGAAGGGATGAACCTTCTTGATCTCTTCCGGTCCAATGATGTGGGCTTCATAGCCTGCAAGCTTCGACACACCATAGACTTGCTTGAGCCAGTTTACTTCTTCATCTGTGCAGGCCAAACGCAAGCCACCGCAGCCATGCCAGCTCACCGCATGTCCCGTAAGCTCTTCGAGCTTGGGATAAAGCTCGGTGCCATATAGGTGGACCTTCGTCATATTAAGAGACGAGTTGAAATGCGGGCATTGACCCGCGGCGTGCCAGGTGGAACCGGAGGTCAACTCGCCCTTTTCAATGAGAACGACGTCTGACCAGCCTTCAAGCGCCAGATGATAAAGCAAGCCTACGCCCATAACGCCACCACCGACGACAACCACTCTGGCATGCGATTTCATTTGGTCCACCCTCATTTATTAATCATCGTTGGAGGAAAGGTAGTCTGCCACGCTTGATGCCGTGATGCCTCGGTGCGACGCCTACCGTTCCGGACGCGCCCCTCAGTGTTGGGCCAAACGCGCAACCAGCTCCGCTGTTTCGGTTTGACCCAAGGCACCAAGACGCATCGCGACGGACCAACGCTTACCACCGGCCAATTCAACGAGGTTGCCCTTCGCTTTCTCAGCCGTGAAACCTTCCGTCTCCGCCGTTGCCGGAAAGGCCATGCCGATCGCGTCTTGATCCGGCGTACGGCAGATCCAGCGGATGCATTTTGAAGCCTGCGCAGGCTGATAACGGATATAATCAGCCGTGCCATCGGGGCGCTTTTGCAATGCATGGGCAAAGCCATCGCCATCGGCTTGCATATCAATCGTGAAGACGATCTCCGGATCAAAGCCCATACCGGGCTTTAAGACATGATGCAGCTTCGGAGCTTTGGCGAGCTCGGCGATGAACTCTTTATAGCCGGGCTTCGGTGTAATATGGCCCGGGATCGCTTGGCGAACGCGAACCGCTTCTGCCGTGTAGGGCGCAGAATAAACCATCTCGCCATGATCGACAGGTCTGAAATTGGCGTGCGCCAGATACATCAAATCCATCGGCGTCTGCTTGAGGTTATCAACATGGAGCTCGATATCGAGGAGCGTTGATTGAGCCGCCATCGTGATGCTCGCTGTTGCGAGATAGTTGACGGTGAAGGCTACTGCATAGTGATAGGTACCAACAATTTTAACGGTCTCAGCGACCTCATCCCATTCGAGCCAAGCCTTTTGAAACGGTGCATTCGGCAATTCACCATGCAGAGGATGACGATCACCGGGCCCCGGCGCGCCCATTCCGCTGATCCCGCAATGGATGAAGAAGGCGCCATAGGTTTCCAAATAGACATTGGTTGCCACCGGTTCGTCGAACATCGACTTCATCGTGAGGTCGCGACCATCAAACACCGCGCGCCAAATCTGCTGACCTCTGAAGGGCAAGACATCGATGTGACCACGACCATTGCTGATTCGAAGCCCCTCTATCCCCGACGAATAACGAAACGTGGAAGCCTTGAATTCACCCATCATCCCGAGATCTGTCTCGCGATCGGCAAACATTGATCGTGTCAATTCAATCCGCACCGGCATTCTGTTTTCCCTTACCCGTAAAACGAAATTTTTCTATGATTCCAAACTCTTTTGCCATGAAAGCGGCGTCTCGGTCCAGCACCCGTTCGCGGCTTTCGAGGAAGACGAGAGCCTTGGCAAACGCGCTTGTGACGGGCGTAACGATAGCCCTCCTCGTCCAATCTCATCAAAGCCCTTTGCAAACCAATGAAATTACATCAGAACTACATCTTGCGAAGCGATTGCGATTCTGCGCAAATGCGGTAGAAGTGCGTCGTTCGCGTGCTGTGAACGGATCGGCTCTAACGATTGAAATGTAAGCATGCTTTTTGAGTACTGTGCTGAGTGCCGTAGATGTTGCAATGTCGAGGAGGGGCACCCTGCTCTCGAAGTAACGTTGACGGACACCGAGCAAAAGAAATTTGGCAGCATCTGCATCGAAGACAATTGTACCCATCTGGGCAACGCCGGTTGCACTTTGGGGGACGAGAAGCCATTTTCCTGCAGCCTCTATCCGCTCTCCTTCGATCCTCATTCGCGCGAATTTTCCTTCGATACTGAGTGCCCCTTGATGCCGACTTACTTCGCGCAACTGGCAGATCAAGGCAGTGAAGCCTCGGCACATCTGAATACAATAACCCAAAAAATCTTGAAGCTTGAGAAGTCAAACAGTGATTTTTTAGTAGAAAATCATGCTGTGGATATTGACTACTTCGAATTGATCAAGCTTCCTCATCAAGCTTTGCCGACCCGTTCGGCTAAAAAAGCGAGGCAGTGACGTGCTTAAAAAAACGAATTCAACAGGGGCCGCTATGAGTATCAAGCGCGTTGGCTTCCAAACTTGGACAGATGAAAATCTCTGCGTCGAGAGCAATCACAACGACATCCTCTATTACACGACGCGCTGGGACGCGCTCTGTCCCTATGTGGATGTGAGCGATGAGATGCTCAAAAACGTACCCAAGCCGTTTATTGTCTATGCGCTACCGCCTGAAGGTCCTTATGGCGTGCCGATTGGCGACCGCTACGGATTGGTTGATACGCAGTCCGATGCCTTCTGGAGTGATGAGCGCCGCATCCGCAAGTTCAAAGAATATGACAAGCTGTGGCGGAATTTCGTTTACTCGGAAGAAGTCATCCCCGGCACCGAGCTGACCTTTGACCGAATGGTCGAGATGGGCGGCCAGCATTTCGAGAACTGCTATATTGATGATCGCGAGATCGAAGGCTTCATCGATTATTGCCAGAAGCTCAAAGTATTGGTGATCAAGGTTCACGATGCCGACGGCACCCTCGTCCTGACGGATGTGTCCATTCTGCTCCCCGACTATAATCAGCTCTATGGCAGCTTCTGCCAATGGAACCGGGATTATAAAAACCGCTCGCCCGGTATTTACGCCTGTCTCTTGGCGATCCGCTGGGCCAAGAAAAACAATCTTCGCTATTACAATCTCGGCCCTGTTGGCGATTACGGCTATAAAGAATTGTTCGTCACCGATTACGAGCCAATTTATTCCTTGGCCCTCACCGATCTAGACCATCCTTTGGCGCTCGATGAAACGTCACCACTCCATACCGATTTCGATGTTAAACATTGGAATCAGATTTATCGGGATGTTGAGCCAATCAAAAAATTCAATCGCGTAAGCTAACTAAAAAGGGCGCCGATACGGCGCCCTTTTTAATGCATATCTATTCAAAGATATGAACTTCGCCAAAGCTGTCGTCATAATCCATGACCAGCTCTTCGCCGTTTTTGATCTTTCTGAGTGTCTCGTAGTGACCCGCCTTCTTGATGCGGATGTTTGGCGTCTTGGAGTGATTGAGGAAGATGGAAAAATCCATCGTATTGAGCCCCACGGTTGGGATCAGCACTTCCTTGTCATCATAATAACAGAACATTTTAATCTGCTTACGGACTCCCTTTGGAAGGTGCTTGAGCTCCTCTTTTTTAAAGGACAGTTCCTTTCTCGGGATCGGGCTGCATAATGGATCAATGCCCTTTGGGATGTTGCGGATCGCAAATACGCCTACGCCATGGGTGGGCGACGCGCCGAGCCGACAAAACACCTCTTCGGCCAGATGCTTCAACAATTTCTTCTTTTGCTTCACGATTACACTCATTTTCCCGATTTTTTCTATACTGACGATTAATCAGGCCGCTTTTCAAGCAAAATATTCCAAAAGCATAGCCCGTTCGACCCGCGCCAGGACCGGTTGGGCATGCAACGAAAGCGTCGAGGGATCGTTTCTTCTCAAAGAGGCGTCGGGGGATAAGCCTCGGCTTTCGGGTTTATGACTGAAACTTAACTTTAGCTTTGAGCGACAAAGCTCTAGACGGGAGAAGAAGGCCTTTTGACTGAAAGCCCGTCTTGCCAGGTACTCCCATGATTACAGACTTCCGACCCTCAAAGAGCGGATATGGTTCGCCTCGATCAGGCCGGATGGCGGTTATGGTGGCGATGGTACCCGTCCTTTCCGCCTGTATGCCCAGCTTTGAGCCAACGCGGATCGCCGTCCAGATCCCGCAAGCCTATGAGCAAGGGGCATCTAACCCTGCACGACTGACGGCTGGCTGGCCCAAGCTTTTTCGCTCAGCGGAACTTGACCGGCTGATCATAAGCTCGGTGCAAGACAATCTGGACCTCGCGGGCGCCGTCGCGCGTATCACAGAGGCCGATGCGCAGACCGCTGCCGCCCGATCTGCCCTCTTTCCGACGCTGGATGGCTCGGCGACCGCGCAGCGCTCAGCGAGCCCCGGTACGCTGACCAGCGATACCGGCCCTTTCAAGACAACGGTATCCAATCAGTTCGGCGCGGGACTGACCGCAAGCTACGCGGTTGACGCGTGGGGCCGCTACCGCTCGCTGACCACCGCAGGCCTTGCCAATGCCGAAGCCGCGCGGTTTGACCGTGATGCGCTCGCGATTGCGATCGCAGGCTCCACCGCAAACGCCTATTTCGGGATGATGGCGGCCAAAGACCGGATTGCGCTTCAACAAGAAAACATCCGGCTTGCGAGCCATATTCTTGATGCGATCAAGGCTCGCGTCTCGGTTGGCACCGCATCCGCACTGGATATTGCCGAGCAAGAAAGCGTAGTGGCGAGCCAAAAGGCAGCTGTTCCAGCCTTAGAGCAGCAAGTCGCCCAAAGCCGCACTCAGCTTGCGATCTTGCTCGGACGGCCGCCGGAAGGCTTTACGATTAAAGGGACAAGTCTCAAGCCTCTGGCGGTGCCGGAATTATCGGCTGGTATGCCATCCGCGCTCTTGCTTCGCCGCCCCGATATTGCGCGCGCCGAGGCGGATCTACGCGGTGCCGAAGCTAATGTGGAAGCCGCCCGCGCGGCCTATCTGCCAAGCTTCGATCTGACGCTTAAGGGCGGCAATGAAAGCCGCACGCTTGAAAACATGCTGCGCCCCGATGCCGCTTTCGCCTCGGCACTTGGCAGCATGACGGCTCCGATTTTTGATGGTGGCTCGCTTGACGCCAGCTTCAACCAACAAAGCGGAAGACGGGCTGAACTGATTGCCGCCTATCGCAAAGCGATTATCTCGGCCTATGGCGATGTCGAGAATGCGCTGATCGCGGTGAAACAAAGCCGCCTGCAAGAAGAATTGCAACGCGCTGTCGTTGAAGCGTCGCGGCGGGCCTATACGATTAGCGAAGAGAGGCTACGGGCGGGGACAATTGATATTGTGACGCTCTTAACCGTTCAGCAAAATCTGTTTCAGGCGGAAGCGGCGCTTATCCAATCGCGTCTTAATCGGTTGCAGTCCGCCATATCGCTTGTGCAAGCCGTGGGTGGCGGTTTTGAAGTTTCGCCCGATGCGACCATTCGACAAAGAGCAATTGCTCCAACATCCACGGTATCGAACCCATGAATTTTCGGCTCTCTTCTGTTTTGACGCTTGTGATCTTGCTCGCGATTATCGTTGGTATTGGTTGGTTTGTTCTCTTGCCTCCAACACAACCGCCCGCCACGAGCCGACGCAGCGGTGCGGATGAAGGCCCTGTTCCGGTACTCGCCATCAAGGCCGAGCGTCGCGATATGCCGATTGATATTGACTCGATTGGAACCGTGCAGGCGTTTAATACGGTAACCGTGCGTAGCGAAGTGGATGGCCGCTTGATCGAATTGAGCTTTCGCGACGGGCAGGACGTGAAAGCCGGTGATGTTTTGGCGAAAATTGATCCGACCATCTATCAAGCCCAATATGATCAAGCGTTGGCCAAAAAGGCGCAAGACGAAGCAATCCTTGCCAATGCGCAGCGTGATTTGGAACGTTACCTCAATCTCGCCAAAACCGAATATGCGCCGCAGCAACAGGCGGATACGCAGCGCTCGACGGTAGCGCAAGTCACCGCGCAGATTGCGGCGGATCAAGCCGCCATTGATAATGCCAAGGCCTATCTTGACCGCACCACCATCCGCGCGCCGATTGATGGGCGTACGGGTATTCGCCTCGTTGATAAAGGCAATCTCGTGCGTGCCTCCGATCAGACAGGGCTTGTTGCGATTGCGCAGGTGACGCCGATTTCAGTGATCATCACGCTACCGCAACAGCATTTGCCCGCGATCAACCGCGCTTTGGCGCGCGGTGTTCTATTCGTCGATGCGCATGATGGCGAACTTGGTACCGTGATCGATAAAGGTACCGTGGAGGTTGTCGATAATCTCGTTGATCAAACGACCGGTACCATCAAACTCAAAGCGCGTTTTCCCAATGCGCAATTGGCGCTGTGGCCCGGGCAATTTATCAATGTGACGCTGCATGTCGGCACGTTAAAAGATACGATCGTCGTGCCAACACCTGCAATCCAACGCGGTCCATCCGGTGCGTTTGTTTATGTGGTCGATGATCAGTCGAAAGTTTCCGTGCGTGTGGTGAAGACGGTACGTCAAACGGAAAGCGATTCCGCGATTGAAAGCGGAATTGAAATTGGTGAGACTATCGTAACAAGCGGCTTTAATCGTTTGTCCGAAGGTGCAACCGTGCGTGTGGACGCGGCGACGGTGATGCCCGCCCAGCCTGTAAAGCAAGGCAAAGGCAAGAAGCCTGCAACCGTTCCATCGCCATGAAGAGTCGATGATGAGCGTCTCCTCGCCCTTTATTCGACGCCCCGTTGCTACCTCCTTACTGGCCGTTGCCTTGGCCTTGTGTGGTTGGTTAGGCTATCGCGGCCTACCCATCGCCGCATTGCCGCAAATCGAATTTCCGACGATTGAAATCATGACGCAATATCCGGGCGCCAATCCGGATACAATGGCGGCTTTAATTACCGCGCCACTGGAACGGCAATTCGGGCAGACGCCATCGCTGACCGGCATGTCCTCGCAAAGCTCCTTCGGCATGAGCCGGATCACGCTGCAATTTGATTTAGGCCGCGATATTGATGCCGCCGCCCAAGACGTGCAATCGGCCATTAATGCGGCGGCGGCGAGCTTGCCCAAAAACCTGCCCTATCCGCCCGTCTATTCAAAAATCAATCCGGCGGATCAGCCGATTATTACCTTGGCCTTATCCTCATCGACCGTTTCTTTGCGCGGACTGTCCGACTTTGCCGATACGATTTTAGCGCCCAAGCTTAGCGAAATATCAGGTGTTGGCCGCGTGGCGGTTGAGGGCGGCATTCGGCCTGCGGTGCGGATCAAACTCGATCTTGATCGGTTGGCGTCATATAAAATCGGCGTTGAAGATGTGCGTATCGCCATCGCAAACGCCAATATCGCTGCACCGAAAGGCTCGTTGGATGGGGCTGAGCAGAGCTATACGATTGCGGCGAATGATCAAATCAGCACGGCGGACGCCTATCAATCCATCGTGATCGCCGCGCGCAACACTGCCAATGTTCTGCTGCGCGATGTTGCAACCGTGACGGATGGGTTGGAAAATGATCGCGTTGCAGCCACGCACCAATCGGAAGCCGCCGTTATTCTCGATATTAGACGGCAACCCGGCGCGAATGTGGTGGCAACGGCAGATCTTGTTAAAGCAGCGTTACCACGTTTGAAGCGCACGCTGCCGATGGGCGTTTTTTTTGATCTTGTACAAGACCGGACCGAGACGATCCGCGCCTCGATTCGCGATGTGGGTCTTACGCTTTTCGTAAGCATTATCCTTGTTGTTGGTGTGGTTTTGATTTTCCTGCGCTCGGCGCGGGCGACGTTGATTGCGGGTGTCACCTTACCTTTATCGATCATCGCAAGCTTTGGCGTCATGTGGTTTGCGGGCTTTAGCCTTGATAATTTATCGCTGATGGCGCTGACGATTGGCACCGGCTTTATCGTCGATGATGCGATTGTGATGATTGAAAATATCGCGCGACATATTGAAGAAGGCGATCGGCCGCTTGAAGCCGCTTTGAAGGGCGCGGGCGAGATTGGCTTTACGGTCATCTCGCTCACCGTCTCTTTAATCGCGGTGTTTATCCCGCTTTTGTTTATGACGGGCCTTGTCGGCCGCATGTTCCGCGAATTCGCATTGACGCTTTCGATCGCCGTTATTGTTTCCGCTGTGATATCGCTGACGCTGACGCCGATGATGTGCGCCTATTTGTTGCGGCGTGAACCGACGCAATCGACGGGACGCTGGCGGCAATGGATCGAATGGCCTGTCAGCGCGATGGCGCGTCTTTATGATAACACGCTGGGCTGGGCGCTGAGCCGTCCGGTTTTGATGTTATCGCTTACATTTGGCACGATGGCGTTAACCGCAGCCCTCTATATCGGCATGCCGAAGGGATTTTTGCCCGATCAAGATACGGGCCTAATCAGCATCGTGCTTGAAGCCTCGCCTGATGCGTCGTTCACCGAAATGCGACGGTTAGAGGATGAAGTGAGCCATGCGTTAAAGGTCGATCCTGCGGTGACGCATATTGTTGGCGTGTTGGGCGTGGGTGCGCAAAACGCGACGCTGAACGCCGCGCATCTGATGGTGGCTTTAACGCCAAGCACGACGCGGCGAGAAAGCGCGAGTGCGATTGCCGAACGACTAACGACGATTGAGCAAACGGTTAAAGGCGTGCGGCTTTATGCCGAGCCTGTACAAGATGTCGAGATTGCAACGCGGACGAGTAAAGCGCGTTATCAATATACGCTGACCGGTGCTGATGCTGAGCTTGTCTCGCACTGGGGGGACCGTTTGCTCGCCGAGCTCGCGAAGGACCCACGTATCACCAAAGTGGCAACCGAAACGCCGAGCGGTGGTTTGCGTGCCTATATCGATATTGACCGCGAAAAGGCTGGGCGGCTTGGCGTATCGATGCAGCTTGTGAATGACACGCTGAATGACTCGTTTGGCCAAAGGCAGATTTCAACCATCTATGCGCAATCCAACCAATATCGCGTGGTGATGGAAGCAGCAGCCCGCGACCAGACCGATCCGGCGATTTTAAACAAGCTTTATGTGTCGACGAGTGCTGGTGCGCAGGTTCCGCTCTCGGCCTTTGCAACCTTGAAACGCGATACGGCACCCCTTGTCTTGGCGCATGAAGAGCAATTTCCGGCCTATACGCTGAGCTTTGATGTAGCGCGTAACGCCTCGCTTGATCAGGCTGTTGCCGCGATGGCGGAAGCGCAAGCGCGGATCGATTTACCGTCTTTATTGGTGGGCAATTTCACCGCCGATGCCGCCGAATTTCAACGCGCGCTCGCAAGCGAAGTGTGGCTCATTCTTGCGGCTGTGATCGTGATCTATCTCGTGCTCGGCATGCTGTATGAAAGCTATATTCACCCGATTACGATTTTATCGACGCTGCCCTCGGCGGGTGTTGGTGCCTTATTGGCTTTGTCGTTGACGGGCAATGATCTCTCGGTGATTGCGCTGATTGGCATTGTGCTTTTGATGGGCATTGTGAAGAAAAACGCGATCATGATGATCGACTTCGCGATTACCGCCGAGCGCGAAGAAGGCCGCACCGCCTATGAAGCGATTGTCGAGGCCTGCCGCTTACGGTTTCGCCCGATTATGATGACGACACTTGCCGCCTTGTTTGGCGCGGTGCCGCTCGCCTTTGCCCATGGTGCTGGCTCTGAGCTGCGCATCCCGTTGGGCATCACGATTATTGGCGGGTTGATGCTCAGCCAAATTCTGACGCTTTATACAACGCCCGTGATTTTCCTCGTGCTTGAAAAATGGCGCGGCGGAAAAAGGGAGGCGCTGTCATGAGCTTTAGCGGCCTCTTCATCAGACGGCCGGTTGCAAGCTCCTTGCTCGCTTTGGGTATTGTATGCGCAGGCGCTTTGGCCTTTTTCATCTTACCCGTCGCGAGCCTGCCTTCGGTGGATTTGCCGACGTTAAGGGTAACGGCCACGCAACCCGGTGCTGATCCTGAGACCATGGCACGCACCGTCGCGGCACCGCTTGAACGGCAATTGGGAGCAATTGCGGGTGTTACCGAAATCACGTCTACCAGCTCGCTCGGTGCAACGGCGATTGCCGTGCAATTCGACATTAACCGCCCTGTTGATAAAGCCGCGCGCGATGTGCAGGCGGCGATTAATGCAGCCGCCTATGATCTACCTTCCGATTTGCCGGCTTTGCCTTTGGTGCGGAAGTTAAATCCTGCGGCCTTTCCGGTTTTAGTCTTGGCGCTCACATCGGAGACCATTCCAAACAGCGAGCTTTACGACATTGCGGATACTGTAATTGCTCAACGTCTCAGCCAAGTGGCCGGTGTTGCGGAAGTCAGCGTGAATGGCGCCGAGCAACCGGCAATCCGCATTAGCCTTGATCCAACGCGATTGGCGGCGATTGGCATTGGACTCGATACGGTTCGCAATGCGGTTGTAAATGCCAATGCGCTCGGTCCCCTAGGTGCGATTGACGGGGTAAGCCGGACAGAGATGTTGGCTTCAAACGCGCAATTGCAGACGCCGGAGGATTATCAATCCATCATCGTGGCTAACCGAAAAGGCGCGGCGGTTCGGCTTGGCGATATTGCCGACATTAAGCAGGGCGTGAGAAATAATCGCGCCGCCGGTTGGTTTAATGGCAAGCCTGCAGTGATTTTGCAGATTACGAAACAGCCCGATGCCAATGTGATTGAAACGGTGGATGCCGTTAAAGCGCTCCTACCCGAACTTAGCCGCTGGATTCCGGCGGGCGTGAAAATCAGTACGCTGACGGACCGAACGGAATCCATTCGCTCCTCGATCCGAGATTTGATGAAGACACTGCTCGTGGCCATCGTTCTGGTGATGGGCGTCGTGCTGTTTTTTCTGCGAAGCCGAGCGCAGACCATTGCGGTTGGCGTATCGGTGCCGCTTTCAATTGCAGGAAGTTTTGCCGCGATGTGGGTCGCGGGCTTTACGCTGGATACGCTTTCGCTCATGGCGATAACGATTGCGGTGGGCTTTGTTGTCGATGATGCGATCGTCGTTGTCGAAAATGTGCATCGCCATATTGAAGCAGGCGATGCGCCACTCACCGCTGCTTTAAAAGGCGCGGAGGAATTGGGCTTTACGGTTCTCTCGATTAGCCTATCGCTCGGTGCGGCCTTTATTCCGATGATTTTCATGGAAGGCATTATTGGCCGCCTGTTTCGCGAATTTGCTTTGACGCTCGTCTTTGCGATTGCCGTCTCAACCTTTGTATCGCTCACCATTGCGCCTGTGATCTGCTCGAAATTGCTCCGGCAACGCTTGGCCGACGCGAAGCGCTTTTGGCTAGACCGGTGGATCGAAACATCGCTTGAGGGATTGGCATCGCTTTATGCGATGTCGCTTAAACCGGTGCTGCGTCACCCTTGGATGACTTTGGTCGTTTTTTGTTTGGTGATTGCGGCAACGGTTAATCTCTTCCGCACGCTGCCGAAAGGATTCTTTCCGCAAGATGATATCGGGTTGATCTTTGGCTCGACGGAAGCCTCGCCTGATATATCCTTTGCGCGTATGAGCGCGTTGCAGCAAAAGATCAGTGATATTGTGAGTGCTGATCCTTCGGTCTCGGGCGTCGCCTCTTTTATTGGCGCATCGGGCGGATTTTCGACCGTTAATCAAGGCCGGCTGCTTGTGAGTTTAAGGCCGTTTGCGGAGCGGCAAGAGTCCAGCGCCACGATTGTCGCGCGTCTTCGCAAAGCAACGGCGGGCATTGTCGGGATCCGTTTGTTTATGGCCTCCGCGCAAGACTTCCGCGCGGGTGCACGTTCGGGTAAATCGCCGCTGCAATTCACGCTGTGGGGACAAGATTTAAAGGCTCTGCAAGAATGGGGGCCCAAAGCCGAAGCGGCGTTAAAAGCAGCGCCCGAATTGGCCGATGTTTCAACCGATAAAACGAGCGGCGGGTTGCAGCTTGATTTAACGATTGATCGTATTCGTGCAGCGCGGCTCGGCGTTAAATTCACCGATATTGACGCGGCATTAAACGACGCGTTTGGACAACGCCAGATCGCCACGTTCTATACGCCGCGCAACCAATATAAAACGGTTTTGGCGGTTAGACGAGAAAACCAATCGGATCCGAGTGATTTGTCGGGGATTTATGTTCCAGGCAGCAACGGCACGCAAATTCCGCTTGAAACCATTGCCCATATGGGGCGCGGGATTCAGCCTTTGGCGGTGAACCACCAAGGGCAGTTCGCGTCTGTGACGATTACCTATGATGTGGCGGAAGGCGTAACGCAGGATGCGGCGACTGCTGCCGTTAAGCGGGCTATTCTCGATTTACATTTGCCCGATACGGTCAATTCCGATTTTGCGGGTGATGCCAAAGCCTTTGCAACATCCGCGGGCTCGCAACCGCTTTTGATTTTAGCCGCTGTTTTGGCCGTCTATCTGATTTTGGGCATTCTGTATGAAAGCCTTATTCATCCGATTACGATTCTTTCGACATTGCCTTCGGCGGCATTGGGAGCATTGCTTGCTTTGAAAGCGGCGGGCCTAGAATTGAGCCTGATTGCGATTATCGGCATTATTCTTTTGATCGGTATTGTGAAGAAGAACGGAATTATTCTGATCGACTTCGCGCAATCGCGCCGACGTGAAAGCGATATACCAGCCTTTGCCGCGATGACCGAAGCCTGCCGGGTCAGGTTTCGACCGATTTTAATGACCACGATGGCATCGATGTTAGGGGCCTTGCCGCTTTTATTAGCGATGGGACCGGGAGCGGAATTGCGTCGCCCCTTGGGCGTGACCATCATCGGCGGATTGCTGCTCTCACAAATTCTAACGCTTTATACGACGCCGGTGATCTATTTGCTGATGGATCGCATGACGCGTCGACGGCATCGTGAAACGGCGGATGCGTAAAGCCGCATTAAGCTTCTGGCGTCATCAAATATTCGGCGACCGTTTCATCTGTAATCAAAACGGTTGGCTTCACCACTTTTAGTGTTGCAGCCACACCGAGTTTCTTTTTTGCGCCACCTGAGGCGAGAATCTTTTTCTTAGCGGCGCGGACCGAGGCAATATCAACCGCGATGACGCGTTCATTGATCGGGTGATCAATCGGATGGCCCTCTTTATCGATAAAGCGACAAAAGAAATCGCCCACCGCTCCGGCCTTTTGCAACGCATCGAGCGTTTCCTGATCGAGCACTTCGAGGCCTGCGAGCGTAGAGCCGGGATTGAGATGGCCGACGCTGACGATCGCAAGGTCTAGTTTTTCGGCGCGACGACAGACTTCGACGATACCGGGATGAGCCATAAGGCCGTCATGAATGGCTTTATCGGGTGCAAAAATCGGGGCCGCCATCAGGTAACAATTGGCGCCGATTTTATCGGCAAAACGCCACGCAAATTCGGTTGGATTATAGGTGCCGACTTTGGATAATCCGCCAAGCAGCGAGACGATGCTGACGTCTTTCAGTGCAGAGGCGGTGAGTGACGGCAAACAAGCATTCAGCGTTTCGCCCCAACCAAGCCCGATGGTCATTTTATCGACGAGCACATCCGACAGATAGGCGCCGAGCATTGAGCCGATCAGCGCCGAGGTGCGCGTCTCATCCATAGGCTTTGGAATAATGATGGCGCGCTCAATGCCCCATTTCTTTTCAACCGCGCGCTCAAGCTCGACACAATGGCTGAGCGATGATGTCACACGAATTTGCACGAGGCCCGATTGGCGCGCGGCGGTTAAAATTTTGAGCACTTTGACGCGGGTGAGACCGAGCGCGACCGCGATCTGATCCTGCGTCATATCCTCCATATAATAGAGCCATGCTGCGCGGGTTTTAATGTCGTCGGTCAGGTCGGATTTGGTCACGCCGCTTTCTTTCCGCTATCGCCGGATATCAGACAGATGGAATTACTTGGATTATGCCGACGTCAGACCAAGCGATGCAAGGGCTACTTCCCCGCACTCGGCATCCTCATGACCGGCCGCGCCGGAAACACCGATGCCGCCAATAACAGTTCCATTTTCGACAATCGGCACGCCGCCTTGCCAAGCCATCAGACGGGGGCGGTTGGCCATGCCCATGGTCAAATCAGCCGAACCGGTCATGCGCTCGGCAAGAGCCTTGGTCGTGCGGCGCAATTGCGCGGCGGTATAGGCTTTATCGAGCGCAATTTCACCGGTGATGGCATTCACACCATCCATGCGCTTGACGACAACGGGAACCCCTGCGTGATCGGCAATCACAACAGCGACTTTCCAGCCCTTTTTGCGGGCATGGGCCATGGCTTCATCAGCAAGCTTCTCGGCGGCGGCAAGGGAGATGGTTGAAACGTGGACGGCATGGCTCATTTTATGTGGCTTTCTTGCTCAGGATCTTTTCAAAATGCACGATTCCACGCGAACCGACTAGAAGCGAATGAGAATTGAGCGTGGATAGGAACCCGAACCGCGTCATGTCAGGCCATAAAAGCTCGGACGGGCTTGTCAATTGAACGCTTCCTGTCCTTTATGGCGCCTAACAAGTTTAACGAGGGATAGGGCGATGACGATTGTGATCACGGGCGCTAATCGGGGTGTTGGGCTGGCTCTGGCGGAATTGGCGGCGTCGCAAGGGCATGCGGTCATCGGAACCTATCGGGGCGATAGAAAGCCGGACGTTGCGGGCATTGAATGGCACGCGCTTGATGTTGCTGATCCTGCATCCCAGCAAAGCTTTGCGAAGAGCCTCGCGGGACGGAATGTTTCCTTGCTCGTTTGCAATGCTGGCGTTTATCTCGAAAAAGGCCAAGCGCTTGAGAGCGGCTATGCCAAGCCGCTATGGGACAATACGTTCGACGTCAATGTTACCGGTGTTTTTATGACAATCCAGGGTCTCTTGCCGAATATCCAGCAAGCGAAAGGCAAGATTGCGATTATTTCCTCGCAAATGGCATCCGATACGCGCGCGCCGGGCGGTAGCTATATTTATCGCGCCTCGAAAGCCGCGGCGCTTAATCTGGGTCGTAATCTCGCGACCGATCTCAAACGGGATGGCGTGGCGGTTGGCATTTATCATCCGGGTTGGGTGATCACCGATATGGGTGGCGCGGGTGCGGATATCACGGTTTCGCAATCGGCCTCAGGCTTGATGAAGCGGTTTGAGGCGTTGAGCCTATCATCAACCGGCTGTTTTGAGACTTGGGATGGGACGAACCACCCGTTCTGACGCGGTTTGCCGGTAAAATTCCGCATATTGCACGCTAAACTTGTGCGTGGCATGGTTACGCTCACGTTTCCATGGTGGAACGGGTGAGTAGGCAGGACCAGATTGATGCGGTTTCGGATGCGGTTAAAGGTTTCGGCTCTTTTGTTTGGGCTGATGAGCGGTTTGGCGCTGAACAGTGCGAAAGCAAGCGATCTTTACGCGTTTTATGCGGCCTATCATCAGGGAGATCTGGCGGGAGCGGCTGCGATCATTGAGCCGCTTGCGCGGAAGGGGAACCCGGAAGCGCAATATCAACTGGCCGCGATGTTTGAACGGGGCAAAGCGTTCAATAAGGATTTAGCCGCCGCCGTGAAATGGTACACGGCCGCCGCCGAACAGGGGCACACCCTTGCGCAAATGCATCTCGCTTATGCCCATGAGTGGGGGCAAGGCGTTGAGAAAAATTATTTTCAAGCCGTGAAATGGTATCGCAAAGCGGCCTTACAAAGAAATGCCTTCGCGGCTTACGAATTGGCAACCCTGCTCTATCGTGGAAAAGGCGCGGATCGTGATCCGATGATGGCGGCTGTAATGGCGCATCTCGCTGAAGAGAATGGCTGGAAAGATGCGGCGGAATTTCGCGAAAAAATCGAAGCGGGCCTATCGCATGAACAGCGCGAACATGCCGAGGCGCTGTTCGCGCAATGCCTCAAATCGGACTATCAATACTGCCAATAGGCCTTACGACGACGAGGTCGCCGTTTCGCGTCTATAGCGTTTGGCGATTTCGCCAACAATGCCCGCACGGAAGGCCAGAACGCAGGCAACGAAAACGGCGCCAATCACAACCGTAACCCACGCGCCAACGCGATCGGATAAATATTCCTGCAAGGTTACGACCACACCAGCGCCAACAAACGGGCCTAAAAACGTTCCGGTTCCGCCAAGCAATGTCATCAAGATCACTTCGCCGGAGGTTGACTGATGCACATCGGATAATGTCGCAAGCCCTAAGACAAGCGCTTTGAGAGAGCCGCCCAATCCGGCGAGTGTTGATGAGAGCACGAACGCCAAAACCTTATAGCGGTTGACGCTGTAACCCAGCGAAATCGCACGTGGTTCATTCTCGCCAATTGCGCGCAAGACCTGACCGAAGGGCGAATGCACAATCTGTTTAATGCCCGCATAGACGGCGACGGCTACGATCAGAACAAAGAAATACATGGTCACATCGGATTGCAGGCCGATAAAGCCTAAAATCGAACCGCGTGGCACGCCTTGAATGCCGTTTTCACCACCCGTGAACGACGCTTCGAGGCAGAAGAAATACATGCATTGCGCCAACGCCAGAGTGATCATGGCGAAATAGATGCCTTGCCGCCGGATCGCGAGCGTTCCGATGACCAATCCTGCAAAGGCGCTTGTTGCAACGCCTGCCAAAATGGCAAGCTCGGTAGGCAAGCCAGTTTTGACGCGCAGCCAAGCCGTAATATAGGCCGCGATGCCGAAATAGGCCGCATGGCCGAAGCTTAACAGGCCTGAAAAGCCGAGCAGAAGATTAAACGCGGCGGCGAAAATGCCGAAGCATAAAAGCTTCATCACAAAGACGGGATAAATGCCCAATAGAGGCACGCAAAGTGCAAAGGCAAGGAGGAGAAGTTCAACGATCCGTGACGATGACAGGCGCATCAATCCCTCCCGAAAAGACCGGTTGGCCGGATCAATAAAACAATCGCCATGATCACAAAAATTACCGTGGTCGAGGCTTCCGGATAAACAACTTTGGTGAGCCCTTCAACGAAGCCGAGCATCAAGCCGCTGATGATCGACCCGAAGATTGAGCCCATGCCGCCGATCACAACGACAGCGAAAACGACAACAACGAGGGACGTGCCCATATGCGGGCTGACTTGTGTAATGGGTGCTGCCAACACACCGGCAAGAGCGGCGAGCGCAACGCCCGCGCCATAAGTAAGCGTCACCATCACCGGAACATTGATACCAAAGGCTTGGGTCAGCGAAGCATTTTCGGTGGCCGCACGAAGCGTTGCGCCGAGTTTGGTTTTCTCAATCAATACCCAGGCCAAAAAACAAACAGTTAGCGATGCTAAAATCACCCAGGCGCGATAAATCGGCAGCACCATAAAGCCGAGTTTATAAAAGCCGGTCAGTGCAGCGGGCACCGGATAGGTGATGCCCGATGAGCCAAATTGTTGCTGCATGAATCCTTCGATCATCATCGCAAGGCCGAAGGTCAAAAGAAGGCCATAGAGCGGATCTAGCTTGTAAAGATGTCGGAGCAATGCACGCTCAACAACAACGCCCAAAGCACCAACGATGAGAGGCGAAAGAATAAGCGCGCCCCAATAATTAATACCAAACCAAATCAACAAAAGATGGGCTGCAAAACCGCCCAACATATAAAATGCACCATGCGCAAAATTCACAACGCGCAGCAAACCAAAAATGACGGCGAGGCCAAGACTCAATAGCGCGTAAAACGAGCCATTGACAAAGCCAAGCACCAATTGGCCCAACACAACCGGTAAAGGATATCCGAAAATCGTTGTCATGGTCGCCCGCTACTGAGGGGATGAGACGCGCCACTCTTATAATGGCGCGTCACTGTTTCGCTGCTTCTTGGTAAGAAGCTTTTTGACGGGATTACTTCTTAACCAATGGGCAGGTTGAATCGCTCAAAGGACCAAAGGCTTCTTCGCCCGGCAAGGTCTTCACGAGCTTGTAATAATCCCAAGGCGCTTTCGACTCCTCAGGTGATTTGACCTGCATGACATACATCTCATGCACCATCACGCCATCTTCGCGGATATAGCCGTCTTTCGCGAACATATCGTTGATCTTGGCCTTGTGAAGCTCAGCCATGACCTTATCGGAATCGGTTGTGCCAGCCGCCTTAACCGCATTCAG
This sequence comes from Hyphomicrobiales bacterium, assembly GCA_947455725.1. Lineage (GTDB taxonomy): Bacteria > Pseudomonadota > Alphaproteobacteria > Rhizobiales > Beijerinckiaceae > CAIUPE01. The sequence goes on along the minus strand of CANGPL010000052.1, from coordinate 2,721 downwards.
ATAGGTAAGCGTTGCAGAGTAATAACCAGCTTGGTTCATCGTTGGCATTTTGCCTGTGTTGGCAAAATAACGCTTACCGAAAGCGCGCGTCGTATCGTTCAAATCCCAATACCAACCGGTCGTGAGGTAAAGACCCTTCGCGGTGTTCAAGCCAAGCGCGTGAATATCCGAAATGAAGGCAAGCAAGGCGGCTGGCTTCATCGTTGCTGAAATGCCAAACTCATTGGCGGATTTCAGCGAGTTCACGAAGTCGGCGCCTGCATTGGCAAGACCTACAACGTCACCGCCTGAACCTTGTGCTTGAAGCAAGAAGGACGAGAAATCGGTGGTACCAAGCGGAACGCGAACCGACCCAACGACGGTGCCGCCGCTCTTCTCGACGACTTTGGTTGCAGCTTCTTGCAACTGCGTGCCGAAGGCGTAATCAGCGGTCAGGAAGAACCATTTCTTACCACCGTTTTGAACCATCGCACTCGCCGTACCATTGGCGAGCGATGTCGTGTCATAGGAGTAATGGACGGTATAAGCCGTGCAGTCTTTATTGGTTAAAGACGAACCGGCTGCGCCAACCGCAAAGAAAGGAACTTTCTTCTCTGCAGCCACTTTCGCCATGGCCAAGCTCACACCGGTATTCGAACCGCCGAGCAACATCGTAAGGCCAGATTGATCGGCCCATTCGCGATATTTCGAAGCGCCAATATCGGGTTTATTTTGGTGGTCAGCCGAAAGGAAGGTGATGGGTTTGCCAAGTGCCGAGCCACCGAAATCTTCAATCGCCATCTTCACGGCCTCGACGCCGCCTTGGCCAATCACGTCGGCATAGACGGCCGACATGTCATCAATATCACCGATCACAACTTGATCGCTGGCTGCTTGCGCTCCACCATTGAATGCCAAAGCACCCAAAGCGACAACAGCCGCTGAAAGCATCATTTCAAGTGTCAATTTTTTCATGCGTCTCCCCTTTTCTCTTGTTAATCGTCTTCTCGTCATACACCCAAAAACTCTTGCAACATGGTTGCATTCGCTTCCAACTCGCTCTGCTGCAAATGATGGACAACCTTGCCGCCATCCATCACGTAAAAGCGATCGGCAAGGCCTGCTGAAAATCTGAAATTTTGTTCCACTAAAACAATCGTAAAGCCGCGCGATTTTAAATCGCGAATAACGCGGCCAAGCGTTTGAACGATCACAGGGGCCAAGCCTTCGGAAATTTCATCGAGCAAAAGCAGCTGCGCGCCGGTACGTAAAATACGCGCGACGGCGAGCATTTGTTGCTCTCCGCCAGACAGTTTCGTACCCGGGCTGCTGAGACGCTCTTTTAAATTCGGGAACATTTCAAAAATATGCTCGACCGACATGCCACCGTCTTTCGCAACACGCGGCGGAAGCATGAGGTTTTCGCCGGTGGTGAGTGTCGAAAATATGCCGCGTTCTTCCGGACAAAAGCCAACGCCAAGCCGCGCGATATGGTGCGGCGCCATGCTAATTGCTTCTCGACCCAACAGCGAAATATTGCCCGAGCGCTTACCCGTTAGACCCATAATCGCCCGAAGCGTGGATGTACGCCCAGCGCCATTACGGCCCAAAAGCGTAACCACCTCGCCCTTATGGACTTCGAGATTGACGCCATGAAGCACATGGCTTTCCCCATACCATGCGTGCAGATTTTTTAATTCAAGCAGTGGCGCGTTCATGATCAATGATGCCCCAATGCTTCCGCCTCGACACCCATATAGGCCTCGATCACTTTTGGATTTTGCGACACGGTTTCGTAAGACCCTTCATCAATCACGGAGCCGCGCTGCAGCACCGTGATCGTATCAGCAATCGAGGACACGACGGACATATTGTGTTCAACCATCAGCACCGTACGGCCGATGGCGGCTTTACGAATAAGCTCGGTAATCCGCACAATATCTTCCGCACCCATGCCTTGCGTGGGTTCATCCAGCAGCATGACTTTCGGATCGAGTGCCAAAGTCGTCGCCAATTCAAGCGCGCGTTTTTGGCCATAGGGTAGATCAGCGGCGAGCATATCGGCTTTTGCGGCCAATCCAACGAGATCCAAAATTTGAATCGCGCGCTCGTTTAAGGTTTCAAGCACGCGACCGGATTTCCAAAAATGGAAGGAATTGCCCATCGGTTGTTGCAATGCAACGCGGACATTTTCCAAAACGCTCATATGCGGAAAGACCGCCGAAATCTGGAACGAACGAACAAGGCCGTGGCGCGCAATATCGGCTGGTTGGCGATAGGTGATGTCGAGACCATCGAACAAAATAACGCCACGGGTGGGCTGAATAAATTTTGTAAGAAGATTAAAAACTGTCGTCTTGCCAGCCCCATTGGGGCCAATCATCGCGTGAATGGTGCCACGCCGCACTTTGATCGAAACATCACTGACGGCGGTAAATCCGCCGAATTGCTTGACGAGGCCGCGTGTTTCTAAGACGAGGTCACTGGTCATAGGAGACCCCGCCGATTTCTATCGGAGCATATGCGACATATGAGTGTAGCTGAAAAAGCCATCTATGCCCCCCTGACTATATTTTTTATTGATCAATTAGGTGCAGATACGCGCTTACTCCCGAATTGGTTCATTGATGTTAGCCTGACTAATCTGCACTTACCCTTAGACTATCGGATGACGGAGGATCTGGAAAGGATCGCTAAGAGGAGCCCGATCGAGCTGACCGCAGCCGCCGCAAGCGCAAGCGC
>CANGPL010000051.1 GCA_947455725.1 Hyphomicrobiales bacterium | reverse complement strand
TCTTTTCAGTTCGGCAGCTTATGTCGCCCCGGCATATGCCTCGAAAAGCTGAAAAGTTCATTCAAAATGGAGTTGAACATGTCCGACCGTCCTAAAATTGTAGATTATCGGAACAATGGCGCCCGCCCGCAGCCGACCTTCTCAGCCGGTGAAATGAAGCGCCGCCAAGACGCGATCCGGGCCTTGATGGTCGAGCATAAAATGGATGCGGCTCTGTTCACGAGCTACCACAATATCTGCTATTTGTCGGATTTTCTGTATTGCTATTTCGGCCGCCGCTATGGCCTCGTCATCGACCATCAAAAGGCAACCTCGGTAACAGCCGCGATTGACGGTGGCCAGCCAGCGCGCCGGACCTTCGGTGACAATGTCACCTATACGGATTGGGAAAAAACCAATTATCTCTCGGCCGTAGAGGGCCTGACAAAGGGCGTGAAACGTCTTGGCATCGAGTTCGACCACGTCAATCTGGATTTTCGTCGTGATCTCGAAGCCGCCTTGCCAGGCGTCGAACTGGTTGATATCGCCGCGCCCGCTATGCGTCTGCGGATGATCAAATCGGCCGAGGAAATCGAGCATATCACCAAAATGACCCGGATCGCCGATATTGGCGGTGCGGCTTGCGTCGAGGCCATTTCGGTCGGTGCACCTGAGCATGAAGTTGCTATCCATTCGACCAGCACGATGATTCGGGAAATCGCACGGATCTGGCCTCATGCCGAGCTAATGGACACATGGACTTGGTTCCAATCCGGCATCAATACGGATGGCGCGCATAATCCCGTGACAAGCCGCAAGATCGAGCGTGGTGATATTTTGTCGCTCAACTGCTTCCCGATGGTAGCGGGCTATTATGTCGCCCTTGAGCGTACTCTGTTTGCCGAAGAAGCCTCCAAAGAACACACCCGCCTTTGGGAAATCAATTGCCACGTCCATGATGAGGGCAAAAAGCTTCTGGTTCCAGGTGCGAAGTGCTCGGATGTCGCCAAGCAATTGAACGATATCTACCGTCAGCATCAACTCTTGCAATACCGCACCTTCGGTTATGGCCACTCCTTCGGCGTGCTGTGCCATTATTATGGCCGCGAAGGTGGGCTGGAGCTCCGTGAGGATTGTGACACGGTTTTGGAGCCAGGCATGGTGGTTTCAATGGAGCCGATGATCATGGTGCCAGAAGGCCGTCCGGGCGCCGGCGGTTACCGGGAGCACGATATTTTGGTGATCACGGAAGACGGAAACCGCAATATTACCGGCTTCCCATACGGACCAGAGCATCTGATTGTTCGGAAATAAGGACCAATAGACAACGGATAGCGCGGTGCAATTGATTAATTTTAGGGCAAGTGCATAAATAATCGCGCTATCTTTTAGGGGGGATTCGTCGTTCGCATAAGCATTGGCCAAGTTTTTATTGGACTGATGCGGCGGCACGGATGTTGCGTGGAGTCGGACCGGATAACCGGTCCGATGAGGGGCGTGAGGAAATAAATATGACCGTATCGACACAAAGCGGTTACGTCGTCTTTGATAAGGTCGAAAAGACCTATGACGGTCGCGTGCTTGTCGTTAAATCGCTCGACCTCACGGTCGCTCGGGGCGAATTTCTTACCATGCTCGGGCCTTCGGGATCGGGCAAAACCACAACATTGATGATGCTGGCCGGCTTTGAGACGGCAACAGGTGGCGACATCTATCTTGATGGTGCCAAGATCAACCACATCCCGCCGCATAAGCGCGGCTTGGGCATGGTGTTTCAAAACTACGCCTTGTTCCCGCATATGACGATTGCCGAAAACGTAGCCTTCCCGCTCAAGGTTCGAAATATCAGCAAGGCTGATGCTGAATCAAAGGTTCGCAAAGCGCTTGAAATGGTTCAGATGGCGGGCCTTGAAGGGCGCAAGCCTGCCCAATTATCGGGCGGCCAACAACAACGCATTGCACTCGCCAGAGCTCTCGTATTTGAACCTAAACTTCTCTTGATGGATGAGCCTCTAGGCGCGCTTGATAAGCAGTTGCGCGAGCATATGCAGTATGAAATCAAGCGGCTGCACGAAACCTTGGGCATCACCGTTGTCTATGTCACACATGATCAATCCGAAGCATTGACCATGTCGGATCGGATCGCTGTTTTTAATGATGGCCGCATCCAGCAACTTGCGTCGCCTGATGAACTTTACGAAAAGCCGCAAAATAGTTTCGTTGCGCAATTTATCGGCGAAAACAATCAATTGCGCGGCGTTGTGAAAGATATTTTAGGCGGTCATGCGCGCGTTGAAATTGGCAGCAGCGGCACGATTGAAGCGCTCGCCATTCAGGCCGAAATCGGCAAGCCAACCATCGTTTCTGTTCGCCCGGAACGCGTTGAAATTGAACCCGCTTCCAGTGACATCGCCGCAATCGGCCGGATTGAAGAAGTCATTTATCTGGGTGATCATATTCGCCTGCGGATGAATGTTTTGGGCAATTCGGAATTTATCGTCAAAGTCCGCAATGGCAGCAACCGCAGAGGGTTTGCCGTTGGTGATGAAGTTAAGATTGGCTGGTCGCTCAATGATTGTCGTGCGCTAGACGTCTAAGGAAATTCAGCAAGGGGTTTGTACTTCAGGCTGATTTATGGGTGGCAACACCGTTGGGGTACATGCGTTTCGGAATGTTCCGAGCATGAAATTGGGGAGTGCTGAAATGAAGAATTGGAATGGCAAACTTATGCTCTTGGGAGCAATGGGTACGCTCGCTATGTCTGTCGCAGCCGCCGAGGCTGCCCAGCTGACGGTTATTTCGTGGGGCGGTGCTTACACGAAGTCGCAAACAGAAGCCTATCAAAAGCCTTGGATGGCAAAGACGGGTAACACAATCGTTTCCGCCGATTACAATGGCGGTTTGGCCGAAGTGAAGGCGCAGGTTGAAAGCAAGAACGTAACGTGGGATGTTGTTGACGTTGAAACGTCGGAAGCGATTTCGGGCTGCAATGACGGCCTCTTTGAAAAGATCGATGCATCGAAACTTCCAAAGGGTGACAATGGCGCCTCGCCAATGGACGATTTCGTCCCTGGCGCGATTACCGATTGCGCCATCAGCACGATCGCTTACGCTAACGTGTTTGGTTATGATTCAACCAAGTTCTCTGGTGATAAGCCAACCAAAGTTGCCGATTTCTTCGATCTCAAAAAGTTCCCCGGCAAGCGCGGCCTCAAGAAAGAAGCCAAGGTCAATCTTGAAATGGCTTTGATGGCCGATGGCGTTCCAGCCGCTGACGTCTACAAGGTTCTTGCCACCAAAGAAGGCGTTGATCGCGCGTTCAAGAAGCTCGAAACCATTAAGGGTTCGATTGTGTGGTGGGAAGCCGGTGCGCAGCCTCCGCAATTGCTCGCTTCTGGCGAAGTAACGATGACGACGGCCTATAATGGTCGTTTGTTCACGCCAGCGGTTACGGAAAACAAACCTTTCGTGATCGTCTGGGATGGTCAGCAGCAGGTGTTCGATACGTGGGCTATTCCAAAGGGCTCGAAGAACAAGGATCTTGCCTTGGACTTCATCGCGTTTTCGACCTCGACAAAGCCATTGGCTGATCAGGCCCGCTATATTCCATATGGCCCGGCCCGTAAGTCATCGGCTCCGCTTGTCGGCAAGTTCCAGGACGACAAGACCGATATGGCCCCGAATATGCCGACCAATCCGGCCAATATGACGAATGCGATCGTGCAGGACGTGAAGTTCTGGGCAGACCATTATGACGAGCTCAATGAGCGCTTCGTCAGCTGGATCGGCAAGTAAAAACAAACGGGGGTGCGGTCATCGGATCGCACCCCTTTTTATTAAAGGCTATCATTTCCAATGCATCCGACGATTGACCAGAAAGCCCTTACACGACAGCTTGCAACCGCCGAGCGGCGGAACAAGATCAAGGCGTTTCTGCTCGTTTTGCCTTTGCTATTATTTGTTCTAGCCAGTTTTATTGTGCCAATCGGCTCTCTTGTCTGGCAGGGCGGCTATAGCGATACATTTGCGAACGCGCTTCCTGAGACATCAAAATTACTGGCCGCGTGGGATGCAAAATCACCCGTCTCTGAGGAATTGGTCAAAAGCTTTGTGACCGAATTAAAAGCCTCTAAACTCAAAGATCCGGCAACGCCAACGCGCGTTGCAACGGTTGTTAACCGCGAGCTATCGGGTAGCGTTTCGAAGTTTAAACAAGTGATGAATGCGAGCGATTTGGCCTCGCCCTATAAAGAAAAATTGACCGCGCTGAATGGCGAATGGGAAAAGCCCGATCTGTGGCGGGCTATGAAAATCGTATCGCCTTCGTTCACACCGCGCTTTTATCTCCAAGCCGTCGATCTTCGTTTAACGGCTGAAGGCGATGTCAAGCCTGAGGGTGATGAGAATGCTATTCATCTCTTGCTGTTTGGGCGCACCTTAATGGTTGCAGCCTTGGTGACGTTTTTCTGCGCCTTGTTGGGCTTTCCGATTGCCTATCTTTTGGCCCATGCGGAAACCAAAACCTCCAATATGCTGTTAATCATTGTGCTCTTGCCGTTCTGGACGTCGCTTCTTGTACGCACCACGGCTTGGATCGCGCTCTTGCAGCAAAATGGCGTGGTGAATGATTTTCTGGTCGCCATCGGATTGATCGATAATGATCACCGTTTGGTGATGATGTATAATATGTTCGCAACACTTGTGGCGATGACGCATGTGCTCTTGCCCTTCATGATTTTGCCGATGTTTTCGGTGATGAAGACGATTAAACCAAATTTGGTTCGCGCCGCGCTTTCGCTTGGTGCAACACCGTGGACCGCGTTCTGGAAAGTCTATTTTCCACAGACGATTCCGGGCTTGGGCGCAGGCTGCCTTCTCGTCTTTATTCTGGCGGTGGGATATTACATCACACCAGCCTTGGTTGGCGGACAAAGCGGGCAGCTGATCTCGAACATCATCGCCTTCCATATGCAAAAGACGCTGAACTGGTCGCTTGCTTCCGCCATCGCAACCTTGCTGTTGATCGGCGTGCTCTTGCTTTATTGGCTCTATAACCGCTTGGTCGGCATTGATAAGATGAAGTTGGCGTGATGAAATTCTTAAAGCTCAATTTTCCGCCTTACGCGACTGGTCTAGAGATTGCGTGGTTCTTCGCCTTTCGCGCCGTATGCATTGCGATCTTTGTCTTTCTGGTCGCACCCATTCTCGTCATCATTCCTTTGTCGTTCAACAAAGAGAGCTTCTTCAGCTTCACAAGCGGCATGCTCGCATTGAAGCCCGAAGCCTATTCGCTCAAATGGTATCGCGACATTTTTGCCAATGGCATGTTGGCACCCGATGCGCCTTTAAGCCTTGACTGGTTCAAGGATAGCTGGATGCGCAGTCAATGGATGATTGCGCTCAAAAACAGTATCTTTGTCGGCGTCAGCGCAACGGCCGTTGCAACAACGTTAGGCACGCTCGCATCTGTTGGCCTATCGCGACCGGAAATGCCGTATCGCGGATTGATCACGGGTATTCTGATTTCCCCGATGATTGTTCCAATCGTCATCACCGCAGCCGGTATGTTTTTTTTCTTTAGCCAAATCGGCCTGTCACAAACCTATCTCGGCCTCGTCTTGGCGCATGCGCTCTTGGGTACGCCGTTTGTCGTGATTACGGTGACAGCAACGCTCACATCCTTTGACCGCTCGCTGATGCGGGCCGCTGCTAATCTCGGCGCAAATCCGCTCACCGCCTTTTTCAAAGTTCAAATGCCTTTGATCTTGCCCGGTATTATTTCCGGTGGATTATTTGCCTTTATTACGAGCTTCGATGAAGTCGTCGTTGTTCTCTTTTTGGCGGAACCTGATCAGCGAACCATTCCGCGGCAAATGTGGTCGGGCCTTCGCGAGCAGGTCAGCCCTACCATTCTTGCCGTTGCTACAATCCTGATTATGATCTCTCTTGTTCTTCTCATGTCGCTCGAACTCACCCGTCGGCGGATGGAACGTTTGAAAATGGAAGCGCACTCTTGAACCCTTGCGCGTAACGGAGTCTCTGAATGTCACACGATCATCACGATCATCATCACACGGTTCCAGCACGACAAGGCAAAGCGGTTCGCCTTTCAAAAGGTCAGTCGATTAAGATCATCAATACGCACGGCCATCAGGTCTGCGATACATGGGCGTTCAGCTCTTATGATCCAACCGAATTTATGTCGATGGAACATACAAGGCCAACCATCGGAACCATTTTTCCGACCAAGGGCCATTATCTATATTCGAACCGTCGCCGCCCGATTTTGTTTTTCGCCGAAGACACGTCACCCGGTATCCATGATACGATTGTCGCCGCATGCGATGATTATCGCTATGGCTTATTGGGCTGCACAGATTATCACGACAATTGCACCGATAATCTCCACGCCGCCATGCGCGCTATTCATGCGCCTTACACCGAAGTACCAAGCCCTCTAAATTTATGGATGAACATTCCGGTTAATCCAAATGGCGCGATTGAATGGGGCGAGCCTCGTTCAAAGGCTGGTGATTATGTGATCTTGCGCGCCGAGATGGATGTCGTTGTTGCCATGTCCGCGTGCCCTCAGGATATTTTGCCCATCAATGGCGGCAAGCCCGTTGAAGTGCATTATGAAATCTTGAACGGCTAATCAGCCGCTTGATCGAAAGCAAAACAATGGTTCACAAACGTATTCGTCCGTTCAACACGAAAAAAACCTATCCGGAGCAAAAGCTCGATAATGATCTCGCGCAAGCCGTTGTCGCGCGCGGTACGATGGTGTTTGTGCGCGGACAAGTTTCGCAAGATCTCGATACGCGTGAGAATGTTGCGGTCGGCGATCCCGAGGGCCAAGCCCGGATGGCGATGCAAAACGTCAAAACGCTGCTCGAAGAATCGGGCAGCGATTTATCGCATATCTGCCGGATAACCATATACCTCACCGATATTCGCTTTCGTGAAGCCGTTTATGTCGAAATGGGTAAATGGTTAAAGGGCGTGCATTATTGCTCGACAGGACTTGTCGTAACCGCATTGGCTCGGCCGGAATGGTTGGTCGAAATCGAAGTGACAGCTGTTATTCCAGATTAAAAGAAGAGCGCAACGAATGACATTTTCAATAACGGCACGTTGTGCGCGCACTGGCATGTTTGGTGTTGCTGTATCCTCATCAAGTCCAGCGGTGGCCGCCCGCTGCGCTCATGCCCGCGCGGGCGTGGGAGCCGTGGCCACTCAAAACATTACCGACCCAACAATTGGGCCGCGCGGCCTTGATTTGATGGCATCGGGTCTCTCTGCCGCCGATGCCTTAGAGCAGATCAAACAATCATCAAGCTATATTGATTATCGTCAAATTGCCTTTGTTGATCGTAACGGTCAATCCGTGACCCATTCGGGCAATAAAGCACTTGGTATTTTTAATGCCATCGCCTTTGATAATGGCGCGGTCGCGGGTAATCTTTTGGCCAGTGAAGCGGTGCTGCACAGTATGGCGGAATATTTTCAAGCCCATAGCGATGCCGATTTGGGCGACCGTTTGATCGGCACAATGCACGCGGCCATGCAAGCCGGTGGTGAAGCAGGGCCCGTTCATTCGGCTGGTCTCATTGTGGTTCGCGATGTTGCATGGCCTGTCGCCGATCTTCGCGTTGATTGGCACGAGACGGATCCGATTGGTGAACTGGTGCATCTCTGGGACCGGTGGAAGCCGCAAATGGATGCCTATATTACACGCGCGCTCAACCCAAGCGAGGCACCGTCTTATGGCGTGCCCGGCGATAAATAGGGAAGCGCTAAGCCGCCATCAATTCAGCGCTAAGCCGATCTAAAAATCCAAGACACGCATCAAGCTGTGCGACGCTTACAAACTCATCAGGCTTATGCGCTTGGGCAATATCACCGGGGCCGCAAACAATCACCGGCACACCAAGACGTTCGTTGAACAATCCACCCTCCGTGCCAAATGAAATCTTACCGGCACCATTGCTGCCAACCAATCGCTGCACGCGGGTGAGGGCAGGGCTGTCCATTGGCGTTGCAAGCCCCGGATAGCGATTGAAAATATCAATAGAAACTCCCGTACCCGGAAATCGTTGTGCGACGCTTTCCGTTAATTTCCGTGCCTGATCAAAGAGAATATCAAGCAGCTCATCTGCATTCTGTGATGGAATATTTCTAATTTCAAAATCAAGACTGCATTCACTCGGCACAATATTCAATGCCGTTCCACCTTTGATCGTGCCGATATGCAAGGTTGTAACCGGAACAGTAAAGCCATCATCCCGCACGCTACCCTTTAAAATAATGTCCTGCTGATGCCGTATCGCCGTTACCATATCATTGGCCAGATGGATGGCGTTTAATCCCTCTAACGCTTGGCTCGAATGGCATGCATGGCCCATGCAGCGAATATGGCCTGCAACTTTTCCTTTATGGGCAATAACCGGCTCCATCAGCGTCGGTTCACCAACAATACAAAGCTCTGGAATCATAGAGAGCGAAGAAAATTGGTCGATAACCCGGCGCACGCCAATACAACCTACTTCTTCATCATAGCTAAAAACCATTTGATAGGGCCTTGCTAAATGACGACCGGAGAGATGTTCAGCAACAGCCAGCACGCAGGCGATAAAACCTTTCATGTCAGCGGTACCGCGCCCATAAAGCTGCCCTTGGCGCTCAACCAGTTTAAACGGATAGCTCGTCCATGCTTGCCCTTCCACCGGCACAACATCGCTATGGCCCGATAAGAGAACGCCTGGTCTATCGTTCGGCCCGATACTGGCGAAGAGGTTGGCTTTCTTTCGATCCTCACTAAAGATCAGCGAAGAGGTGATGCCGGCACGTTCCAATAAAACGCGGATATAATCAATCATCGCGAGATTGGAATCCGAACTTACCGTCGGAAACGCAATCAAATCATCGAGAATGCTCCTTGCGCGGGCAGCCAATTTATTCATGCCGAAAGCTCACGGGCAAGCCAAGTGGCAAAGTCAAAATTGGGACGCTCAAGATGCGAGAGATGCCCGGGCGTTGCATGGGTTGAGCATAGGCCGCGATACACCCGCTCGGTGCAGGATTTATCTTCAACATTCACTTCATCGAGCAGCGCTTTGAGCTTTTTAAAATGCTCATCCGTATCTGCATCATTTAGAAAATCGCACGACATACCACCGCCGAACCGAACCTGCACCTGCGCAGGGCCTAAAGGGTGCAGAGAGAGATACCAGAAATAGCCGGGTGTCAGCGTAATCAGAAGGCTCGGATAAAGCGCCAATAAATAAGTCATCCGACGGCGATCACCACTCAACTGGGTGTTACTCGGATGCGCATTGCCGATTTTAAAACTCGGCTCTTTCAAGATCGTATGAAAATTAAAATGCGCCTCGCCGGGCGGGCATATCATTTCATCGAGTTTGGAGAGGCCACCAATCGTCCCCGCATGGCAGACAGGCAGGTGATAACTCTCCATAAAATTTTCAGCCAAAACTTTCCAATTGGTGCCCCAGACGAACTCTTCGGAAAAGGCTTCGACATAGTTTTCCATGTCGTAATCGGCGATCATGGCCGCAATGTCTTGGAACTGCTCAGCAACCGGTGGGGCATCGGGGTTAAGCGAAACCATAATCCAGCCAAGCCATTCTTCGCAGCGTAATTGCGGCAAGCGATAATCTGCGACGTTGAAGTCTTTATTGTGCTTCATCGCAGGCGCCGCCCGCAAGCATCCATCCGTTTTATACGTCCAACCGTGATAAGGGCATACGATCGATGTTTTGTTGCCTTTGCCTTCAAGCAGCGTCGACATGCGATGAAGGCAGACATTGGATTGCGCACGCAAAATACCATCTTGTCCGCGGATCACCATGATCGGCTCGCCCGCGAGATTGAGCGTTAGATAATCGCCGGACTTTGCAAGCGATGTTGAACGACCAGCACAGAACCATTGCTTGGCAAATATTTTATCAACCTCAAGCTTGGCAAATTCTTGTGACGTATAGACGCTTTTTGGCATCGCGCGGGCCTGTTCAAATCCGGCTGCCACATTGGCAACAAGTTCTTTAACGGGTGACAGTGCTTCGACTGTGTCCAACATCGCGTGACCCCTCTAGCCGCATTCCCGAAGTAGATCGTGACGCTTAATCAGGCCTTGTGCAACCATCTTTAGTGGGGTGGGCCATGCGCATAGTGCAAGGGGGGTCTCGCGCCCGTCGCACTTGCGCCTTTTTCAATCGAATGCAACCTTTCTATCGAGTGATATCCCTTGGTCGAATCGGAGCTTGTTTTATGTCCACTATCCCTGCGCATCTTTCCGCTTCCGTTCGGCATTTAAAGGCCGGTCGTCGTGATGCTATTTCTGATAATGCGGCGATTGAAACAACGGTAAAGGACATCATCGCTGCCGTTCGTGATCGGGGTGATGCCGCCGTCCGGGAATATTCGAAGACCTTTGATAGAGTTGATGTGGGTCTGCTCGAAATCAACATGGCGGAGCGCAAGGCAGCGCTTGAGGGCCTTGAAAGCCAATCCCGCAAAGATACCGAATTTGCGATTGAGCGCGTGCGTGAATTTGCGAAGGCTCAGCTTGCCACCATTTTGCCGCTCGATATTGAAACGCTCCCGGGTCTCCATCTCGGCCATCGTGTCATCCCGATTGAAAAAGTGGGCGCCTATGTGCCGGGTGGCCGCTATCCGCTTTTATCCGCACCCGTTATGACACTGGTGCCGGCAAAGGTAGCGGGCTGTGATGAAGTGATTGCTTGCTTGCCGCCAACCGCGCATCCGGCGATGATTGCGGGCTGTCATCTTTCGGGCGCTGATCGGATTTTCCGCATTGGCGGTGCGCAAGCCATTGCCGCAATGGCGTGGGGTACGGAATCGGTGCCCTCGGTTGATAAAATCGTAGGCCCCGGTAACGCCTATGTGAATGAGGCCAAACGGCAAGTCTTCGGTCGCGTCGGCATTGATCAATTAGCAGGCCCAAGCGAAATCTTTATTGTCGCGGATGAAACCGGTGATCCCGAAATGATCGCCACGGATCTTCTCGCCCAAGCCGAGCATGATATTCGCACACGCGTGGGTTTGATCACAACAGATGCTCGTCTCGCCGAGGCTGTGCTGAAAGAAGTGGAACGGCAGCTTACAGGCCTATCGACGGCTAATGTTGCTGAACCTGCATGGCGCGATTATGGCGAAATTGCCATCTGCGCGGACGAGGCTTCGATGATTGCCTACTCCGATTTTATCGCCGCCGAACATTTGCAAGTTCACACGGCTGATCCGCACGCAACCGCTAAAAAACTACGCAATTATGGTTCGCTGTTTATCGGCGAAATGGCGAGTGTTGTTTATTCGGATAAATGCTGCGGCACCAATCACACGCTGCCAACCATGGCGGCCGCGCGCTACACCGGGGGGCTTTGGGTCGGCTCCTATGTGAAAATTTGCACGCATCAATGGTTGGATGCGCGCGGTGTTGCAGCCGTTGCACCTCCCGCCGTGCGTCAAAGCGCGACAGAAGGCCTTGAAGGTCATCGCCGAGCGGCGGCTTTCCGCCAGAACCGTCAGTAAACAGACAAGAGGCTTTATCGCCTTGTTGCAATATGGCCTGCAAGATATTCAGCATCGTGCCAAACGCCCCAAATAAAGGGCGAGGCACGGCGCGCGAGCCATGCGAGGCCTAGAAAATAAAGGCCGGGTATTTTGGCGACGCCCCGTTCATGCGCGGGTCGGCCTTTGTCGTCAAACGCGTCTAGTTTCAACCAATCGAAATCGAGTCTATATCCCGTCGCCCAAATGATCGATGTAACGCCAGCCTCTGCGAGATGAAGATCGAGCAATGGGTTGCGCACACATTCCGGATCAGGCCGGATGATGCGCGCTTCGGGCTCCTCCGGCATGTCGAGCTTATGGGCGCGGGCATAGTCATCGGCTTCGTCCAACACCGAGAGATAGTTTGCGTCACCCCGCTCAATGGTTTCAGCCAGATCAGGCGCAAAGTGAATAACACCATCTTTATACTGACCCGCGCGGCCAACCAGCGTCATGCCGCGTTCGGCAAATTCACGAAAATCGATCGTTTGCCCGCCATGCGCGCCACTCACCGAGATCGTCACATGTTCGGTTGCCGGATCGCGCGTCTTTGCGTCCCATTTTCCTAAAACGCCCAGCCACCACACAAAATCACGCCCGCGATAGCGACGCGGTGGCCGATCATGCGGACCGATTGAAAGATAAACCCGCTTTCCCGCGCGCAACAATTCATCAGCAATCTGCGCGCCCGACGATCCCGCGCCAACAACGAGAACGGCACCGTCCGGCAATTGAGCAGGATTCCGGTAGGCACTCGAATGAAGTTGCATCAAGCCAGCATCGGCAGGCACATTGGTTGGAATGATTGGCCGTTGAAAAGGACCCGTCGCGACCACTACATTTTTTGCGTCAATAACGCCATCGGACGTTTCGGCTTTAAAACCTGCACCATTCGCACTTAGAGAAAGCGCCTCGACGTTCACACCAGAGCGGATCGGGGCCTTAATCATCTCGGCATAAGCTTCAAAATAAGAAATAAGCATCTCGCGCGTTGCAAAGGCATCCGGATCAAGGTTCGGAAATGTCATGCCTGGAAAACGATCATGCCAGGCGGGACCGTTGGCCACCAATGAATCCCACCGTTCAGAGCGCCAGCGCTCGGCAATCCGATTCCGCTCGAGCACGAGATGCGACACACCCTGTTTGCTCAAATGCTCGCTCATCGCAAGGCCAGCCTGTCCGGCACCAATGACCAGCGTATCGACCGATTCAATGAGCATGTTCTGGTCCAGTCCTGATAATCTTGAAAACCCAATATCGATCAGCGCAATTCATCGATCATTGTCGATGTTTAACGAATGATACTGAGTAACAAAAGAAATCAGTTTGATAAACAGGCCTTTAATCAATGCTACGTTGCAAAACGAGCAATAAAATCTGTGCTATCTAAAGTAGCGGGCCTCAGGCCCGACGTCTTGCCGGAAGGCCGAATGGTGTAATCAGAACCGCTAAGATCCAAAGAACTGGCCCGCCTACGGTGCCGGCATTGAGTTCGATGACGCCGGACACGACGAGTGCGAATAGGAATGCGAGATCGGCCATACCGATGGCCACCACACCGATCAAATATCCAGTCCAAGAGGCTCGCCGCAAGATAAGCCAAGCGACAAAGAAGCCCAGCACGCCATATCCACCCACATCGATGCAGAAGTTTAAGATCAACTGACCTTGGGCGAACATCGTGGTAGGGTCTGTCGCATGAATATAGGCATCACGCGCCACTACGCGCCCACCAATCAGCATGTTCCATAAGCCTGGTGTACCATTGGTCAGGTATTGGTGAATGCCTTCGGCGCCTACCCAAACGTGTAGCACGCCCCAGAACGCGAAAAGCCACCCCCCGATCTTAGCGGAAAGGCCTATTTCAAACAGAGATTTTTCCTTTTGCATCAACATTATCCTCGAACATTTTATTTTTCTGCGGCTTGTACTCTGAATCGTCCTATCCACATCGGCAGGAGTGGCGGCCATGACCTCCGAACAGATCTATCTTGATTGAATCATTTAGAGGGCTAAAAATAAAACGCTAGATGTTAAAATAAGCCCTATCGTCTTGAAAATGGAACGAATATGAATCTCGACGACTTGACGGATTTTGTTCTCGTCGCGACCCATGGCGGGTTTGCTCAAGCAAGTCGCGCGAGCGGTCGGCCAAAGGCAACCCTGTCCCGAAAAGTCATGGAGCTGGAGACATCCTTAGGCGTCAGGTTGTTCGATCGCGGCGCAAGGACAATCCGTTTAACCGCCGAAGGTGCGTCGCTGTGGGATCGCGCCAGCGGCCCGCTTCGCGAGATTACCGAAGCTGCCAATTTTTTGCGCGATAGACGGGACATTCCCAATGGCCCACTCAGAATCAGTGCGCCAAACCTGATGGGGCAATTAGCGATGGGCCGCATTGCCGCTGAGTTCACGATGGCCTACCCCGACGTTCAGCTGTCTATTAACCTCGAGGACCGCGAAGTTGATTTAGTCAATGAGGGCTATGACTTGGTGATCCGAGTGAACCCCGAGCATAATTCTGAACTTGTGGGTAGGTGCTTTGCACGAGATCAAGTGTTGATCGTCTCAACGCCAAGCGTAAGACAGCAATTTCTGAGCGCGAGCGGAACCCCGAACACCCGTTTGCCTGTGATTGTTCGCGGATCGTCAGCAGACGCTAACATTTGGCACGTGGTTGGAACGACGATGAAAGAAATTCCGATCCAGAAAGTTTTGCAGCTTCCACTTCTCGTGATGATCCGCGATGCTGCTTTGACAGGAATTGGCGCAGCGAGGCTTCCGCAGCTCCTTGTTGCCGATGACTTGGCCGCTGGGCGGTTGGTCATGTGGGGGGCTGCTACTGGCCGGCCATCAGAACTATGGGCCTTGCACACGTCCAGGCGTCTACCCAGCGCAAAGGTCAAAGCCTTTATAAATTTCCTAGAAACAGCCTTTCGAAAGACTTTGTAATTCCCCTTTATCACGCGCCTTGGCCGCGGGGGCGATTGTGTTATCCACATTTACAAATAGAGCATCATTGCAAGTTCACTTAGACGATTCGGCATTCTGCTGCGTATGATCCATATGAGAAATTTAAGACCATAATCGATCATTGAAATTTATCTTGCTGCGTGGGTTCTAAGTCTGTGCACTCTCCAACGGTCAACATTGTCTGGTTCAAACGGGATTTACGGGTGCAGGACCATGCACCTTTGTCCTGTGCTTCTGTTCAAGGAGCAGTAATCCCACTCTATGTCGTCGAGCCAGACTATTGGCGGCTTCCGGATGTCTCGCGCCGCCATTGGCATTTTATCCACGACTGTCTCATCGAGTTGCAAGCAGAGCTCGCATCGCGTGGCGCGCCTTTGGTGTGCCGCATGGGCCGAGTGGTGGAGGTGTTGGAAGATCTCCGCCGAAAATTTGGCCATATCGCCCTATGGTCGCATGAGGAGACGGGCAATGATTGGACCTTTGCACGCGACCGGCAAGTTTCAGCCTGGTGCAAGGCGCATGCAATCGAGTGGTATCAAATCCCGTCCAATGGCGTCGTGCGTCGCCTTAAAAACAGAGATGGCTGGAGCGCCTTGCGCGATAAGCGTATGGCTGAGCCTGTCATTCTTGCGCCCTACCAGTTAAGCGCGGCGATGGATGTGCCTGCGGGCAGTATTCCTTCAAAAGATGATTGGATGTTTGGGGAATCGGTTCAATCAGTTCAGAGCGGCGGTCGTTCCGAAGGAATGCGAGTACTCGACTCATTTTTGAAGCAGCGCGCCAATAAATATATGGCGACGATCTCAAAGCCCGGCGTTTCTGCCCGACACTGCTCGCGATTAAGCGCGCATATTGCTTATGGTACACTGTCGGTTCGCGAAATCGAGCAAGCAACAAAAGCGCGTATGGCGATTTTGGCGTCGGACGCAGATCCTGCTGCAAAATCCTTTCGCAAGAACCTCAGCGCCTTTCTCTCGCGCCTTGCTTGGCGGTGTCATTTTGTACAGAAGCTCGAGCAACAGCCAAGCATCGAGTTTCGCTGCATGCATTCAGCCTTTGAAGGCATGCGAGAGCCGCATTTTAACCAAGACTTTTTTGAGGCATGGGCCACAGGCCATACAGGCTATCCGCTGATTGATGCTGCGATGCGAAGCCTGCACGCCAATGGTTGGATTAATTTCCGAATGCGCGCGATGTTGGTATCCTTTGCCAGCTACAATCTTTGGCTAGATTGGCGCCAAACCGCGCCCCATCTTGCGCGGCTGTTTACGGATTACGAGCCCGGTATCCACCTCTCGCAATTCCAGATGCAGTCGGGAGTAACGGGGATCAATACGTTGCGCATTTATAATCCGATAAAGCAATCTATGGATCATGATCCGGAAGGCAAATTCATCCGCCGTTATGTTCCGGAATTAAGCACTGTTTCTGATCAATGGATTCATGAGCCTTGGCGTTTACCAGAGCCGCCACCCAATTACGCCAAGCCATTGGTCGATCACGAAACAGCCATTAAAATGGCCCGTGATCGAATCGCGGCGTGTCGAAAAGTGCCCGATTTTATAGATAGTGCGCGGCAAGTTCGACAAAAATTGGGAAGCCGCGCGAAGCAACCTGAACGTAGAGCGAAGGTAATAAAAGACAAAAGCCAGCTATCCTTTGACATGTAACGTCCGATCGATGACTTACCGTTCATTGAAACACGTTTTTGCCAGCATGTGACCGCTGATAAATGCGTCTTCAATACGGGAGCCGATCGCCCAATCGCCACACGCGCCTAGACATTGCTTTTCATCCCATACAAAAGCGTGACCGAGCGGCTCGATCACCCTCGCATACCGCCAGCGATGGGCCAATACCATCGTCGGTTCTGCTTTGATCTCCGTAATTTCCTTAAATTTTGAGCGAAGCATTTTACAGATATCCTCCGCATTCGCTTCAAGATGATCAACGGACCATGCTGGAGTGGCATGAACAACAAAGGTTCGGTGTGTTGTGGCACGATTTGGCTTGGCGCTATTTTCCGCAATCCAGGCGATTATGGGATCATCGGGAGTGAGGGTTTGGGCGTTAAAATCGGCGCCGCTATTAAATGCCAACATCAGAGCCCAGCAAGGGTGGTAGTCAAGCGCGCCAATCGCATCCAATTTTACGCTCGAGTTTTTGAGAATCGTAGCGATTTGAGGTGATGGGAGTGCTAAAATAACAGCATCAAAACCGTCCACTTGTTCACCATTGATGTCACACAATGACCAGTAATCTCCCTTTCGTGCAATTGTCTGGATCGTTCGCCCAAAGTGAACATCACATTGGCCTAACAAAATTCTTGCAAATGAGCTCATGCCGGGAATGCCAACAAATCGGTTAGCTTCCCACTCGGCTGCGTAACCTGCTTTAATTGCGTCATTGATGATCGATTTGAAGCTATCTTTTTGTACAGTAAAATACTGTGCGCCATGATCAAATGCAAAATCACCCACGCGCTTTGTAGCAAGTCGCCCGCCGAGACCACGACTTTTCTCAAAGATTGCGACGCTATGGCCAAACTCTGCTAGTGTTTTTGCTGCCGATAGACCAGCAATGCCAGCGCCGATGATCGCAATTAATTTAGGTCGAGCCATCTATAGAACCTTATTTAATTAATGGCCCTGCGTCATTGATATGACGCCTTATCGGCTTTGGATCGCGAGATCTTCAAGGATGCGCGGAATATGGTTTTTAAGCTCAAAAAACCCTTTTTTCGTATGAGGCCAGATTCTTTGATCCTCCTGTCTCGTTAAGGATACGAGTTCAATCATATGTTCGGCCAATTGCAGTTTAATGGACGGTAATTGATCGGCAATAGGGCCGACCGTAGCATGAGGCATGATGATTTTTTTAACATTATGCTGATTTGCAAGCTGAATTAAGTCATCGGCTGTGAGATGCCTGACGGCTTCATAATTAGCCTTGAAATACGATTGCGAACGTATCAGAGCATCGTTTAATGCACCGTCCGAAAAATCGATAACTGCTGGGGAGACTGGAAGATGAGAACGCTCCGCGGCGGAATGTGTGCCAACGATATATTGAACGTTCGTTTTCCCACACTCTAAGCTTTCAGGGTGCAAATCTTCGCCTGTAAGTAAAAGCAACGCTGGGTCTGAGAGTTCGATATTAAGTGGTTTATTGTCGAGCGGCGTAGATCTCGCTATGGGCGCTTCACTTAATGGTGAAGCTTCCGTCGCAAGGCCCTTTGGCGAAAAGCGACCATTGGTGAATTCTTCAATATTGGATGAACGGGCGAGATAGATTTTTCCCTTGGTATGAAGTCCACCTACCCAACGCCACGACAGCGTGTTGGATGCCGGATCGCCATCGAGAAAATAGCGCAAAGTAAAATCTGCTCCGAGCTCCCAAGGAAGTTTCAAAGTAAAAATCCAGATGGAAGCGAACCACATCCGTGCGTGGTTATGGAGGTATCCGGTCTCAATCAGCTCTTTAACCCAAGCGTCGAAACAATCGATGCCTGTCTTGCCTGTAATAGCGTCATTGTAATCGGATGCTAATGCACTATTTCTTGCAAGCGCCTCGATATGATAATCGCGCGCGGCAAGATAGTGCTGCCAAATCTCAGGGCGCGCTTCGAGATAACCTTTGAAATAGCTGCGCCAAAAAACCTCATGAACGAATTTTTCAGCATCATGAAAGCGATGATGGGCAAGCACGGCGTTAAGCACTTCCACCTCGGTAATGAGGCGATGACGGATAAACGGAGAAAGCTGTGAGACTGCGGTATTTTTCGCGGGACCATAATCCGTGTTGCGAAATTGTGTATAGGCTCGGCCTGCTTTGGGAATAAACGCCCTCAGTTGCGCAAGAGCATTGGCACGTGACGGTTCTTGGTTCGGTAACAGGCGAGATGTATTCATGCTGCTGCTTACGTGCCTGCATGACGATTAGACTTCCGTTAGCGTCAAATAAGTCTAATATCAGTTAAATTCAATCCAAATGACTATTATTTTCGTAATATTTGTGATATTGAAAATATAGTATCAAAATTTATATCCCATATTGGCTCGTTATATAAATTAAAAAGATCGGCTTTACTTATGTTCAAAGTTTTAAATTCTTATTGGAATGAAATATTCGACGACCGCTTTAATCCATTACAAGGTCTGCCATCCGTGGTCCGTTATCAACTTATGATGGTATTGGCGCTGATGTGGAGTTTTATTTTTTGCACCATGATCGGTTGGATGGTGATTTTCCCCTATTGGGCCATTGGCCACGTCGTTTTATTGTCGTGTGGCCTCGCTGTTACCCATTTCACGTTTCAAAACGCCAGTAAGTTTAAAGCGACGCTATCCCATCGCGATGTTCTTCGGACAGCCGATGGCAAGGGTGCGCAACATGACGATATATGGGGTGCTTGATCTCCAATGAGTAAAAAGCCCCGCGCGAGCGGGGCTTTTTATTTGCTTTCATATTTAAAGCATTAATGCCTTATCACTTTGACAATTCTGCAAAGATAGCGTCGGCATTAGCTTTTGCCTTACCCGGATAGCTTGCAGCTTTGACCTGCTCAAGATTGCTCATGTCGTTTCCGACAACGACGGCCTGTAACATGCCGAGACCAAAATGCGGGTTGCACCGTACCATATAAATGCCGGGCTTCTCGAATGTATAGCTCACATCCTTGCTCATCATGCCGTCGAGCGGTGCGGCACCCTCAGGAAAGGCCTTTGGCACGAATATAGCGTTATGGCCGGCATTTGTTGCCTTCCATGTAACGACGTCACCGACGGCCACTTTCACTACTTTTTGCGAGTAGGCATACATTTCACCGTCTTTGTTGTTGAGCATTTCAACGGTGATTTCAGCGGCCAAAACAGGCGATGCGCTAAGCAAAGTCAGCGCTAAAGCGAGAGATTTCATCGTGTGCTCCTCATGAGAAAAACACGGTAAGGAAAGCCACCGCTTTCCTCCATGTGACCTTTCTACGCTGAGCATGTGTGGTCGGTTCGAGGCATGCGTCAATTAGGCACGATTTAAGGCAAAGTGACGCAGGCTTATCAATGTTCAAATCGAAAAATCGGATCGAGACGCCTGAGCGTCCGACTCTGTCGCAGTATCAGTATTGAATTGATCGGAGCGGCAGGAACCGTTGCAGGACAAGCAGCAACGCTTGCAGCCGCGCTGACGTTTAGGCGCACGAGAAACGAGAGCGCCGGCGACGACGCCTGCCGCGAATACAGGCAGCACAGCGCCCAAAAGCGCGCCGCCAATTAATCCTTTAATCAACATTTCCTTGTCCTTTTTCCCGGTGGTCGGAAATCAAGCCCATATTCTCGAAAGCCGAAAAGCACCCTGCGAGGTGCTTTTGGGCCCGCTGATAAGGGAATTAGATCCCGAGTAGCTTCATGGCGTCGGCGAGATCCTTCATTGAAGCTTCGTGGTTACCTGCTTCATGCTCGGCTTTGCCTTTGTTATAGAGCTCCATCACCTTTTTCTTGGTGGCGTCGTCTGCCATTGTCGTCTTCATCGCAGCATCGATTTTCTTCATGTCCATTGGGCAATGGTTAGCAAAAGCAGGGGAGGCGAGGCCCAAAGCGATAATAATCGCTAGAACTGTCTTTTTCATGGTCGTAACTCCTGAAACATGGGGTGAGATTAAAGTGCAGCGAAATGTCGCGGGCTGTTGTTTATTAACGCCGCTCTCAGTCTACGGTTCAACGAACGGGATGGATGTACGAAGACTGTATTGATCCGGTAACGACTAGCCTAATGGCCCCCACGAAATGCGGCACGAAGGGGCTTGCGCAGGCGGCTTATGCAAAAATGGTAGGTCGAGCCTATTGTATTTTCTGCGAATTACTACTTTAGTACGCCTCTCTCGAATTCCAGCACGGGTTTGCCGCATCGTGTTGGAACTATAAAGCGGCATAATATACGGGGAGTGAACCTATGTTGATCAACAAGTTCGTGCTGCCATTGGCAGCAGGGGCAGCACTTTTGGCTGCTACTTCGGCTTTTGCAGGGCCGAAGATTGTTTCCGGACCAGGGGCAGAGCCTGCATGCTTTAAGCCATGGACGGACCAAACCAAGTATTTCCAATGGGACAAGAAGCCAGGTCCGTATCGCATCGCGATCGTGAACGGCTTCGTTGGTAACACATGGCGCATTCAGATGATCAAGACGGCTAAGGCCTTCGCTGAACAGCCTGGCGTTAAGGGTGACATCAAGGAATTGAAGGTTATTTCCACAGGTACCGACGTTGCAGCTCAGCTCGGCGCCATGGAAGACTTTATCAACCAAGGCTACGACGCGATTGTTACAATCGCAGTGTCGCCTGAAGGCTTCGACCGTGTGATTAAGCTTGCCGATAAGAACAATGTCGTCGTTGTTCCATTCGACAACGTTCTCGACACCGACAAGGTCATGATGGTCAACGAGAACCAGACCGATCTCGGCCGTATTCCTGCAGAATTCTTGATGAAAGAAATCGGCAAGAAGGAAGGCAAGATCCTCGAAGTGCGTGGCTTGCCAGGCAATTCGGTTGACCGCGATCGTCACGTTGGATTCCGGAAAGTTATGGAAGC
>CANGPL010000050.1 GCA_947455725.1 Hyphomicrobiales bacterium | reverse complement strand
TAAGATGGTGGCCAAATCGCCGTCTTGACGTTTGTGACGCAAATCTCTATGTATCAGCCAACACATTGATATATCTAAGCTAATCGACTGCGTGTCTAAACCTTAGCAAGGTATGCTACAAAAAAGTATTCTACTTTCTTAAATATCTGAATTACATACGGAAAAGTTCGGATACCGGTTAATTGATATTCTCTACTTAAGGCGCCATTTACGTACCAAGCTGCTGAAAAATATCAACATTTCGGATTTTTGAAAAACTTTACTACTTTTTACTTTACTACTTTTGGCAAGCAATTGTTTTAATTAGAAAAAGTTCCAAAATCCGGTTTATTGGTAAGGGAGAGGTCGAGAGTTCAATCCTCTCCGGCAGCACCAGATTTCATGAAGCGCGACGTTGAACTGGACTTGTCAATCTCGTCGATGTTCACGAGCTTGATTTAACCCTTTGGGATTTGGCTGACGCCCAAGCTGCATCTGGAATATAAATCCGACGTCTTGATGAGCTTCAAAATAAGGTCAGCCAAACTATTTAGCGATACATCGTGGCCGATAAAGGCTTCACCTTTCTGCGTCACGCGATAGTTAACGTCGCGTTCATGTGTGAACCAGCCGGGCCGCAAAATGGTGTAATCCAAATCTGATTTTTCAATCTCGATTGCAGAATCACGGTAGGGATCAAGAATGCTGCGGTAGGGTTCACCGGGGACTTCATTATAAATCCCCATAGAGCTCACAAATATCAGTCGCCGTAATTTGTTCACCTGCATCGCAGCTATTATGGCTCGGGCTTGTTTTGGCAGATCGCCGGAAAGACTCGCGAAGATAATCTCTTGTCCTTTCATCGCAGCTCGGAGATTGGCGGCATCTAGGACGTCGCCTTCGATTATTGTGACTCGGGAAGGATCGGGATTGGCAAGTCTATGAGCGCGTCGCAGATAAAGCGTTAGCGTGACGTCTGACTTATCAAGCATTAATCGTGTTACATGGCGAGCAACCTGACCGTTTGCCCCGAGGATCAATAGGTTTGTCATTTTAATATTTTGAAGTGTCCTTTGCTAAACCGATCTCAATCGCCAACACGCGCCTGTAGCGCGGGCGGGTAGCGGTCGCCATGAATTGGAATGCTGGATAGTGCAGCTTCAATCTGAGCGAGCTCTTTTGCGCTTAATTCGATGTCAGCAGATTTGAGATTTTCTTCAAGCCGTTCAACTTTTGTTGTGCCCGGGATTGGGACGATCCATGGCTTTTGCGCGAGGAGCCAAGCCAATGCGATTTGCGCTGGTGTTACGCCATGGGATTTTGCGATTGTGGTGATTTGTTCGACGAGCGCCTTATTGGCCGAGCGCATCTCGACAGAGAACCGTGGGAATATATTGCGGTAATCACTCGCATGAAAAGCAGTGTTCTCGTCCATCTTGCCCGTGAGAAATCCCTTGCCCAAAGGACTGAATGGAACAAAACCGATGTCGAGTTCTTCAAGGACGGGAATGATCTCCTTTTCGGGCTCACGCCAAAAAAGAGAATATTCACTCTGGAGCGCAGTAACGGGCTGAACGGCATGCGCACGACGTATTGTTTGGATACCTGCTTCAGAAAGTCCGAAATGTTTCACTTTGCCTTGTTTGATTAAATCTTGGACGGTTCCTGCCACGTCTTCAATGGGCACATTGCGATCCGTGCGGTGTTGGTAGAACAAATCAATTCTATCTGTCTTAAGCCGCTTCAAAGCGGCATTTGCAACAGCGCGAATATTTTCTGGACGGCTGTCCATTCCTTTTCTTGTGTCGCCTTCGAAAAATCCGAATTTTGTTGCGATCACGACTTGATCACGAATCGGCTGCAGTGCTTCACCGACAACTTCTTCGTTGACGAATGGTCCATAGGCCTCAGCCGTATCGAAAAACGTCACGCCGAGATCAGCCGCGCGGCGGATTAATCTGATTGCCTCGTTCTTCTCCAGCGCCGGGCCATATCCGTAACTCAGACCCATGCAACCAAGGCCAAGCGTTGAAACCTCTAAACCACTTTTCCCAAGATGGCGCATTTTCATGGTTCACTCCGATATGTTATTGAGAACTTGCAGCAGCGGCATTGCAGCACGACAACTTCCTTCGTCTCGTGATGTTTCAAGCAGTCTATATAGACGTGGATTATCCTTCATCAGGAAATCCTAGCATTTCTCGACTTTTTCGTTTAGACGTATAATTTAGAATAAGCCTATATCTGGAATTCATAAATGAAGCGGGACAATCTCGGGGAGTTCCAGGCCTTTCTCGCAGTAGCCGAGGCGCAAAGCTTTACCAAGGCGGCCGCTCAGCTTGCGACCTCTCAATCCGCACTCAGTCATACGATACAGCGGCTCGAAGAGCGTCATGGTGTACGCCTCTTAAATCGTACAACCCGAAAGGTCGTTCCGACCGACGCAGGGGCGCGTTTGATGGCAACGCTCCGTCCTTGTTTCGATACGATAGAAAGTGGGCTGGCAGCCCTTGGCGAATTGCGTGATAAGCCCGCAGGCCTAGTGCGCATAACCGCGCCTGCACGAGCGGCTGAAACCGTCTTGTGGCCGAAAATCTCAAAGCTCTTACCAAACTATCCTGATTTGAAAGTTGAGATTTCGATTGAGAGCCGTTTCACGGATATTATTAGCGAGCGATTTGATGCAGGCGTTCGCTTGGGTGAAAAACTTGATAAGGACATGATTGCTGTTTCGATCAGCCCTGATTTGCATATGGCGTTGGTTGCTGCACCAGAATATTTTGAAAACTATTCCGCACCAAAACATCCGCAGGAACTGGTGAAACACAGATGCATCAATTTGCGTATGGAAACATACGGTAATCTTTATGCATGGGAATTTGAAAAAAATGGGCGGGCGCTCAACGTGCGTGTTGATGGGCCATTGATATTTAATTCGGCGCAATTATGCCTTCGAGCCGCGCTTGAAGGTCATGGTTTAGCATTTCTGCCGCGCGATATGGTCAAGCCTTATCTTCAATCGCGTGAACTCAAACAAGCATTAAGTGATTGGTGTCCAGCGTTTCCAGGGCTCTATCTCTATTATCCGAGCCGGAACCAAGTTTCTCCGGCCTTGCGCGTGATCATTGATGCGCTATCAAAAGCACCGCAGAAAAAGAACCGGCCTAACACATGAGTGCTAATGATCATTTACAGCGTATCAATTATCAGAAGATCTATTTCGGTTAAATTTGTGTTTTAATGAGATTTGGAAGAAGACAGCGTAATTGGTTAACGTACGTTCCTAATTGCCTACATTTCAGATCAAAATCTCAAATATTATCTTAAGTTACTCAAGATGTTCCTTCCATACACTGAAATAGTCTATCAATTTAATAGCCACGAACTTCGCTGACCCACATTTTAACTAGGCTACAAACGGCAAGCATAGATTTAACGCGGTCAGTTTCGTTATATGCGCTGTTAATTGCTTGGTTTAGGAAAAGCCAAAGCTCCCTGCTCAAGCTCAATGCGCAGTCAGCGGGCAGCCTGGCTATGTCGATTGGAACGCCTTCATCGCGTAGGCGCAGTGTGGTCTGCCCCCCTGAAAAATGATCCTCTTTAATATATGGCTTTTGAACCAATGGAGGATGGATGGTTTGCTGACTAAATTTTGAATGATGTTAATCTTTTGAAGTCTTGTTGGAACAATTCCTCAAAAGCTAAAAGATCTACCGGCAAACGTTGGTCAACGCATTGATAAATCGTGATTATTTTTTTAATCAATCAAAACTATGCTACTCAAAAGCATGCTACTTTATGTAACCCATTGTTTATAAATAATAATTTGTCGGTATCCTGTTTATTAGTAAGGGAGAGGTCGAGAGTTCAATCCTCTCCGGCAGCACCATTTTCAGCCCATCAAACGATTTTCATTCCTTAACCGCACCCGTCATTGCTGAAACATAGTAATCGACAAAGAAGGAATAGAGGATCACGAGCGGCAAGGACCCTACAAGGGCTCCAGCCATCAGCGAGCCCCAACGGTAAATATCGCCGTCAACAAACTCCGGCACGATCGCGACGGGAACCGTCTTGTTCTGCGTCGTTGAGAGGAAGGTTAGCGCGTCGATAAATTCATGCCAGCGTAGGATGAGCGAGAAGATCGAGGCTGATATCAGGCAAAGAGCAATCGCAAGCCCATCTGTTAGTAATGAATGATTGAAGAGAGAAATTCTTGTTAGGCCGAGTTAGTGCTTTCTTTCGACTATTCGGAATACGAGGTACGTGTTAACCGTCGCTCATGTTAGAAAATTTCATCATAGCTCTTGATTGGCTTGGCTTAACAATCTTCTCGATCACGGGTGCGCTCGTGGCATCCCGTAAGCGTATGGATATTGTTGGCTTTGCTTTGCTTGGAAGCGTGACGGGTATAGGTGGCGGCACTATTCGTGACGTTTTACTCGGTATTCAGCCTATCTTCTGGATCAAACAACCGCTTTATGTTTTGACCTGTGTCGCGGTTTCCTGCGCCACCTTCTTTTTCGCACATATTTTGCAACACCGTTATCGGTATCTCTTATGGCTTGACGCAGTTGGGCTTGCGCTGTTCGCTATTACCGGTGCGGGTAATGCCTATGCCCATGGCACCGCCTCCACAATTTCTGTTGCCATGGGCATCGCCACCGCCACCTTCGGTGGTATTATTCGCGATATTTTGGGCGGCGAGAGCCCGATCATCCTTCGGCAAGAGATCTATATTACAGCCGCTCTAGTAGGTGCCACGGTATTTGTGGGCTTAATGGATACTGGAGCGTCACAAGATGTTGCAGTGGCGCTCGGTTTTATCGCGGCACTGGCCTTGCGGGTGGCAGGGCTCCATTGGGGTTTAAGCCTGCCGCGCTATCAACCAAAAGCCGGTACGCAACAGGATTAAATTCAGCGTGTCGTGCCTCCGCTGTTATGAAGCTCGCCTCACACTCGAATAGCACACCAGACAGAGCTTGCCTAAATTTTCAACATAACCAAGCGTGATTGCAACATATTGCGGCGCACAAATTTTATGCAACGTGATAAATTATTGAAATTATTCATTTAAATTTCTGGCACACGCCTTGCGTTACCGTTCCCGTCCGTAATTTTTCTCGAAGGGGACTTCAATGAAGAGACTCATCTCCACTATAGCCGTGTCGGCTTTTGCGGCTGGCAGCCTATTGGCATCGATAGCGGCGAAAGCCGAAGACACCATTAAGATCGGCATTTTGCATTCGCTTTCAGGCACGATGGCGATTTCGGAAACGACACTCAAGGATACGATGCTCTATCTCATCGATGAGCAAAACAAAAAGGGCGGCGTGCTCGGCAAGAAGCTTGAAGCCGTCGTTGTTGACCCTGCATCGAATTGGCCACTCTTCGCTGAAAAAGCACGCGAGCTTATTACAAAGGATAAGGTTGTCGCGACTTTTGGCTGCTGGACTTCCGTTTCACGTAAATCGGTTCTGCCTGTCTTTGAAGAGTTGAACTCGATCCTCTTCTATCCCGTGCAATATGAGGGCGAAGAATCTTCAAAGAATATTTTTTATACGGGTGCAGCACCAAACCAACAGGCCATTCCTGCCGTTGACTATTTGATGGAAAACGAAAAGGTTCAACGTTGGGTTCTTGCTGGAACTGATTATGTTTACCCACGCACGACCAACAAAATTCTCGAAGCCTATTTGAAGGCAAAGGGCGTAAAAGCCGAAGACATTATGATCAACTATACGCCCTTCGGTCATTCCGACTGGCAGACGATCGTAGCCGACATCAAGAAATTCGGTTCAGCGGGTAAAAAGACCGCCGTCGTTTCGACGATCAATGGTGATGCAAACGTTCCTTTCTATAAAGAACTCGGCAACCAAGGCATTAAGGCAACCGATATCCCAGTTGTTGCCTTCTCGGTCGGTGAAGAAGAACTAGCGGGCCTTGATACAAAGCCACTGGTTGGTCACCTAGCCGCTTGGAATTATTTTGAGTCGGTCGATACGCCTGAGAACAAGGATTTCATCGCGAAGTGGCAGGCCTACACGAAGAATCCAAAGCGCACGACCAATGACCCGATGGAAGCGCATGTGATCGGCTTCAATATGTGGGTCAAGGCCGTAGAAAAGGCTGGTACGACCGACCCATCAAAGGTGATTGATGCCATGATCGGTGTAGCCGTACCTAACCTCACAGGTGGCCTTTCCACCATGATGCCAAACCACCACATCACGAAGCCCGTTCTGATCGGCGAAATCAAGGCCGACGGCCAATTCAATACCGTATGGCAAACGCCAGGTACCGTAGTTGCCAATGAATGGTCGCCTTATCTCGAAGGCTCAAAAGACCTTATTGCCGATTGGCGCGCGCCCCTTTCGTGCGGCAACTTCAATGTGAAAACCGGAAAATGCGGCAGCAAAAGCTAATCTAAAACCAATCTTAGGATGGGCGGCACAGTCGTCGCCCATCTCAACGCTTTAGATTAAAATTCACACCTATCGATTGGCTTCCCATGCTTCGCACGCTTCGTATCATCCTCGGACTCGCAATCGCACTCATAAGCAGTGCGGTTCAACTCGTTTGGGCCGACGATGCGAGCATCGTCTTAACGCGGTTAGCAACTGAAAATTATAGCGAGATTGAAGCCGGCGTAACCGCTCTTGCAGCCAGCGCAATTCCTTCCGCGGAGGCCGTATTAAATGCGTTAGCCGATTCACGCCTGAGCTATCGGTTATCGGATAAAGCGATTTTTTTCAAAGACACTTCCGGCAAGTGGATTGATGCGGCTACGAATGCAGCGCCTAGCGAACAGCCCACAGGGCTTAAACCCGTGAAAGTAAACAATCGTGTTCGTCGTGCGCTTGATGCAGCTATTGGTTCGATGACTCTGTTATCGGCTGATCCAAAAAAAAGAATAGCAGCGGCCGATGCCGTATTTAAATCGCGCGACGTCAATACGCTTTCCGCGCTCGATAGCGTCATCGCAAAAGAGACAGATGCGATTGTTAAGCAGCATTTTGAAGAAGCACGCGCTGCCGTTTTAATTCTTAAGCCAGATGCACCAGAAGCTGAGCGGGTAGCCGCCGCGGATAGACTCGGACAAAGAGGCGACCAAGACGCGTTAGCCTTATTAAGTTCTGTTACAAACGCAAATGCGACGGCAAATGTTATTGCTGCAGGAAGCCTCGCTGCAAAATCAATCTCTCGACGGCTTGCGCTTTTGTCTGCCGCTCAAAACGCCTGGTACGGGCTTTCTCTGGGTTCCGTTTTGCTATTAGCCGCTATAGGCTTGGCCATCACCTTCGGTGTGATGGGCATTATAAATATGGCGCATGGCGAAATGGTTATGCTCGGTGCTTACACCACCTTTGTCGTGCAAGAGATCATCAGGGCTAAAGCGCCTAGCCTGTTTGATTGGTCGTTGCCAATTGCTATTCCTCTTGCCTTTTTTGTTTCGGCTTTAGTGGGGCTCGTTATTGAACGTATGATCATTCGTTACCTTTATGGTCGGCCACTTGAAACTCTACTAGCCACATGGGGCGTTAGTCTTATGCTGCAACAGGCCGTTCGCTCTGCCTTTGGGGCGAACAACCGCGAAGTTGGCGCGCCGTCTTATATGGCGGGTGTGTGGGATTTAAACGGTTTTCAAATTACCTATGGCCGTTTGTGGATAATCCTTTTCAGCCTCACGGTCTTCTTGGCTCTGCTCGGCGTGATGCGTGGTACATCACTTGGCCTTCGTATGCGCGCCGTCATTCAAAACCGTCGAATGGCCGCGGCGATGGGTATTCGCACACCTGTCGTTGACGCGCTGACTTTTGCGCTTGGCTCGGGCGTTGCAGGCATTGCGGGCGTTGCGCTTTCGCAAATCGATAATGTTTCGCCCAATCTTGGCCAATCCTACATCATCGATAGTTTCTTGGTTGTGGTATTCGGTGGCGTCGGTAATTTATGGGGTACCTTACTTGGTGCCTTAAGTCTGGGCCTTGCGAATAAATTTCTTGAGCCCATTGCCGGTGCCGTTCTTGGCAAAATCATCCTGCTTGCCGTCATTATTCTCTTCATCCAACGCCGCCCGCGTGGCCTCTTCGCGCTAAAGGGAAGGGCGGTTGAGCAATGATAAAGTTTCTGTTTCATCGCTTTGATAAAACGGCTGCTTATTTCATCGCAGCACTCGCGGTACTTGGCGTTCTTATCCCCATTTTAAACCTCGCTCTACCCGAAGCATCGACCTTCCATATCCCGACCTATCTGGTCTCCCTCTGGGGTAAATATTTGGCCTATGCCTTATTGGCCTTAGCGTTAGATTTGGTATGGGGATATTGCGGTATTCTCTCGCTTGGCCATGGCGCATTTTTCGCACTTGGTGGTTATGCGATGGGTATGTATTTGATGCGCCAAATCGGTTCACGCGGTGTCTATGCTGACCCGATTTTACCTGACTTCATGGTTTTCCTGAATTGGAAAGAACTGCCGATTACCTGGTACTTCTTCGATCATTTTGTCTATGCAATTGCGATGGTCATTTTAGTGCCTTCATTATTAGCGTTAATTTTTGGTTGGTTTGCTTTTCGCTCACGTGTAACTGGTGTCTATCTGTCCATCATCACCCAATCGCTAACCTATGCCTTACTCCTCGCCTTTTTTCGCAATGATATGGGCTTTGGTGGCAATAATGGTCTCACCGATTTCAAAGATATTCTAGGTTTTTCGATCCAGGCTCCCACAACGCGCGCAATACTTTTTTCAATCACAGCCCTTATGCTTGCATTGGGTTTCATAGTAGCCCGAGCGATGGTGGCTTCTCGTTTCGGTCAGGTGCTCGCTTCGATTCGTGATGCCGAATCGCGAACACGATTTTTAGGCTATCGGGTCGAAAATTATAAACTCATGGTGTTTGTCGTTTCCGCGGCCATGGCGGGTATAGCGGGCGCATTATATGTCCCGCAAGTCGGCATCATTAATCCGTCGGAATTTGCACCCGCCAATTCCATTGAAGCGGTTATCTGGGTCGCCGTTGGTGGTCGCGGTACGCTTATTGGCGCAGCCATCGGTGCGGTCTTGGTCAATTTTGCAAAGACCTGGCTAACCGGCACCTTCCCCGATTTCTGGCTCTATGGCTTAGGCGCACTTTTTATTGGCGTCACTTTATTTCTGCCCAAAGGCATTATCGGAACGCTCACGGCGCGCTTCAATTCGGGTGGCAAAGGAGATACGGCATGACGACCGATCTCACCGATTCGATTCTGTATCTTGATGCAGTCAGCGTCAGCTTTGACGGTTTCAAAGCTTTGAATGACCTCTCCTTTGTTGTGGGACGTGGTGAATTACGCGCGATTATCGGACCAAATGGCGCGGGTAAAACAACGATGATGGATGTCGTCACGGGCAAAACACGGCCCGATAAAGGCGCCGTTGTGTTCGATGGTTCCGTCGATCTAACGACACAGGATGAAAGTGCGATTGCATCGCTTGGCATTGGTCGTAAATTTCAAAAGCCAACCGTGTTTGATTATCAAACGGTGGAGGATAATCTTCTTCTTGCCGTTGAGGGTCCGAGAACAGCCTTCTCATCCCTTTTCGGTTGGCGGAGCAAAGTTACGGCATATCAAATCTATGAGGCTCTATCGATTATTCGTCTCGGCGATTTGAAGTATCGTCTAGCAGGCAGCCTTTCCCATGGTCAAAAGCAATGGCTTGAAATCGGTATGCTGCTCGCGCAAAATCCAAAGCTTCTTTTGGTCGACGAACCCGTTGCCGGAATGACCGATGCTGAGACCGAAGAAACCGCGCGTCTTTTAACCTCGATTGCTGGCGAGCACGCCGTCGTCGTCGTTGAACATGATATGAGTTTTGTGCGCGCGCTTGATTGCAAAGTCACCTGTTTGCACGAAGGCACCGTTCTCGCCGAAGGCACAATCGACAGCGTTTCCGCGAATGATCGCGTAATTGACGTGTATCTAGGACGGTAGATCATGGCACAGCTGAATGTAACTTCCATCGATCTCTTCTATGGCGCCGCGCAAGCCCTAAGAGGCGTCTCCCTGACGGCAGAAATCGGTAAAGTTACCGCCGTCTTGGGTCGCAACGGTGTTGGTAAAACATCTTTGATGCGAGCGATTACCGGCCAGCATGCTATCACCACTGGCGATATACAGTTTGGTAGGCAATCTATTCGCGCCATGCCGTCTTATGAACGTGCGCGCCTCGGCATTGGTTTTGTACCACAGGGGCGTGAGATTTTCCCACTGCTTACGGTTAAGGAAAACCTCGAAACCGGCTTTGCCGCTCTCCCCCGGGGGCAACAAACCGTGCCGGATCTCGTCTTTGAACTCTTCCCCGTATTGGCAGACATGAAACAACGCCGCGGCGGCGATTTATCCGGCGGTCAGCAGCAGCAACTCGCCATCGGCCGAGCGCTTGTCATGCGGCCTAAACTGCTAATCCTTGACGAGCCCACAGAGGGCATTCAACCGTCTGTGATCAAAGACATTGGTCGCGCCATTTCCCTTTTACGTTCGCAAGGCGAAATGGCCGTCGTCCTCGTTGAACAATATTTTGATTTCGCCCGTGAGCTTTGCGACACCTACGCTGTTATGGATCGGGGACAGGTCGTTTTAAGCGGCGCGAAAGAAACAATGATTGAAACCGACGTTCGCAAACATCTATCGGTTTAATCCCACCTGTCATCTGTCTTTCAAAAATTTCCCAGAGAGTCCGTTGCGATTCAGAGCAGGTTGCGGTGTAACTTTGCGCCATTCGCGCGCAAACAGACGGGGCATGGACGATGGGCCAACGGAAAGTTCTTTTTATTACAGCCGACCAATGGCGTGGCGATGCCTTAGGCTGCCTTGGCCATCCTGCCGCCCATACACCCAATCTCGACGCGCTGGCGGCAGACGGCGCACTCTTCCGGGATCATTTTACCGCGTCAGCCCCCTGCGGCCCGGCGCGTACGACGCTGTTAACCGGGCTCTACCCCTTTATTCACCGCTCGGTTAGAAACGGCACGCCGCTTGATCGGCGCCACACCAATCTCGCACTCGAAGCCCGTCGGGCAGGTCGTGATCCGGTGCTGTTCGGCTATACCGATTCCTCGGCCGATCCGCGGGAAATGGCACCGGATGACCCGCGCCTACGCAGTTTTGAAGGCGTGCTTCCTGGCTTCCGGCTTGAAGCGACGCTCAACGAAGGCGCGCTCTCCGGCTGGATGACGGAATTAGCCCGCAAGGGCTATGAAATGCCGGACGTGCTCTTTGACATTTATTCGCCGCCAGATCCGAACGCCGACCCAAAGCGGTTTTGGCGGGGGTCGGCAAAATATAGAGCTGAGGATAGCGACACCGCCTATATCGCCGATAAGGTCATCGATTATTTAAGGCTCCGCCGAAAGGAAGATTGGCTGATTCATGCCGTGTTCTTAAGGCCCCACCCGCCTTTAATCGCACCGGCTCCTTACGATTCCATGATCAATGTCTCGGTGCCACCTAAACCCGTACGGATGCCAACTCGTGAGGCGGAGGCCGCGCGCCACCCCTATCTTGATGTCTGGCTCAAAGAAATGTCGAACCCTGGCTATTTCGATGCGCCCTTCGATATTCACGCCCTACCCGAAAGCAACCGTGAGGAAATGCGCGCCGTCTATTTCGGCCTCATCGCCGAAGTCGACGCGCAGATCGGGCGTATTATCGATTATTTGAAAACAACCGGCGAATATGAAGAAACGCTGATCATCTTCACCTCTGATCACGGCGAAATGCTTGGCGAACATTGGTGTTGGGGCAAAGGCGGGTTTTTTGATGGCTCAAACCACATACCGCTAATCATTCGCGATCCCTATGCGCAAGCATCTGCCCGAGGGCGGCAGGTTTCTGCCTTTACGGAATCTGTGGATTTGATGCCAACAATCCTCGATTGGATGGGTTCACCCGTTCCAAATGAAAACAATGGTCATTCCCTGATTGACTGGCTTTCAGGCGAAACGCCGGGGCGTTGGCGCAAATCCGTGTTCTGGGAGTTCGATTTCCGCAATCCGGTAACCGAGCGATATGAGAAAGCACTCAACCTGACACCCGACGAATGTACCTTAAACGTGATCCGTGATCGCGAATTCAAATATGTGCATTTCACGGCACTGCCGCCGCTTTTATTCGATCTGAAAAATGACCCCGGTGAGCTCGTAAACCTCGCCGAGGATCCAGCTTACACCAAAATAGTGGCTCATTATACGCAACGCCTGCTCTCGCATCGCTTGCTTCACGCCGAGCGGACCCTCACCAATGCGATGCTGTCCCCTAAAGGCGTTGTTTATAAAAACCAGCCCCGCGGTAAGCCTGACGTTCTCTATCGTTTAAATCAGTAATAGACCGAAAAAACTTAAGAGATAGGCTGTGCCCTCAAGGTAGGCAGCATCTACTAATTACCTTCGGCAAATTTTATACCGCGAATGGCAGGTAGCGATCGATCGAAACGGCTACGAATTCATTATATTATTAAATTCTGTTTCATAAACATTGAGAGCCTTACGTCCTAGTGCCGTTAGCTGCACGATCTTCTTCCGTTTATCGTTTGCCTGCTGAATGATCTCAATCAAACCGCCGTCCGCAAGCTCATTATAATATTTTCGGAAGGATACTTCGCTACAATCAATCTGTTTCGCTAACGTAGATCGGCTCATCGGAGCGGCTTTCGAGCCCAAATGGAGCAGCATTAGCAATTGATAATCATGCCTGATCTTAAATAAACGTCTCTCAAGAGCAGCAAGCTTCAAGCGCCGCTTCATGGCTAATAATTCAGTAGACCCCATGGATACCTCATCGAATTCCGTAAGGCCGATATAGGTTTTGTTTGAAACAAAAAAATACGAAAAATTACATCGGTATCTTACATATTTTTTTGCTTATTAATCCATGCACACAATCGTATTGATATTGAATTAATAATATAGTTATGATTTTTTAATTTTATTATTTAAGTATTTTTACTTATATAAATTTAATTTATAATAAAATAATTTTTAAAATTTAATTAAATCTACGTATTTTTGCGAATTTATTATTTTATTTTATTAAAAATAATAAAATAAAATATTTTAAATGAAAAACTGTGATTTATCATTTGGAAGAAAATGAACAATATAAAAAAGATCTTGCGTCAACAATCAGCAATTGCGGAATTTGGTAGCTATGCGTTAAGCGAGAAAGATGTTGGGCGTATTTTGGAACAAGCTTGCGTGATCTGCTCCGACCTTCTGGGTGCCAATTTCAGTAAAATCTGTGAATATAATAAACGATCCAAACAACTTGTTGTCGTTGCCGGCCATGGCTGGAATGCGGGCGTTATCGGCTATGCCTATGCGCTTACAGACACGACCTCACCGCAAGTAAGGGCATTTCAAACGGGACGTCCGGTCTTTTCTGATGTAAAAAATAGTGCGGAATTTACATTTCCTTCATTTTACAAAGAACATAATGTTTTATCAACGATCGATATTATAATTAAAGACAAAAAATATCCTTATGGCGTTTTAGAATTAGACAGTATTGAAAAAGCAGCATTTGACCAATACGACATAAATTTTCTGACAAGCTTTGCCAATATTTTAGCGCAAGCGATTAAATCTGCTAAAAAAACCAAAAGTCTACGACAATCCATCAAGAGGCGAGATCGCCTCATCAGCGAAAAAAACGCTCTGATTGAACAAAAATCACTTCTAACAGCCGAATTACACCACCGTGTCCGCAATAATTTGCAAATTATTCACGGAATGCTTGTCAGCCGAATGGAGGAAATCGGAAGCGATGAGGATTCCTCCCATATCACGCTTCGTAAAATTGCCAGTCGGGTCATGGCTATGGCCCATGTCTATGATCAGTTGCTCATTTCCGGTGGTGAGAAAGGCATCTCAATGATCACTTACTTAAAGGCACTTATTGGGGAAATAATCGAGATTTATGGCTCTTTTCGGCCCAAAATATCCTTAACCCAGGCCATTGATGATATTGAACTCAATTTAGACCGCGCCTCCGTTTTGGGCCTCATCGTCACAGAATTGCTCACCAACGCCTATATGCATGCCTTCCCTGCTGGGGTCGGCAATATAGCCGTCATGCTGAAACGAAAGCCCGATCAGAAACTGTCGCAATTGATCATTTCAGATGACGGGACAGGCTTTGATGAATTCAAGCAGTGCAACCGCTCGGGTATAAAGCTCATCCGGATGTTAGTTCAGCAGCTCCATGGTCAGCTGCATATATCATCCCAACTAGGGTCCGAATTTACGGTCGAATTTACGCCCTGATGGCCCGCCTCCAGTACAAGTATGTTGGCAAATGCCAAAGGTCGTTTACGATCTGGTCTATGTCCGTTCTTGAAGTGTCAATCGATAACGACGCAATAAAAATGGACAAAAGAGGATAAGTTAACGCGCCCTGAGACGACGGCTACTAATTGAAAATAAAGGGTTTTAACCCTATTTATCGGCGAGAGCCTAAATTTCCTTGCTATTAAAGCCCAAATGCCGCATAAGAGGTTGGTCGATGGACGGCTAGACGACATGAACTCGCGCAGAATTTTCTACCCGGGTCGACATTTCTCTTTCCTGAAAACGCAAATTCGACGGCCTAGTCCATAGGGCTTAGGTTGCACCACCATGAACTCGGAAGAGAATATTAAGATGGCTACTGGAACTGTAAAATGGTTCAACTCCACCAAGGGCTTTGGCTTCATTCAGCCGGATAACGGCGGAGCTGACGCGTTCGTTCACATCAGCGCTGTAGAGCGTGCTGGCATGCGCGATCTCCGCGAAGGTCAAAAGATTTCGTACGAACTCGTTGCTGATCGCAAGAGCGGCAAGATGTCGGCTGACAATCTGAAGGCAGCTGACTAATTTTTTGGCCCAATCTGCTGCCGCAAGGCGCTGTAGGGCTGGAAAGGCATCGTCCGGAGACTTCCGACCATGGATGTACCGGCGAGGCGTCATCAGACGGTGCCAAATAAAATCTGAGTGGCCCTGCCACTTGCACGGAACCCGCTCTTGCAAAAGTGCGGGTTTTTTGTTGGCCCGCTATCCGAGGCTGAGCAAAGCGAGGCCCGCAAAGGCCCCGATGATCCCAATCCACTGAATGGGTCGCATGGCCTCATTCAAGAACTTCCACGCCAAAAGCACGGTTACAATACCGAACATCGACGCGGTCACAGGCGCATATTCCGCGTGAGGAAACCCACCCGCGCGCGCCACCAGCATTAACGCCATTGTATCGAGCGTGCCAAGCAGCACCGCCGTCCACCACAAGCTAAAAATGGGTGCGATCGATACACCGCGCATCCATACCGCCACAAAAACAGCGACAACTGCCATCAAACGCGCGATCCAAATAACCGGAGTTTCAGGCGCGGTTTCTGCGGCCCATTGTGAAAAGCCAAAGGTAAGGGCAAAGCCAAACGCGGCAAGCAACGCCCATAAGACGGCTTCAATGCGGCGCTCCGCCGCTTCCCCTGCCTCACCCCGCGTGACCAGTGAAATACCAAAAACAACGCCTATAACCCCAAGCCAGACCGGTGGCCCGGCTTCTCCGCCGCGCATCATGTGAAAGGCAACCGACAGCAAAGGGTATCCACCGCAAATCGGCGCAACGACCCTCACCGGCCCAATCGCGAAGGCCCGATATAGCCCATAAGCTCCCGCCGCATAAAAAAGGCCAGATATCAACGCGAAGCCTAAGGTCGTCGGCGTAAATTGCCCCCACCCATCCGATAGGAGGGCTATCGGACTCATGATGACGGCACCAACGATGAAGACTAAAACCAAAAGCGCTAAAGCATCGGCACGGCTTGCTAGGACGCGCACACAATAATCATGCACGCCCCAGAGCAAAGCCGCCAAGAGCCCTAATCCAACCGCTACCATGACCCCACTCTTCCCGCCGTAAACGACAACCGATACCGGATGCCTTAATTTCTGCCAAATTGACCTTGATATCAGCAAGATGACCGAACACGATGCCGAGTACGAACGCCATAGGATGCGCGTCAACCTTATTGCAGCCGCCTTTATCGCCGTGATGCTGGCGGGCGCTTGGTATATTTTCGATGGATTTACCAAAAACGAGGCACTGCAAAAATGCATCTCGCTCGGGCGGCACGATTGCGCGCCGCTCGATCTCTCCTCAACGGGTCAAGCCCCGAAGGCTAAATGATTACGCGGCAACCACGGTATAGCCAGCCGCTGCCATGACCCGCAGCAATTCCTTATGGCCGATCTTGGCCATCTCAAGGGGTGGTGCCTTCACCGGATCCTGCTCAGCCTCGACCACAAACCAGCCCTCATAGCCATAGCCAGCGAGCTTTTTGACAATCGCCTCGAAATCGAGCGAGCCATCGCCAGGCACCGTAAACGCGCCCTTGATGACCGCATCAAGGAAGCTTTCCTTCGTCCGATCGAGGCCGTTAATCACACCCATCCGCACATCTTTGGTGTGCACATGCGAAATCCGCTTATGGTGCTTATCGATCACCCGCAACACGTCACCACCGGCAAAGGCCATGTGACCTGCATCATATAGAAGCGGAATGCCTGCGCCGGAATATTTCATAAACAAATCAAGCTCTTCTTCGGTCTCAATCGCCGCCGCCATATGGTGGTGATAGGACAAAGGCATTCCCTGATCTGCGCACCATTCGCCAAACGCCGTCATTTTACGGGCATAGATCTTGATCTCGTCTTCCGAGAGCTTTGG
The DNA here is from genome assembly GCA_947455725.1 of Hyphomicrobiales bacterium. GTDB lineage: Bacteria > Pseudomonadota > Alphaproteobacteria > Rhizobiales > Beijerinckiaceae > CAIUPE01. The sequence continues at coordinate 4,887 of CANGPL010000050.1, read as the reverse complement.
CTTGGTTGATAAAGGCTTAGAGCGATCGCCCTGCACTGTGCGGGCAGTTTCGCCATAGACGATGCAAGGCGCATTCATCGCCTTAAACAGGGCCATTTGCGCTGCAATGCGCTCTTTCTCGACCTCGATATCGCCATCAAGCAGCAACCCCGAGAACCAGCCGCCGCAAACGCTGATGCCATATTGCTTCAAAATCGGACCCAAAACGGCCGGATCAAGCGGGAAGCGCCGGCCCGTTTCCATGCCCGTAAAGCCCGCAACGGAAGCCTGCCGCAAGCATTCTTCCAGCGAGACATCATCGCTGAGTTCCGCGAGATCGTCGTTCCACCAGGCAATAGGGGCAATACCGAGTTTGGCTTTCATGAGCGGGTTCCTGTTGAGAGGTTTGGCTTTGAATACAGTGATGCGTGCTTTTCTACACGTCCTTTCTTGCTTCGCAACAAAAATTCCCATTTGACCAAGTATGGAAATTATTGTTACGGATTTGAGACGGATAAATAATAAAGGCAAGTCCATGACGACCGCAAAAACGCTCGACCTCATTTCCATTGGCCGGTCCTCGGTGGATCTTTACGGCGAGCAAGTCGGCGGGCGTCTCGAGGATATGGCGAGCTTTTCCAAAGCCGTTGGCGGCTCGCCCACCAATATCGCCATCGGCACGGCACGTCTTGGGCTCAAAAGTGGTCTTATCACCCGCGTTGGCGACGAGCATATGGGCCGCTTCATCCGCGAACAATTAGAGCGCGAAGGGGTCAACACCCAAGGCGTGCATACGGATAAAGACCGGCTCACCGCACTGGTTATCCTCGGCATCCGCGACGACAAGCAATTCCCGCTGATTTTCTACCGTGATAATTGCGCCGATAACGCGCTCGACGAGAGTGATATTGATGAGGCCTTCATCGCCTCTTCGCGCTCAATCGTTGTCACCGGCACGCATTTCGCCAAAGCCAATACGGCGGCTGCCCAAAAGCTCGCAATGGCATATGCCAAAAAACATGGCGGCAAGATCGCGATTGATATTGATTATCGCCCAAACCTCTGGGGCCTCGCAGGCCATGGCGCAGGCGAAGAGCGCTATATCAAATCGGGAGATGTCACCGCCCATTTGCAACCGATTCTGGCCGATTGCGATTTGATCGTTGGCACTGAAGAAGAAATCATGATCGCGGGGGGCGAGGATACGCCGCTTGCCGCGCTAAAAGCCGTCCGTCGTCACTCCACCGGCACGATCGTCATGAAGCGTGGCCCGATGGGCTGCGTCGTGTTTCCGGGCGTAATCCCCGACGATATTGAAGACGGCATCAAAGGCCCCGGCTTTCCGGTGGAAGTCTATAATGTGCTCGGCGCGGGCGACGCTTTCATGTCAGGCTTTTTGCGCGGCTGGTTGCGCGATGAGTCGATTGAAACCTGCTGCGCCTTTGCCAATGCCGGCGGTGCCTTCGCCGTCTCGCGCCTGCTCTGCTCGGTTGAATATCCGACCTTTGAAGAGATGCAGCATTTCATCTCCAAAGGCGCTTCATCCCGTGCCGTGCGCCATGACGCGGCTCTCAACCATATTCATTGGTCAACTACGCGCGACACAATGACATCCTATCCAAAGGCCGATCACGTCTACGCACTCGCTATCGACCATCGCTCGCAGCTGGAAGAAATCGCCGACAATGCAGGCGCATCCCGTGAGCGGATTAAAACCTTCAAACGCTTGGCGGTTGATGCCGCAAACCGCGTAGCCAAAGGCCGCGACGGCTTCGGCATGTTGCTCGACGGTACCTATGGCCGTGAAGCGCTGTTCCGCGCCGAAGATCATCAATTCTGGATCGGTCGCCCCGTTGAATTACCGGGTTCACGTCCGCTAGATTTTGAAGGTGGCGGATCACTCGCAGCCAAACTTATTGAGTGGCCAGTCAATCACATCATCAAATGCCTGTGCTTCTATCATCCTGACGACTCAGCGGAGATGAAAGCACTCCAAGAGCGTGAACTTTTAAGGCTCTATGATGCGGCTCGTTCGCTCGGTCGTGAACTGCTCATCGAAATCATCTGCGGCAAAAACGGACCGCTCAATGATGATACCTCAGCAATCGTCATGACACGGCTCTATAGCCTTGGCATCAAGCCGGATTGGTGGAAGCTGGAGCCGCAAAAAACAGCGACCGCATGGAACAACATCGCAGCCGTCATTGACGCCAATGATCCATCCTGCCGTGGTATTGTGATGCTTGGCCTTGATGCGCCCGCTGCTGAACTTGAAGAGGCATTCCGCATTGGACGCAAAGCAAAATACGTGAAGGGCTTCGCCGTCGGGCGTACGATTTTCGCCGATCCGGCTCGTGAATGGATGGCAGGTAAGATCGATGATGCAACGGCAACGACACAAATGGCAGATCGCTTCGCCAAGCTCGTAGCAGCATGGGAAAGCGCCTAAGCATTATGATGGACGAAATCGCCAAACACGCCGCAAAGTCCAAATCTGTCGATCAGATTCCGCGGCGCTATGAGGAAATCGTCAATACAATCACAAAAGAATATGATGCGCTCTCCGATGGCTTTCAGCAGATCGCGCGCTTCTTTACGCAAAACCCGAATATCATAGCGCTTGAATCGATTAACGCGATTGCGCGGCAATGCGATGTTCATCCTTCAAGTCTCGTTCGCTTTGCGCAACATTTTGGATTTTCTGGTTTCAAGCCCTTACAAGCCGTTTTTCAAACACGGCTTGCAACAGCCGCTCCGGGTTTTCGTGAACGCGTCAGCGCGCTTGAAGGCGAACTGACTAAAAACAGCGACCATGGAAATTTGGGCTATCTCAAAAACCTCGTCGTCCGCGATATCGCCGCTCTACAACAATTGCTTGAAGGCATATCGGAAGCATCCCTCGCATCCGCTGCAACTTATCTTGCGAAAGCTGAGACGATCTATATCGCCGGTCAAATGCGCTCCGAGCCAATTGCGCTCTTATTTCGCTATCTCATGACCATGTTGCAACGCCGCACCGTTTTTCTCGATTCATCCGGTGGCTTGGCTGGAGAGATCGCGCAAACGATCACGAAGAATGACGTGCTCGTTGCCATTTCTTTCCGTCATTACGCGAAAGAAGTCGTATCGATTACCGAGGAAGTCGCGGAGAAAAAAATACCCATCATCTCGATCACCGATAGCCAGCTTTCACCGATCGCAAAAGGCGCCAGCGTTCTCTTCACAGTACCAGAAGAAGAATATTCTTTCTCACGCTCGCTCGCCGCACCCGCCTGCCTCGTTCAAGTGCTAGCGGTTGCAACAGCCGCGTTGCTTCATCCATCAAAGCGTTCGTCGCCGCGCATCCCAACGGTCACGGAGATGGCGTTAAATCGGACGAAAGCGAAGAGTAAAAAATAAATCTGATAAACATTTCGGCTTTTCCCGCTTCACCGAGAAAAGCCGATAGCTCAATGAACCACTGATACAGCTAAACTAAGGGAGTCTTTCATGTCCACACTTCGAATGACGATGGCACAAGCCCTTGTCCGCTATCTCTGTAATCAGTTCACGATGGTGGATGGCACGAAGGTTCCCCTCTTTCCGGGCGTCTTCGCCATTTTCGGTCATGGTAACGTCACTTGCCTTTCAGAAGCATTAGAGGCGGTTAAAGACACGCTGCCAACGTGGCGCGGTCAAAATGAACAGTCGATGGCGCTTGCAGCGATTGGCTTTGCTAAAGCAATGCGCCGTCGTCAAATCATGGTCGCAACCTCATCTATCGGACCGGGCGCCTTGAACATGATGACGGCTGCCGGTGTTGCGCACTCCAACCGTTTACCGATCCTCTTGTTGGCCGGTGACACGTTTGTAAACCGTCGGCCTGATCCGGTGATGCAACAGGTCGAACATTACAATAACCCGACAATCAATGTGAATGATGCATTCAAAGCGGTAACACGCTATTGGGATCGTATCGTCCATCCTGAGCAGATCATTTCCTCTCTGCCGCAAGCCATTGCAACGATGCTTGATCCGGCCGATTGTGGACCTGCCTTCATCGCACTTCCACAAGATGTCCAAGAATTGGCATGTGATTATCCGGAAGCGTTTTTTACAGAAACCATTCACGCCATTCCGCGTCCGCGTCCTGATAAAGATCGGTTGGCTGAGGCGATCAAGCTGATCAAAAATGCCAAACGTCCGCTTGTGATTTCGGGCGGCGGTGTGCGCTATTCCGGAGCCGAAGAGATACTTGGTGCACTAGCAACACAGCACGGCTTGCCGGTGGCTGAAACCATTGCCGGAAAAGGTGGCCTTGTCCATCATCACCCCGCCCATATTGGCCCGCTAGGTATTGTCGGCTCAACGTCGGCGAATGCGCTTGCCGCTGAAGCCGATGTGATCATTGCGATTGGCACACGCTTGATGGATTTCACAACCGGTTCATGGACCTGCTTTAGACCCGATGCAAAGTTTGTCGCCATCAACGCGGCGCGTTGGGATGCAACCAAGCACCGCGCTTTGGCGGTTGTCGGTGATGCGAAAGCAACGCTCGAAGAACTTGCACCAGCGCTCGAGGGCTGGAAAGTACCCGCCGAGTGGACGGCAAAAGGAAAGTCCGAATTTGCCGCGTGGGACAAGATGCTCGATGGCTTCCGTAAGCCAACCAATGATCCGGTTCCTACCTATGCGCAGGTCGTTGGTGTTGTGAATGACAAGGCAGGCGAGCGTGATTTGCTCATCACTGCCGCTGGCGGTCTGCCCGGCGAAGTCATGAAGAATTGGCGCGTAAAATCGCCCCACACCTTCGATCTCGAATTCGGCTTCTCGTGCATGGGTTATGAGATTGCTGCAGGTTGGGGGGCAGCCATGGCTGATCCAACACGCACGCCCATCGTTATGATTGGCGATGGTACCTATATGATG
>CANGPL010000049.1 GCA_947455725.1 Hyphomicrobiales bacterium | reverse complement strand
CATCCAGCCTATGATTTTGATGACAGCGTTATTCCGATTGGCGTGAGCTATTGGGCGAAGCTGGTCGAGACAGGGTTAGCAGCCTAACCCTCAACCTCTTCGCGCAACATCTCAAGCGCTAACCATTGTTCTTCAGAAGCAACAAGGTCCGCCTCGGCGCGCGCTAATAAGTCGCTGGCTTTATCGAAGCGCGGACGATCTTTGGTGTAGAGCGCCGGATCAGCGAGAACGGCGCGTAATTTTTCAATATCGCGCCCAAGCGCTTCCATGCGCTGGGGAAGCGTTTCGAGTGCGTGCTTTTCTTTAAAGGATAATTTCCGTTTGCTCTGCGTGGGTGTAGCTGAGGTATTCGGCGTCGTGCTTGGCTTTTCATCTTTGAGGCGTTCTGCCGCTTTGCGTGCATCAACGCCTTTGCCGCGCTGTGCAATCATATCCGAGTAACCGCCAGCATATTCAAGCCATTCGCCATCCCCTTCCGAGACAAGGATCGATGTTGCGACACGATCCAGAAAATCACGATCATGGCTGACAACGATCAATGTACCGGGATAATCGGCGAGCATCTCTTCCAGTAAATCAAGTGTTTCTAAATCGAGATCATTGGTAGGCTCATCCAACACTAAAAGATTGGAGGGTGACGCCAGTGCAACAGCGAGCAACAAACGCGCACGCTCACCGCCAGATAAAACGGAAACCGGCGTCCGCGCTTGTTCAGGCGGAAACAAAAAGTCTTTCATATAAGAGACAACATGGCGGCTCTCGCCATTAACAATCACTTTATCGCCACTGCCACCCGTCAGCGTTTCCGCTAACGTGGCATTCGGATCAAGACTATCACGCTTTTGTTCAAGCGTTGTCATTGCAAGATTAACGCCTAAACGAACGCTGCCGGAATCAGGCGTTAATCGAGCCGTCATAAGATTGATCAATGTCGTCTTGCCGGCACCATTTGCGCCTACAATGCCGAGGCGATCCCCGCGCAACAGCCGCAACGAAAGATCCGACACAATAACGCGCTCACCAAAACTTTTCGCGATGCGCTTTACTTCAATAACAAGCTTGCCAGATATATCGGCCTCGGCCGCTTCAAGCTTCACCGTACCTGTTGGCCCGCGTGCTTCGCGCCTTTTTTGGCGAAGCCCTGCAAGCTCTGCCATTCGCCGGACATTGCGTTTACGGCGTGCCGTTACGCCGTACCGCACCCAATGTTCTTCGCGGACAATTTGCCGGTCGAGCTTGTGTCGGTCGCGCTCTTCTTCTTCAAGCACGCTATCGCGCCAAGCTTCAAACGCTGAAAAGCCTTGCTCAAGCCTTCTTGTCACGCCGCGATCAAGCCAAAGTGTTGCGCGCGATAAATTCTCCAGAAACCGCCGATCATGGCTGATGAGCACGAGGGCTGATTTTAAGCCCTTTAATTCGCCTTCGAGCCATTCAATGGCCGGTAGATCAAGATGGTTCGTTGGCTCATCAAGCATCAAAATATCAGGTTCAGGTGCAATCACGCGGGCAAGCGCGGCCCGTCGCGCTTCGCCCCCCGAAAGCGTTGCCGGATTTTCATTGCCTGTAAGGCCGAGCGCTTCCAATAAATATTTAGCCCGCCAAAGATCATCCCCTGGCGCCAATCCGGCTTCGACATAGGCGAGCGTCGTTGCAAAGCCTGATAGATCGGGCTCTTGCGGCAAATACCGCACCGTTGCACCGGGCTGGACAAACCGCTCGCCGTGATCAGGCTCAATCAGCCCGGCGGCAATTTTGAGAAGCGTCGACTTTCCCGATCCATTTCGCCCAACAAGGCAAAGCCGATCCCCCGCAGATACGGAAATATCAGCCCCTTCAAGCAGAGGCGTTCCGCCAAAGGTCAAACGAATATCATTGAGAAAGAGAAGAGGCGGGGCCATAGGAGATTTAAATTCCAATCGATTTGACTTGGCGATATGGCCGATTGACCGGACCATAGCAAGCGTTCTCGCTTGGTCAACGAAATACCCACTGCTTGACCACCCGGTTGCGACCGCGCGATAAGCGCACATCTTCATGACACGGAACGCTGGCTTGACCCACCCTTTAAAAACATGCGCGATTATCGGTGCCGGTCCTGCTGGTCTCATTGCAGCCGAGAAATTGGCCGAACAAGGGTATCGCGTCACTGTTTATGACCGGATGGCCAGTCCGGGACGCAAATTTCTCTTGGCTGGTCGTGGCGGTCTCAATCTGACCCATACCGATGAGCCAGATGAGTTCATGGCGCATTATCGCGATGCCTCGTCATGGCTCTGGCCTTATATCGAAGCGTTTTCGCCGGATGATCTGCGCGATTGGTGCGATGGCTTGGGCGAGGATAGTTTTGCCGGAAGCAGCGGGCGCGTCTTTCCAAAAAGCTTTAAGGCATCGCCCCTGTTGCGGGCATGGTTGAGGCGCCTTGATGCGCTTGGCGTCACCTTTTCCGCCCGCCATGATTGGCAGGGTTGGGATAGCTCGGGCGCGTTGAAATTCATCGGACCCGATGGCCAAACCATTCTGGTCACGCCGGATGCAACCTTGTTAGCTTTAGGCGGAGCAAGCTGGCCCAAGCTTGGCGCTGATGGGAGCTGGACTAAGCTTCTTGAGCCATCCGGCATCTCTATTGCTTCCCTTCAGCCAGCCAATTCAGGCGTATTGGTTGAATGGTCGGACCTTATGAAAGAGCGATTTGCGGGTGCGGCCATCAAACGTGTGGTTGCAATATGCGGTCCAACGCAGGCCAAGGGTGAAGCGATCATTACCCAGAAGGGATTAGAGGGCGGCGTCATCTACAGCCTCGGGCCGGATATCAGACGTTTGATAGAGCAAGATGGTCAAGCCGTGATCCATCTCGATTTACGCCGCGATCTTCCTTTGCATATTCTAACCGAGCGGCTTTCTAAGCCACGCGGTAAAATGTCCGTCTCAACCTGGCTCCATAAAGCCGCGGGATTAGCCCCTGCAGCCATTGCCCTTTTTAGGGAAGAGCGGGCCACGGCAATAAAAGCACCATTCGACGATCCCGTTGAGATGGCGAAGCTCTTAAAGAACCTACCCATCCATATTCGCGGGATAGCGGGGCTTGAGCGCGCCATCTCGACGGCCGGTGGGGTCAAGCTCACGGAAATCGACGATCATTTGATGCTTAAAGAGCGCCCCGGTGTCTTTGTCGCCGGTGAAATGCTCGATTGGGAAGCCCCAACCGGCGGCTACCTCTTACAAGCCTGTTTTTCAACCGGCGTTGCTGCCGCAGCAGGCATGATTGATTGGCTCAACCACGCAAAGCACTAATCAGGCGCCCGTTGGCGCAGTGCTGAACCGTAAGGCATCGGCCATCGCCCGTTCATTGGCCTTGGCGCGTGCCTTTACGATCGATGCAATCAGCTGATTAGCAGAGGCAAATTCCTCGCCCTCGGTCCGGTTGCGGGGCTGATCGGCCTCAAGCGCCTCGACGGCTTTGGCCATCAACAAGGTCGCAATCATCGGCATATTAAGATTGAAACGCTCCATCGCCACCTGAAGCGATTCGTTGAAACCGGCGACTTCGCGGCGTAGGCGGTTCTCAAGATCTTGCTCCGCCTTTTCTTCGCGGATCTGACGAAATTGCTTCAACTCAACAATGGTCGCGGTCATGAGATTTGGCCTATAATCAGGAGGAACGATCTGATTTCAAATAACGGTCTGAGCGCCGAATTATTTAGCCAAGCCTTGTTACAATTCGCCGAGGGCTAGGTATTCCTTGCAATTTAAAGGTCAGGTCGGCCTTATGTTCTGAGTATGCGTCCAAGGGGAGATAGCGTGATGGGTAAAATTGGATTGGTATTGATCTGCGGTCTCATACTCGCGGGGTGTCAGGGTTTTCCGGGATTTGAAAATGCCAGTGCGGCGTCAAAGCCTGTGACCGATACGGCTAGCACGACGTCGCAACCCCCAAACCCGAAGGCTTCACCAAAGGCCGCAGCCCAACCGGCAGCCCAGCCAAATGTTGAGGCTCCACCGCCTACGCCTTTGCCCGTTCTTCAGACCGATGCTGCTACAGTGTCGAGCGGGATTGTCGTTCCGCCTTTGGCTGATAATGATAGCCGCGCGCAGGCTTTAGCCGCCGAAAAAGGGCAAGTGGACCAATTGATTAGCCAAGGCAGCCTAACGCGTGAGGCCGGTGCCAAGCGACTTTATCGTTTCGCATCCAAAAATGGCTTTCTCAAAGGCAAGGCCGACGAAGATTTTTGGCAAAGCCTGATCCAAGCCTATCGTAATCTCGATGATCGCTATATCAGCCCGGAAGATGCAGCCGCGGATATCAATGCAGCTGCAGCGCGGCGCTCGGCGGCGTCAAAATAGATGTTAAAACAATATTCCGACCCAAGATGAGGCGTGCTAAAGCTTGGCTAAACCTCATTTCACATTTCAGGGATCTTTTTCATGACGGTAACGATTGATGGCGCGAAACTCACCATTGAGGGCGTGGTACGGGTGGCGCGGTTAGGCGCCAATGGCCGTTATGAAAAGGCAGCACTTTCAGCAAAGGCGCGCGAAAAAATCACATCGACCCGCGCCTTCATCGATCAGAATTGGATGCATGACGATGCGCCACTGATGTATGCGTTCAACACGGGCGTCGGCCTCTTTAAAGACCAGCGCGTTGTCATGGCCGATATGGCGGCCTATCAAACCAAATCAATCTATGCCCACGCAACCGGAATTGGCGAGCCGCTCGATGAAGATGTTGTTCGCGCGACCATGTTGCTGCGCGCCAATGCTTTTGCATCAAACTATTCCGGCCCGCGTGTCGAAGTTGTTGATCGTTTGCTCGATTTTCTCAATAAAGGTTTGATACCCGTCATACCGGCCAAGGGGTCTGTCGGCGCATCCGGTGATCTTGCACCACTTGCCCATATGTCGGGTGCTTTGTGTGGTTTTCCCGAAGCCGAGATTATTTACAAAGGCAAGCGCATGCCTGCGCGCGATGCCATTAAAAAAGCGGGTCTTGAAGTCGATTTTGTATTGCATGCAAAAGATGCTTCAGCGCTCATCAATGGGTCAACGGTGTCGCTCGCGATTGCCGTATTAGCAATTTATGACGCGAGGCGGATTCGCAAAGCGGCGGATATTGGCATGTCGCTTTCGCTTGAGGCGATGCGGGGCGAGTTAGCGGCCTTCGATGCACGCGTCCACAAAGCTCGGCCGCATGAAGGCCAACGTAAAATCGCAAGCAATATTCGCAAGATTACCGAAGGCTCAAAGCGCTGTTCTGCCAATGCACGTGAGACGCTATATCCGGATGAAGCGCGTGCAGCAGGCAAATCTCCACCGCCACGCGTACAAGATGTATATTCGCTTCGCTGCACCCCACAAGTTCACGGCCCTGTCTTAGAAGCTCTCGATTACGCCGCAAAAATCATAGCGACTGAAATCAATTCGGCCACGGACAATCCGTTGATTTTTGAAAACGATGATGGCTCGTCGGTGATTATTTCTGGCGGTCATTTCCACGGCCAATATGTTGCGCAAGCCATGGATCTTGTTGCGATGGTCATGACGGATTTAGGCTCGATTTGTGAGCGCCGCCTCGCGCGCTTGATCGACCCAACCATGAGCTACGGCTTGCCGCGCAATTTGCTCGCTGGCAAACGCGGATTAAACACCGGCTTTGCAACCGTGCAGTGCTCGATGTCGGCCTTGGTCATGGAAAACCGCACGCTCTCAATGCCCGGCTCGGTTGATTCAATTCCGGGCAAGAGCAATGCGGAAGATCATGTATCGAACTCCACTTGGTGCGCACGCAAAGCCCGAACCATCGTAGGCAATGTTGAATATATTGTCGCGATGGAAATCTTGATGGCAGGGCAAGCGCTCACACTCATCGCCGATTTGGCAAAAGACCATCCGCTCGGCAAAGGCTCTCAAGCGGCCTTGTTATCGCTGCGTTCAGTTGTCGATCCTGCGCTTGATGGCGATCGGTGGTATGCTACGGAAATGAACCTCGCCCATCAACACGTGCGTTCGGGTGCGGTGGTCGAGGCTGTTGAGGCTGTTGTCGGTAAACTGGATTAATTTGCCGCTTTAAAATGGCGTACAAAATCCAACAACACGGAGATTGCGACATCGCAATCTTCTGCCGTCATGGATTCAAGCGGGCTATGGCTGATGCCGTCTTTGCAGCGGACAAACAGCATGCCTGCGGGACAAAGCTCGGCCATGGCCATCGCATCATGCCCTGCACCTGACGGTAACAGGCGAGACGCAATTTGATGCCGTGCAATGGCATCGGAAAGTCCGTTGATAAAAGACGATGCCATTGGCGTAGCTTTCGATTCAAAGAACCGATCAATGCTCAACTGCACGCCTCGCCGTGTTGCAATGGCCTTGCAAGCAGCTGCGATCTCGTCGACCATTTTTGCGCGTACCGCATCGTCCGGTGAGCGAGCGTCTAGCGTAAACCGTACTTTAGCCGGAATAACGTTGACAGCACCCGGCTCAACATTGAACCGACCAACGGTTGCAACCGTGTTAGCATCCGTTGCGCCCAGACGTTCAATTGCAAGCGCCATTTCAGCAGCAGCGGTTAGCGCGTCATGTCGCAGTTTCATTGGTACCGTTCCCGCATGTCCCGCTTCGCCAGATACGGTGAGGGTCCAGCGCGATGCACCATTGATCGCAGTTACAACGCCCACGGCTAAATGTTCTGCCTCAAGCACAGGGCCTTGCTCAATATGCATTTCGACATAACCGAGCACGGTGGATGGATCGCGTTTAAGCGAGGTCCATTCGGTTGGGTCACATCCGAAAGTCAGCAGCGCGCGATGAATAGAAATTCCATTTTCATCTTTCGCTTCAATCCCTGCCGCATCAAGCGTTCCTGCAAGCGCCCGAGATGAGGTGAGGTTAGACGTAAAACGAACATTTTCTTCGTCACCAAAGGCCAGAACTTCAATCGCAAAATCGAGCCGTTCGCCTGCATCGCGAAGCGCTTCAACCACACCGATACCAGCAATAACGCCTAGCGCACCATCATACGCGCCACCATCAACCACCGTATCAATATGGGAGCCGATCAGGAGCGCTGGGAGACCTGCTGATTTACCTTCATAGCGGCCAACAACCGTGCCTAACGCATCAACATGCACCTGATCGCATCCTGCCTCTTTCATCATCACAACGGTGGCATCAACCGCCTGCCGGTGCGAAGGCGAGAGATAAAGACGCGTGATCTTGCCGGGCTCGTCTGTAAACAGGCGCAGCGCTTCAAGGCGGTTCCAGGCGCGGGCGCCCAGCGAGTTGGGTGAAAGCTTTGTCATGGGAAGAGTTTAGGCGAAGCGGCGATGAGGCTCAAGAGATTGTATAAGCGGGCGAGGGATCATTCGCGAGTTCAATTGGTTGACCATGCGGCGTCGCACGTGCTGCCCTATCCCATGCCGCTTGCAGAGTGTGCAAACCTTCTGGCGTGGCCGCATGTTTGGCGATGACGAGCTGTTCGAGCGCAGAGAGCCAATGACTGTAATAATCAACTCCACTATCGCAAGCTGATTTCGTCTCAGTGGTTTTAATATGGTAGGCCAATGCATCAGCCCATTCCGCCCAAGTGAAAAGCCCTTTGGCGTGTAAGGCAACCGTCATTGCAAAGGCCTGTGCTTCCCATGGTTCGCGGAAAACTGGGCCGTCTTTGTCGCGCGGAATATTGGGTAGCGCGTCTAAAAGTGCCGTGGTCATGACGCGGCCATCAAATATGGCTCGAAAAGGTCGATCACAAGTTCAAGATGTGGATCGCTGTCCGCGCCCCATAATTCAATACCGTCAAATCGAACACCATAGCACCATTGTGGGTCTTCTCCCTTGCCATGCGCGAGGCTGTCAGGGAACACAAAGACATCGTGCACTTCGATAATCACGCCCGTCTTACCCCGTGCATAACGCGGTAATCGCGTATGGGTTGTTGGATTTGTAACGCGGGTGCGAACCTTATCGCCAACTTTAAACTGAGCAGGAGCAATCGGAGCGCGGTTGTAAGGCGTGCCAGCTGCCAGCAATGGCGCGACACGCTCAAGGCTAAGCGGTGGCCGTTTGGTTGGTTGGGCCGGTGACAAGGCCTTGCCTGCCTCCCACTCTTCCGATGAGATCATATTCTCGGCGAGCAAGAGCCTCAACAGCGCCTTCGTCCAGATTTCATAATAGGATGACGTTAGATATTCGATGGGCGGCAGCGTTTCACGGACATAGCGGCCACGATCCCCCGGCCATTGTCCAAGCGCGCCACACGCCAAGGTAATCGCCAAAGCTCGCTTTTCCCATTCGGCATGAAATACGGGTTTTTCTGGCTCGGGAATAACCGGTCCGAAGCCCATCATCCCGCCAAGATCTTGTGCGCCATTCATCGCGCATGTCCTTTGGTCAAGGGCAATCCAGTGCCGATCATGCTGTCACGCGTAACCAAATCGGCAAGCGCGTTTTCGCTCAAATGTTCGGTGCCTTCTGGACGCATCGGTAAGACGAGATAGCGCATTTCAGCGGTTGAATCCCAAACCCGAATTTTCATTGTTTCAGGCAGAATGACACCAAAATCTTTCAGAACACCCCGAGGATCAATAACAGCACGGGAGCGATAGGGCGTTGATTTATACCAGACAGGTGGCAAGCCTAATACCGGCCATGGATAACAAGAACATAAAGTGCAAACGACCAGATTATGGAGCTCCGGCGTATTCTCGACAACGCGCATATGCTCGCCCTGTCGGCCACTATATCCAAGTTCGGCAATGGCCGATGTTGCATCACGCATCAGACGAATTTTATAGGCCGGATCAGTCCACGCTTTAGCGACAACGCGCGCGCCGTTACGCGGGCCAATCTTCGTTTCATACGTTTCAATGATCGCGTCGAGTGCTGCGGGGTTGATATAGCCCTTTTGCGTCAGAATGGTTTCGAGTGCGCGAACGCGTAATGCAGCTTCGGAAAGTTCCGAGCCGTGGTCGTGATCATGATTATGATCGTCGTCATGTGAATGGGCCATATCGTCATTCTGGACGTTTAAAGCGCTCTGAGCAAGAAGGCTTCAAGATAAAAATGTTGGACGCCATAGCTTCAAGGTAAGGGCATTCATCACCACGCTCACACTCGAAAGCGCCATCGCACCGCCCGCGAAAACCGGTGATAGGTACCCTAAGGCCGCAAGCGGAATTCCTATGACATTATAGGCAAAGGCCCAGAAGAGGCCCGAGCGTATGGTGAAAACCGCACGCCGCGACAGGCTTATCGCAGCAGCGGCAAGGCGCGGGTCAGGACGCATCAGCGCGATGCCAGCGGTTTCCAGAGCAACATCGGTTCCGCTGCCCATCGCAATACCAAGATCAGCCGTTGCAAGCGCAGGGGCGTCGTTCACACCGTCCCCCACCATGCCGATGATCGCGCCTTGCGCTTTAAGCGCATTAATGATGTTCGATTTACCTTCGGGCCTTACCTCGGCATGGACGTCTGCAATGCCAAGCTTCGAGGCAATATAATGGGAAGCACCCTTCGCATCGCCTGTTAGCATAACCGTTGCGATACCCATGGTATTCAGCATTCGGATGGCCGCCGCGCTTGTCTCGCGTGGAGGATCCGCGAACGCCAAAAGACCAATTAAACGCTTCCGGTCAATATCCGCGAGATAGCTTATTCCGCTACCCTCTAAACCCAAAGCTTCCACTCGCTGTTTCATGCTGGTTGTATCGATATTCGCTGCTATCAGCGCTGCAGCATTGCCAAACAAGAATCGCTCGCCGCTGATGGTACCAACGATACCGCCCGCGATTAGCTCGAACCCTGTCACACTTGGCAAGGAAGTCATGCCACGCAATTGCGCTTCATCGCGAATGGCGCGTGCGAGTGGATGGCTGCTTCCCGCTTCAAGCGCCGATGCGATGGCCAAGACCATAGCAGGATCGCCACCGTCAACAGCTGTAATCACTGGCTGCCCGATGGTCAGCGTGCCCGTTTTGTCAAACGCGAGTACGTTTACTTTCGCGGCCTTTTCGAGCGATGCAGCATCGCGAATAAGAATACCATATTTCGCTGCTATTCCGGTTCCCGCAAGAATGGCCGTAGGCGTTGCCAATCCAAGCGCGCAAGGGCAAGCGATAACCAGCACGGATACGGCATTTATTAGCGCGGCTTCATAACCCGCGCCATAGAAATACCATCCTATTCCAGTGCCTAATGCAACAATCAGAACGACAGGCACAAAGACGGCACTCACCTGATCAACAAGCGCTTGAACAGGAGCTTTCGAGGCCTGTGCGGATGCAACCAATCGGATGATACGTGACAGCATGGTCTCGGCACCGATGGCCCGTGTTTCAATCACAAGGCGCCCATCAAGATTGGTCGTTCCGCCAATAACTTCCCCACCAATTGATTTAGCAATTGGCAGGCTCTCACCGGTTACCATCGACTCGTCGATACTGGCAGCCCCCTCATAAATCACGCCGTCGACGGGTATCGTCTTGCCCGCGCGCACAAGAACCCGATCACCGACGCAAATGGCTTCGAGCGGCACATCCGTCTCAATTCCATTTTCAATTCGACGCGCAGAAGCTGGCTTTAATCGCCCAAGGGCTGCAATGGCGGACGCCGTCTCGGACGTCGCGCGCTCCTCTAACCATTTGCCGAGTAAAACAAAGGCTGTAACGACGGATGAGGATTCAAAATAAAGATGCACCATATGTCCCGGCATCGAGGGCCTCAGCCAGAGATAGAGGCTCAGGCCATAAGCGGCACTGGTACCTAAGGCCACTAGCAGGTCCATGGTGGCGACACCACTGCGCAACGCTTTCCACGCCGAGCGATAAAACCGCAACCCAAGCCCGAACTGAATAAGGGTTGCCAAGCCAAACTGCACAGCGGCTTCAGGCATGAGATCATATCCGCCGAGCATTCCGGCCATGCCAACAAAAAATGGGCTAACGATAACAAAGGCGAGAAGGGCCGATAGGCGAGCTTTTCGCTCCCGGTCAGCCGATCGCTTCGTTTCACTGGCGCCCGTTGTCTCGGTGATCAGGCTCGCGCCATAGCCAATATCGTCCACCGCGGTGATCAGGCTCTCGGCTGGCGCTATACCCTCAACCCGCGCACTTTTGGTCGCGAGGTTAACGGCGGCGGCGGTTACGCCTGGGACCGATTGGAGTGCCTTTTCAACCCGCGCAACACAGGCAGCGCATGTCATACCGTCAATGGCAAGCGAGAGCGATGGGGCGGAAGGGGGTGTATGAATGGGTTTGTTCATGTCTTTAGATATAGCAACGCGTTGCGCATCTCGCCACTTCATACGCAACCTTTGCAAGGCTGCCCTGCTATCCTGCCTTTGACAAAGCGGCACAATCCATGTTGGCTCAGCAGCAAAACAAACCGACTATAGGAAACGCCATGCCGAATTTTGCTGCCAACCTCACCATGATGTTCACCGAACATGCCTTTTTGGATCGATTTACGGCGGCGGCCGATCAAGGCTTTGCAGCGGTTGAGTATCTGTTCCCCTATGAACATTCCGCCGAAGCCATAGCCAAGCAGCTTGAAGCCAACAAACTCACCCAAGCTTTGTTCAATATGCCGCCGGGCGATTGGTCAAAGGGAGAGCGTGGTGTTGCTGGCATTCCCGGTCGCGAGCAAGAGTTTCGCGACGGCGTCGCAACGGCTTTACGCTATGCAGATGCCACGGGCGTTAAACGCCTGCATATGATGGCCGGGATGACCAACCTCCATGACTCGGCCTCGATGGCGACCTACCGCGCCAATATAACCTACGCGGCAGAGGCTCTCGCCTCCAAAGGGCTCGATCTCCTGCTAGAGCCCATCAATGGCCGCAACATGCCGGGTTATGGGCTCAACAGTTTTGATCTCGCAGCGTCGATTATTTCAGAAATGAAGTTGCCCAATCTCAAATTGCAATTCGACACCTATCACTGCCAGATTATCCACGGCGATGTGACAATGCGGATGCGGGCGCTGCTACCCATCTCCGGCCATGTCCAGATTGCCAGCGTCCCGTCACGGCACGAGCCGTCGGGCGAAGAGCTGAACTATCCGTTTTTGTTCGAAGAGCTAGATCGTCTTGGTTATCATGGCTTTGTCGGCTGCGAATATAATCCGAGGGCAGGCACGGTAGCCGGGCTCGATTGGTTCGCACCCTACCGCCGGAAGTGATCGAAAGGGCGGCTATTGCCCAAATTTTCAGCTTTGAGCCATTCGCCAGCCCGCCTATCAATACGGAATGCGATTTATAAATAAGGCGCGGATGGAAGATCGATGATGGCTGCGGTTTCTATTTTCTCAGAACGACCGCGCGCGGATGCCATTCTTCCCGGAATGATCCGAGCGAGCGGTCATATCCGCTGCCGATTTACAGCTAATCCGCGCCGAACCGAAGCCTCTGAACTCTATGAAGCTGGCGGCTATCGGATGAAATTCCCGAAGGGTCTTAACTGCGAAGGCGTCATTATTAATACCGGCGGCGGAATGGCAGGCGGCGACGCCCTTAATGTCGATATTTCGCTTGATTCCCATGCCAAAGCGGTCGTTTCAACGCAATCGGCTGAGAAAATTTACCGGGCCCAAAACGAAGCCTCATCCGCATCCATTCAATTATCCTTGGCCGAGCAATCGCAATTGGCGTGGCTGCCACAGGAAACGCTTCTTTATTCGGGTGCTAAGCTCCATCGCTGTTTTCGGGCCGATATGGCGTCCAACGCCATACTCTCCCTCTTCGAAGGCGTGATTTTCGGGCGTGGTGCCATGGGTGAACAAATCACAGAAGGTTCGTTTCGCGATAGCTGGCGCATCAGACGTGGCGCACGTCTCGTTTTTGCCGATGAAATTGCGCTTGATGGTCATATGGCTGATCGTCTTAACCGACCGGCGATCGGCGCTGGTGCTCGGGCCGTCGCCACCTTTTTATATATTGCACCCGATGCCGAGCGTAGGCTTGACGAAGCCCGAGCAGCACTTGAAACTTCGGCCTGCGAGTGCGGCGCGAGTGCTTGGAATGGAATGCTGATTGCTCGGTTTGTTGCCGTTGATCCCGATGCGCTTCGTCAATCAGCGACAAGGTTTTTAAATCAATTCCGCGCGGTCCCGGTGCCGCGCGTCTGGCAATGCTGATCGATAACAAAGGACGTTTAAGATGATTTTGTCGCCTCGTGAAAAGGATAAGCTCCTCGTCTCGCTCGCCGCCATGGTTGCGCGGAACAGGCTTGAGCGAGGCGTTAAGCTCAACCATCCCGAGGCTGTCGCTCTCATCACCGATTTTGTCGTAGAAGGTGCCAGAGACGGACGTTCTGTTGCCGAATTGATGCAAGCCGGTGCGCATGTCATCACCGCCGATCAGGTGATGGATGGTATCGCCGATATGATCCACGACGTCCAAGTCGAAGCAACCTTTCCCGATGGCACCAAACTTGTCACGGTCCATAATCCGATCCGCGGCGGTCATGGTGCCGTAATCCCCGGCGAAGTTATGACCGAACCGGGCGACATCCTCATGAATGAGGGCCGTGAAACAGTTACCTTAACTGTATCGAACACGGGTGATCGGCCTATTCAAGTGGGAAGCCATTATCATTTCTTCGAAACCAATCCGGCACTGTCCTTTGATCGCGCCACCGCGCGCGGGATGCGGCTTGATATTCCAGCGGGAACCGCCGTTCGGTTTGAGCCGGGGCAGAGCCGCGAGGTGCGGTTGGTAGCGCTCGCCGGTAAGCGGGAAGTCTACGGTTTCCGTCAAGATGTTATGGGCAAGCTATAAGCAGCGATCGACAAAGGATTAAGACGATGACAACAACACTTTCCCGCGCTGCCTATGCCGATATGTTTGGCCCTACGACCGGTGATCGCGTTCGCCTGGCCGATACCTCTTTGATCATTGAAGTCGAAAAAGATTTCACGATCTATGGTGAAGAAGTAAAATTCGGTGGCGGAAAAGTGATCCGTGATGGAATGGGTCAAAGCCAGATTTCGAATAAAGATGGCGCGGTCGATACCGTCATTACCAACGCATTAATCGTTGATCATTGGGGCATTGTAAAAGCCGATGTCGGTATAAAAAACGGCCTTATTCACGCGATTGGTAAAGCAGGTAATCCAGATATTCAGCCAGGTGTTACAATCATCATTGGTCCGGGCACCGATGTTATCGCCGGGGAAGGAAAAATACTAACCGCTGGCGGGTTTGATACGCATATCCATTTCATCGCGCCGCAGCAAATTGAACATGCGCTCATGTCAGGCGTAACTTCGCTTTTAGGCGGTGGCACAGGCCCTTCATCGGGTACCAATGCAACAACCTGCACGCCCGGTCCTTGGCATATGGCGCGTATGATTGAGGCTGCCGATGCTTTTCCAGTCAATGTCGGCTTCTCAGGCAAAGGCAATGCCGCGCTTCCGGGCTCGCTTGTCGAAATGATTGAAGCAGGTGCTTGTGCGCTTAAGCTGCATGAAGATTGGGGAACCACACCCGCAGCAATTGATAACTGTCTCGCTGTTGCGGATGATTACGATATTCAAGTCATGATTCACACGGATACTTTGAATGAATCAGGCTTCGTTGAGGATACGGTAAAGGCTTTTAAGAATCGTACGATTCACGCCTTCCATACAGAAGGTGCGGGCGGTGGTCACGCCCCTGATATTATAAAAGTAGCTGGCTTGAAAAATGTACTTCCATCATCAACCAATCCAACGCGTCCTTTTACGGTGAATACGCTTGATGAGCATTTAGATATGCTCATGGTCTGCCATCATTTAGACAGCAGCATCCCTGAAGATCTCGCATTTGCCGAGAGCCGCATTCGTAAAGAAACCATTGCGGCAGAAGACATTTTGCACGACATTGGTGCACTATCCATGATGTCATCTGATAGTCAGGCTATGGGGCGCCTTGCCGAAGTCATAACGCGTACGTGGCAAACGGCAGATAAAATGAAAAAGCAACGCGGCTCTTTATCAGGCGATGGACGTGCTGATAATAACCGCGTCAAAAGATACATCGCCAAATACACGATCAATCCTGCCATCGCTCATGGTGTATCCAAACATATTGGTTCGATTGCTACCGGTAAGCTTGCTGACCTTGTTTTATGGTCTCCTGCCTTTTTTGGTGTGAAGCCTGATATGGTGATTAAGAGTGGCGCCATTATCGCAGCACAGATGGGTGATCCGAATGCATCCATTCCAACGCCACAACCGGTTCACTATCGTCCGATGTTTGGTGCCTTCGGAAAGGCATTAACATCGACATCGGTTGTGTTTGTTTCTAAAGCTGCAATCGCAAATGATCTGCGAGGCAAGTTAGGTACCGTGAAGGAGATGGTTGCTGTCGAGAATGTTCGCGGCGGCATTTCCAAAAAATCAATGATCCACAATGATGCGACCCCCGACATCCGGGTGGATCCGGAAACTTACACGGTTACCGCCGATGGTGAGTTGCTGGTCTGCCCGCCGGCGACCGAGCTCCCGATGGCCCAACGATATTTCCTCTTCTGATTTATCGTTATTCACCTCAACCTTGCTTTTATGTATCTTTTATCGTTTCAATAATCTCAACCCTGCTGTTAATTATCTGAAAGTGCCCCTGTATTATGCGAACAGCCAGTTCTTGTATCCGAAAAGCAGCCGTAAAGGCCGAACGCATCATTGATTCGGTCAGCCTCGACCACGAGGGTAGGCACCGCCGCCGGATAGCCCTGCGGGGTGAAAAGGGACTCGAATTCCTTCTGGATTTGGACAAAGCAACGGTCTTGAATGATGGCGATGCCGTGAAGCTGGAAGACGGTTCGCTCGTGTTGATTAAAGCCGCACCTCAGACGTTGTTAGAAGTGCGTGCGGAGAATCCACTGCGTTTGTTGAAGACAGCTTGGCATATTGGAAATCGTCATACGCCATGTGAAATAACAGCGGATGCTTTGTACCTTGAAGATGATCATGTTCTCGCAGAAATGATCCGCGGCCTTGGATGTTCAACGACGATCGTATCACGTCCATTTCAACCAGAACGTGGTGCGTACGATGATCATGGGCATTCGCATAGTCATCATGGACATTCACATGATCATGGTCATAGTCATGGTGGTCATCACCATGATGATCATCATGACCACTCTCATGGTCACCATGATCATGCCGCTCCTCATGTTCATGACAAAAATTGCAATCACGATCATGATCATGCACATGGGCATTCACACCCTCACAAACATGATTGAGGGTAATGCGCTTCCGCTTCTTGTGTGGCTTTCGCCTTCTTTTCCGGTAGGCGCATTCGCCTATTCGCATGCCTTGGAGTGGGCTGTTGAAGCAGGCGATATTTCTGATATGGAATCCTGCAAAGCTTGGATCGCTGATGTTATAGAATTTGGTTCTGGCAAAACAGATGCAATTCTATTAACGCAATCGTGGTACGCGGCGATGAAGGGCGATTTTATGTCGCTTCAAGAATTGTCGGAATTGGCTATTGCCTTGCAACCCTCTTCTGAGCGGCATCTCGAGGCAGTGACACAAGGTAACGCTTTTATTGCGGCGTCGCTAGCGGCTTGGCCTAGTGATAGGCTCAATATACTAAAGCAGAAGGTTGATAGTGATATCGTGTATCCTATTGCCGTAGGCGTTGCTGCCGCTGGTTTTAACATTCCATTACAAAATACGGTTGAATCATTTTTATTATGCTTTGTTGCCAACTTAGTCTCTTCTGTTATTCGCCTCGGCCCATTAGGGCAAACCAATGGTCAAAAGACAATCGCGAGCTTAATGCCACTGGTCCAAAATATGGCCAATAAAGTCGTTCACTCTAAACTGAGTGATATCGGCAATTCGGCCTTTAGATCTGATATCGCATCACTCCAACACGAAACCCAATATACGAGGTTATTTCGCTCATGACACGTTCCTCTCACGGTCCTTTACGCGTTGGAATTGGTGGTCCGGTAGGATCTGGAAAAACAGCATTGACCGAAGCTCTCTGTAAGCGTTTTCGGGATACATATGATCTTTGTGCAATTACGAATGATATTTATACAAAGGAAGATGCAAGACTACTCACGGTGGCAGGTGCATTGCCTGAAGAGCGTATTATGGGTGTGGAAACGGGTGGCTGTCCTCATACCGCTATTCGTGAGGATTGTTCGTTAAACTTAGCAGCGATCGATACGATGAATCGTAAGTTTCCAAATCTTGATCTCATATTAATTGAGTCTGGTGGGGATAATTTAGCAGCGACATTTTCACCGGAGCTTGCTGATTTAACAGTATATGTCATTGATGTTTCAGGTGGTGAAAAAATTCCACGCAAAGGTGGTCCCGGCATTACGCGTTCTGATATTTTAGTCATTAATAAAGTTGATCTCGCGCCCTTTGTTGGCGCGAGTTTAGACGTAATGGAACGAGACGCAAAACTCATGCGTAAAGATAAGCCATTTGTCTTTACGAATGTTCGGGATGGTACCGGTGTAGAAATCGTCGCTGAATTTATCGAAAGAGCTGGCGGTCTAAAGTGAAGCTATTTTAAAATAGTTTTGCCGCACGGGCATCGTGCGCTGCAAGACGTTTTAAAAGATATTCGACTTCAGATTTTGCGGTAGCTGTTAATCCAGCGCCGGGCTTTCGTTGTGCATCAGATCCCAATATACCACGGCGCATGAGTGTATATTTTCTAACAGCAAGGCCAACACCTTGTTGCTGCTCATATCGCATAAGCGGTAAATGTGCGTCAAAGATAGTGTGAGCATCATCGCGCTTCCCAGCTTTTTGTAAAGATACGACATCAACCAGCAATTCAGGGAAAGCATAGCCAGTCATGGCACCATCGGCACCGCGCTCCATTTCAAAGTCGAGGAATAATCCACCATTACCAGTCAAGATCGAGACATGACGCAAACTGCCTTCTTTCTCGAACTTTCTAAGTGCTGAGATTTTTTCTAGGCCTGGCCAATCTTCATGCTTCAGCATGACACAAGAAGGATTATCCATGATAATTCGACGAATAACATTCGGCGTCATGATAACGCTCAGTGTAAGCGGATAGTCCTGAATGACAAATGGAATATCTTTACCAATGGCTTCGATGGCTTGAGCATAATAGGTCGTGATTTGATCATCGGTACGAAGAGACGGCGGAGGAGCGATCATAACGCCAGCAGCACCTTTAAGCATAACCTCGTGAGCGAGTGACCGCATGGCTGCAAATCCGGGCGCTGAAACACCAACAATAAAAGGTAAATGAGGTGCGCGATTAATGGTACGTTCAGCAAAAGCGATAGCTTCTGATTGCTCAAGCTTTGGTGCTTCGCCCATAATTCCAAGAATAGTTACACCGGTTGCACCGGACTCAACATAGTGATCAATCAGGCGATCGGTGCTTTTCCAGTCTAGACTTCCATCTTCAAGAAAAGGTGTTGGTGCAATGGGAAAGACACCTTGGGCAGAACTGGTGAGCATGAGCGCTTCCTATAATTATTTACGATACATGATAACCCGATGAAATTACTTGGGCAAGGCGGGCTGGTCGTTCAATGAAAATCTCTAGATTTTGGTATAATCGTGACTTGTCTTGGATGACGCATACGTGATTCAGGAATAGGCCTTTTGACCTCATCGGCTCGCGCAACGCTATGTCTCATCTCTTCATCTGATAACGTTAAAAGATCAATTGAACGGTCAATTATGTTCTCAACAACAATATGAATGATACCTTCCTCACTTCTTTGCACGAGCCCTTCTACCCAGACGAGGCGTGATCCCATCACAGTTTTACGAAAGCGCTCTAGCAGTGATGGCCAAATAACAAGGTTAGCAATTCCTGTTTCATCCTCGATTGTCATAAAAACCACGCCTTTTGCGCTTCCGGGCTTTTGCCTTATAAGAACAATACCTGCGACGCTAATACGTTTTCCGTCTGTAAATTCCTTCAATTGGTGACAAGTGATTGCTCCTAGCTGCGCGTAAAAATTACGTAAAAATGTAAGTGGATGACCTTTGATGGATAGGCCGAGTATTTGATAGTCGGCTACGACGTGCTCAGTCATTTGCATATCTGGAAGAATAATTTTGGGTTCCTCCGCTAATTCTCTCGTATAAGTATTTTCAAAAAGCGGTAAGGCATTGCTATCAGGCAAGCGTCTCACTTGCCAACTAGCTTCACGGCGTTCAATTCCAATCGATTTCATCGCGTCGGCATCTGCTAATAGCATAAGCGACGCCTTAGGAACGTCAGCGCGCTTTTGTATCATTTCTATGGACGGATAAAACCCATTTCTAAATGTTGTTATTTTGTCGGCCCATTCTTCTCTAAAGCCATCAATCAAACGAAACCCAAGACGAAGAGCAAACTGGCCGCCTAATTTTTCTTCTAAAGTCGAGTCCCAACGGCTCATATTGACGTCAGGCGATCTTACTTCAACCTTATGCTCTTTGGCATCTCTTACGATTTGTGCAGGCGCATAAAAGCCCATCGGTTGGCTGTTAAGAAGTCCAGCTGCAAATGCAGCCGGATAATAGCATTTGAGCCAAGACGATACATAAACCAATAGTGCAAAAGAAGCTGCATGGCTTTCTGGAAATCCGTATTCGCCAAAGCCTTCAATTTGTTTGAAGCAACGCTCTGCAAAGTCAGCCTCGTAACCTCTTTGAACCATACCATCAATCATCTTTTTTTGAAAAAGACCAATCGTACCTACTCTTCGAAATGTAGCCATTGCACGACGTAATTGATTGGCTTCTTCGGGTGTAAATTTAGCCGCTTCAATTGCTATACGCATCGCTTGTTCTTGGAAGAGTGGAACGCCTAATGTTTTTCCTAGTACGAGCTCTAATTCATTCTTCTTTCCATGCTCGGCTGATGGTGAAGGAAAACTTATTTTCTCCTTACCCTGTCTCCGCCTCAGGTAAGGATGCACCATGTCACCTTGAATTGGTCCTGGTCGAACAATCGCTACTTGAATAGCGAGATCATAAAAACACTTTGGCTTCATGCGAGGTAGCATGTTCATTTGTGCGCGGCTTTCTACTTGAAAAATTCCGATGGAATCGGCGCGCTGTAGCATGGCGTAAACGGCGGGATCTTCTCGCGGTATGGTTGCAAGATCGTATTGCGGGCCGCCATGTTGGGCGATGAGATCGAGGGTTTTTCGGATACAGGTTAGCATGCCGAGAGCGAGGACATCGACCTTCATCAACCCTAGGGCCGAGATGTCGTCTTTGTCCCACTCGATGAAGGTGCGGTCTTCCATTGCGGCATTGCCGATGGGTACGGTTTCGTCGAGCCGCCCGCGGGTTAGGACGAAGCCGCCTACATGTTGTGAGAGATGTCTTGGAAAGCCTTGAATCTCCATTGCAATCTCAACGGCTTGCTGGATTGCTAGGTTGGATGGATCAAGTCCTGCTTCTTTGATTTGGCTTTCTGACAAGCCGCTTCCCCAAGAGCCCCAAACTGTGTTGGCGAGGGCAGCGGTAACGTCCTCGGTTAAGCCTAGAGCCTTTCCGACATCGCGTATCGCGCTTCTCGGGCGATATCTGATGACGGTGGCGGCCAAGCCCGCCCGTTCACGGCCATAACGCTCGTAAATCCATTGAATGACCTCTTCCCGGCGCTCATGTTCGAAATCGACATCAATATCAGGTGGTTCGAGGCGCTCAGCCGAAATAAAACGCTCGAAAAGTAAATCGATCTCCATCGGATCTACCGATGTAATCCCCAAACTAAAGCAAACGACGGAATTGGCGGCTGATCCCCGTCCTTGGCAGAGGATATGACGGGATCGAGCAAAGGTAACGATGTCGTTTACCGTTAGAAAATAGGGCGCATAATCGAGCTGTTTGATCAGTTTTAGCTCTTTGTGGATGGTTGCCTGCACGGAGTCAGGGATTTTGCTGTTATAGCGTCGTGCTGCTCCCTCCCATGTCAGATCGGTTAAATGCTCGTGCGCGGTTTTGCCCTCAGGGACTGGCTCATCTGGATATTCATAGCGCAGCTCATCAAGAGAAAATTTGGCGCGTTTTAGAAAATGAAGTGTCTCTTCAACGGCTTCTGGTGCCTTGCGGAATAGTCTTGCTATTTCGGCAGCGGATTTGAGGTGGTGCTCGGCATTCCGTTCTAATTTTTTGCCAATTTTATCGATTGTTGTGTGCTCTCGAATACAGCTCAGTACGTCTTGGACCCGACGGCGCTCATTGCAATGATAGAGGACGTCATTGATCGCGATAATCCTAGCGCGATGCTTTTTTGCGATGGATTTCAGTCTGTTAAGACGGTTTAGATCATTGCCCTTATGGGCCATTGAAACCCCTAACCAAACGGCATTGGAGCGGTGAGCTGCAAGTTTTCTGAGGGCGTCTTCGGTAATGGCATCGCCTTTTTCGGATGGTATCACGATGAACAGTAAACCGCTGCAATCAAGCAGGAGATCGTCGAGCGTGATGAGGCATTCACCCTTTTCCACCCGTCTTTTTCCAAGCGAAAGTAGTTTGGATAGTCGGCCATAGGCAGCGCGGTCTTCCGGATAGGCGAGAATATCGGGCGTGCCATCGGCGAAAACGAGGCGGGTACCGATAACAAGGCGCAAACCTGTCTCGCGAGCGCCTGTTTCTCTGAGGGCAACATGGGCGCGGACAACGCCGGAAAGCGTGTTGTTGTCCGTAATGCCGATGCCGGAAAGGCCGAGTTTGGCGGCTTCTGCCACGAGCTCTTCAGGATGCGAAGCGCCTCTTAAAAAAGAGAAATTTGTCGTGACGGCCAATTCGGCATAGGCGGGCGCAGTCACCCGAATAGCCCATGCATAAACCATTTTGGATGTTCGCATTCGCGGCCAAAAAGCCCTTCGCGGAAAATCCAAAACCGGGTTCCGTATTCATTTTCAATGCGGAAATAATCGCGGGTGAGGGACGGCGCTTGTCCGGTTAGGTGCCACCATTCGGGGGCGATACGTTCTGGCCCCTCCGCCTTAATGACGACGTGGAAGACGCGCCGCCAGCGGAAGCGGATAGGGGCGCCATCTGGAACTTCTGCAACAACATCAATGGGTTCAGGGGGCTCTAGAAGGCGAATGGGGCGCGAGGGTGAAAATTCGGGCTCGTGCCAGACATCCCAATCGGCGGCGAGGGCGGCATTGCCATGTTG
>CANGPL010000048.1 GCA_947455725.1 Hyphomicrobiales bacterium | reverse complement strand
CGGCCTTTCGGGCCGAGCGTTACCTTGACGGCGTTGGCGAGAATGTCGACGCCGCGCAGCATGCGGTCGCGGGCATCAGAGCCGAAGTGAACGTGTTTGGCAGCCATAGTGATCTGCTCCTTTAAGAGTGAAAATGAATAGAAAGGTGGAAAGAAAAGGGCGGCTTACTTGCCGATGATGCCCATAATGTCGGATTCCTTCATGATCAGAAGGTCCTGGCCATCAATCTTGACTTCCGTTCCCGACCACTTGCCGAAAAGGACCTTGTCGCCCTTCTTGACGTCGAGCGGAACGAGCTTGCCGCTTTCATCGCGGGCACCCGAGCCAACGGCGACAACTTCGCCTTCTTGTGGCTTTTCCTTGGCGGAGTCTGGGATAATGATCCCACCCTTTGTCTTTTCCTCGGAATCGAGGCGGCGGACGACCACACGGTCATGCAGCGGACGAAATTTCATGGTTCGCTTCCTTTGTCGTTAATCGATGCAGTCTTTGGCTTATGCCAGAATGCGGTGGTGTTAGCACTCGCTATTAAGGAGTGCTAACAGGCAGGCTTGAGATAGGGGCGGGGTGGGGAGGTGTCAAGGAGTCCCCGAGCAAAATTCTGGAAGAAGCGTCAATTCGTTGATAATTTTGGCTTTTTCTGCCTGAGCAGCAGGAAAGACGCGGCCATAATCATCGCCGCGCCGATATAGACGGTCGCTTCTGGCCATTCGGCGAAGACCACAATGCCGATCAGCGTGGCCCAGATGAGGCTCGTATAATCCACGACGCCGATGCGGGCGGCTGGTGCTGCGCGAAGGGCGAGCGCCATGGCGAATTGCCCGCCGGTGCCGAGCGCGCCGATCAGCAGTACCAGTGGCCAATCGGCCAGGATCGCCTCAAACGGGGTTCCGATGACGAAGGAGATGGGCACAATAATCGCCGCTGTTAGCACATTTTGCAGAATGACGATGGAGGCGATGGGGTCGCTGCCCGTACGCGCCCTCAGCAACACGCCCGACAGCGCATAGGTGCCGGTTGAGCCGAGAGCGGCCAGAATACCGATCCAGCTACCGGTCATGCTGAGCGGCGAAAAGCCCTTGCCCATGGCGATGACCAACACCCCGGCAAAGCTGATGGCGATGGCAAGCGCGGTGGACGGGTGGACCTTTTCACCTAAAAGCAAGCGGCCAAACAGCGCCATAAAAATGGGGGAAACAAAGGTAACGACCATGACTTCCGCCAGCGGTAACGCGCCGAGGGAGAAGAAAAACAAATAGCTCGTCAGCGCAAAGAAAAAGGCGCGAATCGAATGCGCTTTGAACATATTGAGATTGGGCAGCGGCGGGCGCAGGATCAGCGTTGTGAGGCTCGACCAAAACACACCCGAAATGTAGCGAATGGCGACCACATCAATCGTGGCGTGGCGCGTGCTTAATTCTTTCGCGACACCATCAAGGCTCGTGAGCAAAAGTACGCCGAGACAGGCCAGCAGGATTGGCCCTGCCGAAAGATCGTGTCGCAAAACGGGCTTCATGGGGCGGAAATTTCGTTGAGCTGCAAGCGATAGCCAAATTCAAAGGTGCTTGCAGCATCATGCAGCGCGCGAATTCCGGGCATGCGGACGAAGCCTTGCTTTTCATAGAAACGATGGCCTGCAACAAAGCGCGTGTCCGTCCACAAGACAATCGATTGCATATCGGCGGAGCTCGCCCAATTGAGAGCGGTATTCAGCAAAGTCTGGGCGAGGCCGGTGCCGCGGTGCTCATGCGCGAGATAGACTTTGAACAACTCCGCCTCACTCGCGCGATGCGTCGGCGCTATTGCGATGGAGCCTGCGACGATCTCGGTCGTCTTATCCTTGATGACCCACAGGCGGCCCCCTTTGCCGGTGTAATAGGTTGCGGGTGCCTGAAGCTCTGGGAATTCGTCCGCCACGAAGGGGCAATTTTCGTAATCGTCGAAAATCCGCGAAATGAGCGCGGCCATGCTGTGACCGTCGGCATCGGTGCCGGACGTGAGCATCAAGGAGGCGGGGAGTTTATGCGCAGACATGAAAAGGGCGGGTCCTGATGAAGCCCGCCCTTGTGACACGAATAGATGACATTCGGAAGATGTTAGCTGCTATGCGAAACCGCTATCATCGAAGCCACTGTCGAAGGATGAGTCATCCATCGACGCCTCTTGAAAGCCGCTATCGGCCTGTATCGCGTCGGACGAGCCCCAATCGGCTTGGCTCGGCGGGGTTGGCACGGATGAGCCGTAATTATTCACGGTTTCATAGACGGTTTCATTGATGACCGTTTCGCCGCCAGCGCCATATCCGCCCGCCTGGCTATAGCCGCCAAAGCCGCCACCCGAATGGAAGAGCGAGGAAATGCCTTGATAGAGCAAGGCACCACCCGCAACACCTGCGGCGGTTGACATAGCGCTTTGCAAGAAGCTGCCGCCGCCGCCCATGCCACCCATTGGTGCCTGTGGCGCGTAGCCGGGCTGGGGGGCGTAAGCGGGTTGTGGCGCATAGGCGGGCTGGGCCGCTTGCCGAGGTTGCCCCCATACGCCCGGTGTTGGTTGTGGCTGCGGTGCGGCACCGACGGAAGGCAGGCCGCTCGCCGTTTTGCCGCCACCAAAGAGCGACGCACCGATGCCACCCAAAAAGCCTTGCGCGGGTTCGGATTTGGCTTGTTCAAGGCTCGCGATCTTGCCTTCGAGTTCGTGCAGGCGCGTATCGGCGGCTTTTAGCGCTTGTTCTTGGAGGAGAACGGCTTGCGCCAATAAATAGGGTGCGTAAGGCTGCTCGCGTATAGCCGATGCAATCAAGGCCTCGGCCTCGGCGTCACGCGGCGCGGTGCTTGCGGTGCGGATCCGGTCAAAGAGCGAGGTGAGAAGCTGCTTTTCGTCTGCGTTCATGGTTGGATGTCTCCCTTGTCCCACCAATATAGGCACGAGTGTCGTCACAAACCATGGCGGCTTTGTGACAAATTGGTAAGGCCAAGCTTTGGCCTACGCACCCGTCTGAAGAGGGGTCAATTGCAGGTTTTCGAGTCCCTTTGGAAGCGCTGTCGTTTTTTCTTCAGGTTGATCCGGCTTTCTAATCCACTCGGAAAGTACCATGACGGTTTCAACATTTAAAATTTCTGAGTCCCGGATCAGCTTTGAACGCAGATTTTCAATACCATCATTGTCAACGGTCCGCACCAAAATCAGCATGTCATTTTGACCCGATAGCGACCAAGCCTGAACAAGCTCTGGCCAACCTCTGATTTTTTCATAAATGAGGCGGCACATGCGCCGCTTTAATTGCAGGATAAAGAAAGCACTGCTGGGTACACCATTTTGGGCGTGCTCGGTATCTAACTCGATCGTGAACCGCTTGATGACATTGCGTTCACACAGCAAATCAATCCGGTTTTTGACGGTTGTTCGTGAGATATTTAGGCGAGCTGCCATTTCGGAAATATTCATGCGGGCATCTTCCCGCAAAAGGCCTAAAATCAATCGATCTGTATTGTTAAGTTTGAATGGTTTTTGCGGGCTATTGGCCATTTTTTCCTACCAATGACGTAGCGTAAATTTATTTCATTTTGAACAATTTTTGTCAAATTGAACTATAGAAAATGATATATTTAAATAATTTAATAATGTTTAGCGAAAAATTTTAAAATCCATTTGAAAATGGGGTTAAAACATGTTATATAATCAAAAAATCCTACAAAAAAGAGGTGTTCAATATTTAAAAACAAAGTATTGGTATCATGATTATGCTGATGAAATTATTTTCAATATTATTGAGCGGAAGGAGTTTCCGTGCCCGTTTTCTCAATTGGCGGTTAAACGGAATAATTTGATCTTCTCTTTTGTTGAAGACAATAGCGCGTCGGCCCTTCGGCAGAGCGCGGACGATTTGAGAGAATATTTAGCAAGAGCCGCTCAATGGGACGGAAATTTAGCAACGGCGGAACCCCTTCTGATGGTCTTTAATGCCGATCATTTTAAAGCGGATACGGTTGAAGGCTATCACGCAATGGGTTGGTCAATCCTGCAATATTGGCACGATCATGACCCGGCTCCATGGCCATCTAATGTGTCAACAGATCCTCATTCGCCGTTTTGGTCGATGTGTTTTAACCGTGCGCAAATTTTCGTGAATATGAGCAATCCCGCGCATATATCTCGGCGCAGCAGGAATTTAGGTCGGGCAATGACATTTGTGATTAATCCCCGTGAGCGTTTTGATCGTGTTGCGGGCGATACCGTTCAGGGCCGCAAAATTCGTGCACTGGTGCGTGACCGCATCGAAGCCTTTGATCTCATTCCGCATAGTCCCGATTTGGGAAGTTACCAAGCGGGTGAGTTGGAATGGGTGCAATATGGGCTGGTGGATCATAATCGCCCTCGGCAGGGTGGTTGCCCTTTCCACTCCCATGCTAAATTGATCGAAGGGGACGACTTAGCTTTGCTTTCAACAGGGAAATTAGAGGAGGGGATACCGACGCACCCCCGAAAAACAGCATGAGCCATCAGCTAAGCCGGTCTTTGACGATTTTCCGTGGCACGGGTATTTTATTAAATATCGTTATTGGCGCTGGCCTTTTATCGCTTCCCGGCCTCGCGATCCAAGAAGTAGGGGATAATGCTTTCTATGCTTGGCTTTTATGCGCCGCGGCGGCTTTGCCACTTGTGGGCGTGTTTATTCTGCTTGCCAGACTGTATCCGAATGCTGGCGGAATAGCCTTTTATGCGCAGCGGGCTTTTGGCCCGTTTGGTCGTCGCTCTACGGCCTATCTAATGCTAGGCGCGGTCATATTCGGGTTGCCTTCAATTGCGCTGACCGGGGGTCATTATTTGGCCTCGGTCTTTCCTGGTGATCCAAATTTTTATGCGCTGGTTTTAATGGGCCTTTCCGGCTTGCCGCATCTCTTTCGTGGCGAAGGTGTGGGCCGTATTTTAGGGTGGATGGCATCTGGTGTTTTGGTCTCGATTATTGCATTTCTCTTGATCGGCATTGGATCCATTGATTTCGTACATACCTCGTTTAACTTGCCTGCGTTTGATCTTGCGAAAGCCTTATTGCCTTTTCCCATGATCTTTTTTGCCTTTACCGGATGGGAGATCGGCGCGGGGCTTGGCGAAGAATTCATAAATGCCAAACGCAATTTTCCAATCGCTATGGTTTTATCGTTCTTTATCGTAACCGCGCTCTATCTGGCTATCGCCTATATATCTTCTTTGGCGGATTTATCGGGACATTATGAGTCGCCGTTTATCGTCTTTGTTCGTCCGATTTTTGGTGACTATGGCGCAATCGGCGTTGCGCTCGTTGCGACACTTATTATTTTAGCGAATTTATCGGGAGCGCTATGGGGTGTTTCGCGTTTGATTTATAGTTTAGGAAGAGACGGGGTCTTATCGCAGTGGTTTTCGAAGACCTATTATGATCATCCGTTACGTGCCCTTGTCGCAACGCTCTTAAGCCTAGTTGCCGTATTGTTGATTGATAAAATGGGCTTGCTCGACCTTAAACTCATGCTTCGTTTGGCAGGACAAAATTTCCTCATTTTATACGGTGCTGCAGCGCTTGCTCTTTTCTGTGTAGCAGAAAATTTAGTGATCCGAGTAGTAGCGATGAGTGTAATCGCTATCGTCGGTCTGTTACTCTTCTTGCAGGGAGCGTTTTTACTTTACCCCATTAGTCTTGTGTTATTGGCCGCTCTTTTGGAATTTAAAGCCGCTCAAAAATTGGGCTATATTGAAAATATTTCAATTTAAGCGTTGAGCCTTCGTATTTTGAGTTCCGCCACTTGGTAACGGTATTTCATTCGACGGGAGTTCCCCAAAAAAGGCCAAGGGAATGAGACCTAGATAATCACACATCGCGATCAGCTCATTGGGATATAGATGGCGCTTGCCCGCCTCTATCTTATAAATCTGATTAGCCGTTAGCCCGAGGGCTGCACCAAAATCGGTCGCCGACATGTTTAAACTGAGCCGTTCAGCCCGCACTCGCCCGCCAATAAAGATATCGGTAGGCCCTAAGGGAAACGTGCTATCGATAAAACTTCGCTTCTTCATGCCAAATTCCTTCTTCATAATGGCAGGAAGGGTGGAAATATTTGATCATATCGTCAACAAGGCCGGCCATTTTCTGGTCAAAATGAACCTGTTCTTTATGACAGGTGCATTTTGTTTGGATAATTTGCTAGCCTGCCTTCGGGCGAGTTATTTAAACGGTTCCATGCCCGCGCGGGCCAAGCCGTCGACTTCTTCATTCTCCAAATGCCCGGCATGGCCTTTGACCCAATGGAAGGTCACATCGTGGTGCCCGACGGCTTCGTCTAAGCGCTGCCAGAGATCGACATTTTTAACGGGCTTTTTATCGGCGGTTTTCCAGCCATTACGCTTCCAGCCATGCAACCATTGCGAGATGCCTTGTTTGACATATTGGCTGTCGGTCCAAAGATCGACCGTGCAGGGGCGTTTGAGCGATTCAAGGCCCATAATGGCGGCCATCAATTCCATACGGTTATTGGTGGTGAGCTGCTCGCCGCCATTGAGCGTTTTACGCGCATCGCCATAGATCATCAGCACACCCCAACCACCGGGGCCGGGATTGCCGGAACACGCGCCATCGGTAAAGAGGGTGACGCGGGTTTTTGATGACGCATCGCTCATGACTCACGCGCCATAATCGCTAGCCTTTTGCGAGGCCTGGAAGAAGCGCAATTTTTTATAATATTCGAGCGGGTCTTTGGGTTTTACGAGCGCACCCGGTGGCACGTTGAGCCAGTCGACCAGCCGCGTCAGCATAAAGCGCAGCGCGGCACCGCGGCATAAAATGGGCAGCGTTTCGATCTCCTCGGTGCTTAAGGGGCGAATGGCCCGATAGCCCGCAATCATCGCGCGGCCTTTGGTGATGTTGAACGAGCCGTCTTTTTCAAAGCACCATGCGTTTAAGCCGATGGCTAAATCATAGGCGTAAAAATCGGTGCAGGCGAAATAGAAATCGATGAGGCCTGATAATTCGCTTTTGAGGAAGAACACATTATCGGGAAATAGATCGGCATGAATAACGCCGCTGGGCAACTGTTTCGGCCAGTTGTTTTCGAGTTCTTCCAGCGCCTCGCGTGTTGCTTTTTCAAGCCCCGGTGTCACGCTATCCGCGCGCTCGCGAGCGGCTTCATAGAGCGGACGCCAGCCGTGAACGGTGAGGGCATTTATGCGCTGACCGTTGAAATCAGCACCCGCTAAATGGAGCTTTGCAAGCGCTCCGCCAACGGCTGCGCAATGATGCACGGTTGGGTTGTTGACGCCAACGCCTTCAAGAAAAGTTACAATAGCGGCAGGACGACCGGCTAGGGCGCCAAGCGCTTCGCCCGCGCGGTTACGCACGGGTTGCGGGCAATTGATGCCGCGTTTGGAAAGATGCTCCATAAGATCAATGAAGAACGGTAAATCTTCCGCCTTCACGCGCTTTTCATAGAGCGTTAAAATGAAATAACCGGCTTCAGTGTGCAGCAAGAAATTCGAATTCTCGACGCCTTCGGCTATGCCTTTGAGCGCGAGCACGCCGCCAATGTCATAGCCCGCGATAAAGCGTGCTAAATCATCATCGGGAACTTCGGTATAGACGGCCATGCGTTACTCCACTGCCGCTTGGCGCAATTCGCGCGGGAGGGGAAAGAACATGGTTTCGTCTGCCGTGGTGATTGTCTCAACCGTAACGGTATAGCGTTCACCAAACGCATCGACGATTTCTTCGACCAAGATGTCGGGCGCAGACGCTCCGGCGGTGATGCCAATCGTGCGGATGGCGTTAAGCTCCGACCAATCAATATCAGCCGCGCGGTTGACGAGGCGGGCGATGGGTGTGCCTTCGCGCTCGGCGACTTCGCGTAGGCGTTGGGAGTTCGATGAGTTCCATGAGCCTACGACAAACACCGCATCGCAGCGCCCTGCGACTTGGCGCACGGCTTCTTGCCGGTTGGTGGTGGCGTAGCAAATATCTTCTTTGTGGGGGCCGACAATCGACGGAAAGCGCGCTTTCAGCGCGTCGACAATGTCGCGTGTATCATCAACCGACAAGGTTGTTTGCGTCACGAAGGCTAGATCGCGGCCTTCGAGATGCGATAGCGTTTCGATATCGGCGAGGGTTTCGATGAGGATGACGGTACCTTCTGGCAATTGGCCCATGGTGCCGATGACTTCCGGATGGTCTTTATGGCCGACAAGCAGAATCAAACGCCCGCGCTTATAGTGAATTTCGGCCTCGCGGTGCACTTTCGTGACCAGCGGGCAGGTGGCATCGATTGCGAGAAAATTGCGTTTGGCAGCGGCCTCGGGAATGGCTTTCGGCACGCCATGGGCGGAGAAGATGACGGGTGCCACCGTGTCAGGGATCTCGTCGAGCTCCTCGACGAAAATGGCACCTTTGCGCTTCAAATCGTCGACCACGAAGCGGTTATGGACGATTTCATGCCGGACATAGACCGGCGCGCCATAGGTTTTAAGCGCCGTTTCCACCACATCAATCGCGCGCACGACACCGGCGCAGAAGCCGCGGGGGGCGCAAAGCAGGATGGTGAGGGGCGGTTTGCTGGTCATTGGTTTCGAGTTTTCATGATACGCATCTTGCCTGTTTGTGTCTGGGGCGCGACAAGAGGTCAAGCGACGAAACAGCTCAGGTCCACGGAAATTAAGTCTTGATACCGATTAACACCATCCTTTTTGACATGGACGATGTGCTCTGCGGCTATAATGTCGACACGCGCATCGCCTGTTTGGCGGAAATTTCGGGTCGGACGCTGGATTTTGTGCGACAGGCGATTTGGGAGGGCGATTTTCTCGACCGCTCGGATCGGGGAGAGTTTTCAGCTGAAGCCTATCTCGCCGAATTTGGCCGATTGCTGGGCTACCCACTCTCGCGCAAGGAGTGGGTTTTGGCGCGTAAGCGCGCCATGCCGGTTTTTGAGGAGATGGTGAGCCTCGCTTCGACGCTGAAAGCGCGGTTTTCGGTGGCGCTTTTGACCAATAATGACCCTTTGGTAGCCGAAACGATTGGTGAGCTTTTTCCCGAAATTGTGCCGATTTTTGATAAAAACCTTTTTGTTTCGGCTGAATTTGGCATGGCAAAGCCTGATCCGGCCTGTTTTTTGGCGTGTTGTCAGCGATTAGGGGCCAAGCCCCACGAGGTGTTTTTCATTGATGACCGGCCCGAAAATATTGAGGGCGCGCGGCAAGCGGGATTGGCCGGGCATGTCTTTTCCGGCCATTCGGACCTTGTGAAAGATTTGGCATTACATGGCGTTAACTTGTAACGGCCTAAGTTTCTCGTTAAGCGACACGCATAGGGCCAATGATCGGCCTCCGGCTCCCTTGAAAGGCACGTTATGAACGATGCGACAAGCCGCTCTGGCGAACAAAAGCCCGACGCGGGTAAATTTACGACCGGCTCGATCAAGCGCCATGTGCTGGTGATGTCGGCCTCGGGCGCGGTGGGCTTGATCTCGATCTTTGCGGTCGATCTCTTATCGCTGCTTTATATTTCCTGGCTCGGTAATGTGAATTTCACCGCCGGTGTGGGCTATGCCACTGCGGTCATGTTTTTCTCGACCTCGGCCAATGTCGGCATGATGATTGGTCTGTCGGCGCTTGTCTCGCGCGCGATTGGGGCGCGGGAAATGGATCGGGCGCGCAGGCTTTCCGGTACGACCTCGTTTATTTCCGCTTTTGCCTCGTTGCTTGTCTCGGCGTTAATTCTCTTCACGCTGCACCCGCTTTTGACCTTGATGGGGGCGACGGGCGACACGCATGATGTAGCCTATCGGTTTTTGCTCATTGCGATGCCGTCCAATGTGTTTCTGGGATTTGGCATGGCGCTCTCGGGCGTGTTGCGTGCTGTGGGTGATGCGCGACGCTCGATGTTTGTGACACTATCGGGCGGTATTGCGTCTGCCATTGTTGATCCGATTTTGATCTTTGGCTTGGGCCTTGGCACTGATGGTGCGGCGATTGCGACGATTATTTCCCGCTTCGTGTTTTGTGCCGTTGGCTATTACGGCGCGGTGAAGGTGCATGATCTCGTGCGGCGCCCTACGGGCTTGCATATTATTGAAGATTTTCTGCCGCTTTTCGGCATTGCTTTGCCGGCAGTGCTCACCAATCTCGCGGGTCCGGTGGCGGGTGCGTTCATGACGGCGGTGCTTGCGCCTTATGGCGATGAGGCGGTGGCGGCTAATGCGATTATTACGCGGCTGGTGCCGGTTGCCTTTGGTTCGGTGTTTGCGTTGTCGGGTGCGGTAGGGCCGATCATCGGACAGAATTTGGGTGCGCGTAATATTGGCCGCGTGCGCAAAACGCTGGTGGATAGCCTGATGATCGCGACGATTTCCGTTGTGATCGCATGGGTGATTTTGGCGCTCGCGCGTAATGGTATTTCCTATATTTTCCATGCGAAAGAAGAGACGGCGGATCTTGTCTCGTTCTTCTGCATTGTGATTGCAGGGACATGGATTTTCCACGGTGCGCTTTTTGTGGCGAATGCATCGTTTAACAATCTCGGCGCGCCTGCGCTTGCAACCGCGTTTAATTGGGGCAAGTCCACGATCGGCACAATCCCTTTCGCGCTGGTGGGTGTGCAGATCGCGGGTGCCAAGGGCGCATTGATCGGCCAGGGTATTGGTGCCATTCTGTTTGGCATTGGCGGCGTCTATGCGGCATTTTACGTGGTCGCGCGCATTGAACGCCGGTGGAATGCCGAGAAGGCATAAGACATAAGGCTTGGGGGGATTTGCATCCATGATGACCTATCAGGAATGGCTAAAAATCGTTGAAGGCAGTGAAGCCATGCGCACGGTGGGCAAGCGCTTCGGCCTTGATGACCTCATGATGCGCAAAGGCATTGAAGCCTTGATGCCAGCGGCTTTTATGCAAGCCTTTCCATCGGGACCATCCTTTAACGCCTCGATGCCCAACCCGTTTCAACACGTGTTTGAAAGCGATGAAGTGAAGAAGGCCGTCGCACGGCAGGCGGAAATGTTGTCCGGCATCAATAAATCGATTTTGGAAGACATGATGCCAGCGCTTGCAACTGCAATGGCCGACGCGATGGCGAAGTTTTCGTCCGGTGAGAACGCCGCTTCGGGCGATAATCCAGCGCAGGATTTTGGCATGGCGCTTGGCGGTATGATGGCTTCGATGATGGGCTTGAAAGCCGAGCCGGAGAAAGCACCAGAGCCGGATATGGCCGCCCAAGGCATGGAAATGTTTCAGTCTTGGATAAAAGCGGGCCAATCCGCGCAGGCCGATTATTTAAAAGTTATGAAATCGGCCATGGGCCAAAAGGGCGACGCGGATTAAGGCTGGCTTTTAAGCGCTACAAGCGAAAGGGCGTCGTGGTTTTCGATCAAGAGATGCGTGATCTGAAACAGCGACAGCATGATAATGCCTAAAAGAATGACGGAAAGGGCCGCGTGCTGAAGGGCTGCGGATTGGCTCGTCTGATCGGTTGTTTTCGCAATCTTATACATCGGGTTTTATCCGTACCAATATGGGTATCACCCTTGATTCGATACGGTTAACGTAAGGGAAAGAGGGACGTTAAAAAGCCAGCCTCCACGCCCCTATTCGCGATTATGGTAAATCAATTTTATTGTTTTTGCGTCGGATTGCGCAGAACCACGATATTGCCCAACAGGACAAAGCCGAGACCTAAAACGGCAGGCAGTGTCCATTGATAGCCCTCAAGCAGGGTTGAGAGTACAAGCGCGATTACGGGATAAAGTACCGTGGAATAGCTCGCGCGCGCCGCACCTATCCGGCCAAGCAATGTAAGATAGCTTGAAAACGCAATCACCGAGCCAAAAAGTGCTAAGAAGATGAGCGCGCTCCAATAAGAAAGCGTCCATTCAATCGTGAAGCTGCCGCCTTTAACAGCGACAAAGATCGCCATGCCGATGACGCCATACACCATGCCCCATACCGCTGAGGAAAATACGGATACGCCACTGCGTTGAACGGATGCCGCAACACTATTGCCCGCGCAAAAGGAGAGCGTTCCAAGCAGGCAATAGATCAAGCCTTGGATAGCCGTGTAGCCGAAGGGTTGACCGATGATTTGGGGTGCAAACATCAGCCCGCTGCCGATTGCGCCGATCAGTCCGCCGATGGCAAGTCTAGCGCTCGGTCGCCTCCGCGCGAGAATGGCGCCGAGCAAGAGATTGATGATCGACGCCAACGAAAAAACAACGGCCAAAAGGCCCGTCGGTGTTGTAAGCCCCGCATAGTAGAAAAAGATAAAATTGCTCGAAAATAAAAACGAGCCGAGTAGCGCAAAACGCAGGTGCATGGCGAGTGGAAAGACCAATCGCTCCTTACGGATCAGGACGAGCGGCACCATGAACATAAGCGCCGCACAAAAGCGCCAGAGCACGGAAACCTCAGGCGCAACTTCGCCAAGCTGTAAGCGAAGCGCAATCCACGTTGAGCCCCATATAAGAACAACAAGGCCATAAAGCGAGTAGTCAAGCCGCGTCATAGGAGCGGCTGACGGATTGGAGGCTTGCATGGGACTGGGTCAGCGATAGGTGTGTGATTTGAACACGGGTGTCACGCTGTTTTTCCACTCGCCACGATAAAGATCGAGCAAAAGATCGGACTGCGTTTTACCCGTTTCAACGATCCGGTCGAGCGGTTCGAGGAAGATGGTTTCATCCGCGCCTTGCTCGGTTTTTTTTGCCCGGCGCTCTAAGCCATAGCGGGAAATCTTAAGCACTTCGCGCGCAAGCTCGCGCAAGGAATGGCGTTTGACGCTGGTGTTTAAACCATCGCGCGGAACGTCGCGCCGGAGCACGTGACGGTCTTCATTGGTCCAGAGCTTAACGACGTCCCATGCGGCATCGAGCGCGGTATCATCATAGAGCAAGCCGACCCAGAAGGCAGGCAGCGCGTTGAGCATCGGCACGGGGCCTGCGTCGGCTCCGCGCATTTCGAGATATTTTTTCAAACGCACTTCGGGGAATAAAGTCGAGAGGTGATTGACCCAATCGGAGAGCACGGGTTTTTCACCCGGAAGGGCAGGGTGTTTGCCTGCCAATAAATCGCGGAACGACGTGCCCGCGACATCGATATAGGTTTCGCCGCGCTTGATGAAATACATTGGCACATCGAGCGCCCATTCGACATAGCGGTCAAAGCCCATGCCGCTTTCAAAGGCGAAAGGGATCATGCCCGAGCGGTCATTATCGGTATCAAGCCAGATATGCGAGCGCATGGATTGAAAGCCGTTCGGCTCACCTTCCGTGAAGGGCGAATTGGCGAAGAGTGCGGTTGCCAAAGGTTGAAGCGCAATCGATGTGCGAAGCTTTTTCACCATATCGGCTTCAGAGGCAAAATCGAGATTAACCTGCACGGTTGAGGTGCGGTACATCATATCAAGACCGCGCGTGCCGACTTTAGGCATATAGCGCGTCATGATGGCGTAGCGGCCTTTGGGCATCACGGGTGTTTCAGAGCGCGTCCAGAGTGGGCTCATGCCGAGGGCCAAGAAATGGATGCCCAGATCATCGCCGACATCCAGCGCGCAGCGCAGATGTTCATCAAGCTCTTTGGCGGTTTGATGAATAGTTTCAACGGCCGCACCGGAAAGCTCGAACTGGCCGCCGGGCTCCAGCGAAATCGCGCCGCCGCCTTTGCTATCAAACAGGCCGATGATTTTGTCGCGATCGAAAATCGGATCCCAACCGAGGCGCTCCTGCATGCCTTTGAGCAGGGCTTCGATGCCGCGCGCGCCTTCATAAGGCACGGGCTCGTTGGTGCCGGGCCGAAACGGGAATTTTTCGTGCTCGGTGCCGATGCGGAATTTTTCGCGTGGCTTTGAGCCGCCTTCCAGATAGGCGACGAGCTCGTCACGGCTTTCAATCGGCGTGGTATCGGAAATATCGCGGGCCATCGGTACTCTCAATCGTCCGGGCACCGTTTGGGCGCCGGGAAGGGCTCAATAGGGGCGTTGCCGCAAAGAGGCAATCATTTCATGCGCCAATCACCCAAAACGGCTTGCACCAATGCAAAGGCAGCGACACCCGCCGTATCGGCACGCAGGATGCGCGGCCCAAGCGACAACCGCGTGACAGAGGGGATTTTAATGATTTGATCGCGCTCATCGCTCGAAAATCCACCTTCCGGACCGATTAACACACCAACTGGCCCCCGCTTTGTGGCTTGCAAGGCTGCTAGGGGATCCTCGCCCTCGGCGCGTTCGTCGCAAAAGACCAAGGTTCTGGCCGCGTCCCATTGCGCGAGAAGCGCATCCAGTTTGATTTCTGGCGCAAGCTCCGGCACGTGAAGCACACCGCATTGCTCGGCTGCTTCAATGATATTGGCCTTCATGCGTTCCTCATTGAGGCGGGAGAACTGCGTGTGCTTGGTAATGACCGGTACCAAGCGGCTTGCACCCATTTCGACGGCTTTTTGGACGAGATAATCGAGGCGGGCGGATTTAATCGGCGCAAAAAGATACTCGATATCGGGTTGTTCCGGCTGTGGCCGCGTTTGTTTGACGAGATTTAGGGTCGCGGATTTCCGGTCGGCTTTATCAATTTGGCCGAGCCATTCGCCGTCTCGTCCGTTGAAAAGCAGAATGACGTCGCCTTGGCCCATGCGCAAAACGGTGATCACATAATGGCTCGCATCGCGGTTAAGCGTGATGGAAG
This sequence comes from Hyphomicrobiales bacterium, assembly GCA_947455725.1. Lineage (GTDB taxonomy): Bacteria > Pseudomonadota > Alphaproteobacteria > Rhizobiales > Beijerinckiaceae > CAIUPE01. Next base: position 7,876 of record CANGPL010000048.1, on the reverse strand, counting down.
GGGCGTCGGCCAAGCGATCTTCAACAAAAAGTCGCTTGGTTCTGAAATCATAGTCAGGCAAAGACTCACTCCGGATCGCGCCAAAAACCGCCATTGTATTGCCACATAGCATAGATAATACGCGGTGTTGAATGCCAAGCGGTTGATCGAATTATAAACTAGCTGATAGAAAAGGTGCCATGAACGAATCACTGCTGCAGCACACTCTTCATTCGGCACCACGCGATGTGAGACGCTTGGGCGTCGCTTTGGCCTTTGCCGCGGGCGTTGGTTTAAGCAGCATTGCGGGGGCCGCAGAGGATCCTTGTGTCAGCCTGACGAAGATTTTGGGTGATCGCGGGCAATTGTTGCAGCGGATCCAGACCTTCCAGTCGAAAAAGCCGACGGCTGAAGAGGCTTGCGATACGTTTACAAAGCTTGCGAAGATTAATTCTACGACGGTTGTAGCGCTCGACCGCGATGGCGCTTGGTGCCGCGCGCCGGATACGCTTGGCCTGAGCCTGAAAGGGCAGCAAGCGCAGATTGATGCGGCCAAGGCCAATTCCTGCAAAATTGCCGAGCAGCAGAAAAAGGCACAGGCCGCTGGCGGCGCGCAACCCCGTCAACCTTTGGGCGGTGCCGATGAAATTGTCGGCGGGGCGATGAAGTTGCCGCAGGGTGCGCTGTAATTGATGGCTTCAACGGACCAGGCCATTCCTGACGCCAAGCGAGGGAATTGGGTCGATACTAAAGCCCCCCTTTGGCTACAGCCTTATTTGCGTCTCGCGCGGATCGATCGTCCGATTGGGTGGTGGTTGTTGGTTTTGCCGTGCTGGTGGTCAACCGCAATGGCGGCGGATGTGGCAGGCAGCGCTTATCCTGATCCTCTCTTGATGGTGCTGTTTTTGATCGGCTCGGTGGCGATGCGCGGCGCTGGCTCGACCTATAATGATATTGCCGACCGGAAACTCGATCAAAAGGTCGAACGGACGCGCAATCGGCCTGTTGCCAGTGGGGCGGTGTCGGTTAAAGCCGCTTTGTTGTTTTGCGGACTGCAATGTTTGGTTGGGCTTGGTGTCTTGCTCTCGCTAAACGGTTTTTCGATTGTGCTTGGTTTTTGCTCGATGCTGCCGGTTTTGGCCTATCCGTTCATGAAGCGGATTACCTCTTGGCCGCAGGCCGTGCTCGGCCTTGCCTTTTCATGGGGCGCTTTGATGGGATGGGCCGCCGTATTTGGCTCGCTCGCAGCACCCGCGCTTTGCCTTTATGCGGCGGCGATATTTTGGACGATGGGTTACGATACGGTCTATGCCATTCAAGACATTGAAGACGATGTATTGGCTGGGATCCGCTCAACCGCGCTTTTGTTTGGTAAGGCGACCCCCATCGCCGTTGGCGGATTTTATTTGGTTACCATCGCCTTTTTAGGCACCGCGTTGTTTTTGGCCCAATTGGGCGTGATTGCCGGTTTAGCATGGGTGATTTTTGCATTTCACCTCGCTTGGCAGGTGAAACGCATCGATATTTCGGACGGAAAGGGCGCCTTGGCGATTTTTCGGTCGAATCGTGATGCCGGACTTATCCTTTTGGTAGGGCTTGCGCTCGATGCTGCAGTGCGGCATTTCGGGGTATGAGCGTTTTTTGATGGGACTTGCCGCCTAAAAAGACCGCTCAACACCCTTAGACCTTATAAAGCTTACCAAACCGGTGGAATTGAGCGATGACTGACCTTCATAAAGCGACTGAAAATCAACAATTGCTGCATCTCGTCTTTGGAGGCGAGCTTGTTGATTTGGACAGTGTGACGTTTAGCGATCTTGCAAAGCTCGACATTGTCGGCATTTTCCCTAATTATGCGACCGCACAAGCCGCATGGAAGGCAAAAGCACAGGCAACCGTAGATAACGCGCAGATGCGGTATTTCATCGTGCATCTCCATCGTTTGCTTGAGCCGCACGCCCCGGCGCATGCTTAAGCGTAAAAGAACGGCATTTTAAAATCGCATGTTAAAAACAATCTCCCGATTTCCAGTGATACAGGCCGCAATCGGGTTGGTGCTCGCTGGCTATTTGAAGCTTGTGCGGGCGACAACGCGTTTCTCATATGAGCCTGCGGACCTGATTGATCGGTTGAAAGCCAATACGCCGTTTATTGCCGCGATCTGGCATGGTCAAAATTTTATGATCACGCTTGCGATGTGGAAGAAGGCGCCCGTTTCGGTTTTGATTACACGCCATGGTGATGGCGGCGTTGTTGCCAAAGCGTGTGAAGCGATGGGGATTAAACCGATCCGCGCATCGGGCGGGGATCAACGCAAGCTTGAACGCAAAGGCGGTGCTGCGGGCTTGCGTGCGATGATCAAGGCGCTTGATGGTGGTGATATTGTTGTGATGACGCCGGACGTGCCAAAAGTAGCGCGTGTATCTGGACTTGGCATCATCGCGCTTGCACGTTTATCGGGGCGGCCGATTATTCCGATGGTGGTGGCAACCAGTCGGCGAGTTGATTTGAAGAATTGGGATCGAACGAGCATTTGTTTGCCGTTTAGTCGTGGCGTTATAAAAATCGGTGAGCCTATTTATGTGGCGCGCGATGCCGATGAAGCGATGCAAGAAGCGGCGCGCCAAAAGCTTGAAGCGAGTCTTGATGCCATTCATGATCAAGCCTATGCAACGCTTGGCACAACGGATCCCGGTGCTGCTTTGAAAGTGGCAAACCGATGAGCAAAATGCCCTATGGCATACGCCTTTATAAGGCGGCGACGGATGCAGCGCGACCATTTGTTCCGTTTGTTTTGATGGAGCGCACGCGGCGCAATAAAGAAGACCGCACACGGCTTGGCGAGCGGCGCGGCGAGGCATCGCGTGTTCGTCCCGCAGGTCCCCTGATCTGGGTGCATGGCGCGAGTGTTGGCGAGTGTCTTTCGCTTTTGCCTTTGATTGATGAATTGGTGCAGCATGAAGTTTCGGTGTTGGTGACATCGGGTACAGTCACGTCCGCGAATGTTTTGGCGCGGCGTTTACCGGAAGGTGCCACGCATCAATATATTCCGCTTGATGTGTCGACCTATGCGCGGCGCTTTATGGACCATTGGCGTCCGGATTTGATTATTTTTGCCGAGTCTGAAATTTGGCCTAATCTGATATGTGAAGCGTCTGAGCGTTCTGTTCCGATTGTGCAAGTCAATGCACGTCTGTCGGATCGGAGTTTTCGGCGCTGGCGCGGTTTGCCGCAATTGGCAAAATTTTTGTTCTCGCGGTTTGATTTATGTCTTGCGCAAACGCAACAAGATGCCGAGCGCTTGGTTAAGCTTGGTGCATCGCGCGTCACCGTGACGGGTAATCTCAAATTTGACGCGATGCCGCCGCCTGCTACGCCGTTGATGGTGTCGGGTATCGAAGCGATGATTGGTGCGCGGCCCGTGTGGCTTGCTGCATCGACGCATCCCGGTGAAGAGGCGATGATTGTTCAAGCGCATCGCATCATTGCTGAAAAGTTTCCCGAATTGCTGACCATTATCGCGCCGCGCCACCCCGAGCGCGGGCGTGAAGTTGCCAATCTTGTGACGCGTGCGGGCTTAAGCGCCTCGCAACGCTCGCTTGGTCTGCAACCCGATAGCGCCACCGATATTTATGTCGCTGATACGATTGGTGAATTGGGTTTGTTTTATCGCGTGGCACCGCTTGTTTTATTGGGCGGTTCTTTGGTGCCGCATGGCGGGCAAAACCCGATTGAACCCGCTAAGCTCGGTGCGGCTTTGCTGCATGGTCCGCATGTGCATAATTTTGAAGAAGTTTATGCAGCGATTGATTCAGCCAATGGCGCAACAACCGTTCATGATAGCGAAGATTTGGCATGGGCGGTTACATCGCTTTTAACGGACACGGCAGAACTGCGTGAAAGTGCCCGTAGAGCGAATGAAGCCGTGCTCGGTGTTGGCGGTGCGCTGCAGAGAACAATGGCGGAGATTGCGCCCTATCTTCTCAAAATGCATTTAGGGGCATGAGAATGATGCCTCATATTCAGGATGATCTTCGATGCTAAGAGCGCCTGAATTTTGGTGGCGGCCGCAAGGGCTTTTAGCGCTGAGCCTGGCCCCTTTTGCGATGCTCTATGGTTTCATTGCTGCATCACGCATGAAGCGAGATGTTGGGCGCGTTGGTGTGCCCGTCCTTTGCATCGGTAATCTGGTGGCAGGTGGCGCAGGTAAAACACCAACGGCGATTGCATTGGCGAAGGCATTGCAAGCTTCAGGCAAAATGCCGGTATTTTTGAGTCGGGGCTATGGCGGGAAATTGTCAGGGCCCGTTAGGGTTGATGCCGCGATCCATTCTTCGATTGATGTCGGCGATGAAGCGCTGTTGCTGGCCAAGATTGCGCCAACCATTATTGCGCAAGATCGATTAGCTGGCGCTCGCTTTGCTGCTCAACGCGGCGATATGATTGTGATGGATGACGGATTTCAAAATCCGTCGGTGCATAAGGATTTTTCGATTCTTGTGGTGGATGTCGGTCAAGGCATTGGCAATGGATGGTGTCTCCCTGCGGGACCTTTGCGTGCGCCGCTTCAAACACAGTGGGCGAAGGCGGATTTATGTCTTTTAATTGGTGATGATCCGGAAGCTATAGACCGCTTTGCTGCTCAGGTTCCGATCCCTGTCTATCGCGGTCGATTGGTGCCGGCCGCATCGCAAGCCAATGCGCTTAAAGGGCTTAATGTTTTTGCGTTTGCTGGGATTGGTAGACCCGAGAAGTTTTTCGCAACGCTTGAGGATGCTGGTGCTGTGTTATGCGAGAAGCGTTTTTTCCCTGACCATCATCGCTATGATGCGGATGAAATTACGGCGATCATTGCGGAAGCTGAAGCCAAATTTTTGATACCGGTAACGACCGCAAAAGATGCCGTAAAAATTGCCGAAGTTTTACCACATGCGCTGAACACAATCCGCGTTTTAGATGTCACGCTTCAGGTCGAGCAGTTTGACGAAGTGATCGGTGCGGTTATCAAACAGCAGCGATAAAACTCACTCCGGCTTTTTGGCGCCGATGGAAATCAGCACGGCGTCGCGTGTGGCGTAAGCTTCCTGCTTTTCGACATTCCAGTAGCGCAATTCGTCCAAAGGAATGCTCGCGCCCGTTACCGCGCAGCGGACGAAATGTCCGGGGCGGATGATTTTCAAATCGCCGTCGAGATAGTGGACTTGGGCTTCGCCGGGCATGAGGGGTGCGCGTTCAAATCGGTTCATGAAAGCTTGCTATCATTAATTCAGGCTTTTTGGCAATGAAGAGAGCGGGCTTAGTCGGCGTGCACCGCTATATTGCCATCGCTGAAGATGAGCGTGAGCGCGTTTTTAGGCTGCACGGTATCGGCGGAGCGGATGGGTTTTCCATTCGCATCCAACACTAAAGCATAGCCGCGATCGAGTACGCCTTGATAGCTGACGCTTTTTAAGAGTTGGCTTGCCGTGCTGAGCCTTGAGCGCCGACGGTCGAGCAAAACGCCGAGCGCGCGATTGGCTCTTGCCGAGAGGTCGAGAATGGCTTGGCGCTGCCGGTCGAGCTTCTGCCGCTCGGTACGCAGTGACGCGCCCTGGGAGGCGATGAGGCGCTGGCCGAGACCATCGAGCCGCGCGCGCAGCGAGGCCACGCGGGCTTGCGGTGAAAGGCGGATCAACCGCCTCGCGGCTTCGGTCAACAAGGCCCTGTGGCGCGCGGCGTTACGCTCGAGGCCACGGCCTAGTTTTGAAGCTGCAAGATCAAGGCGCTGGCGCGGTACGGCAACCAGCGCATCGAGCGATGGCAGGGCGCGGCTCGCCGAGCGTAGATCCGCTTTGCGGCGATCGGTTAAGCGGCGCATGGCGAGATGTAGACGACGGCCGAGATCGGCGGTGGTGGCTTCCAGATCGGCGCGCACGGGCACGGCCATTTCAGCCGCACCTGTGGGTGTTGGCGCGCGACGGTCGGCGGCGTAATCGATCAAGGTCCAATCGGTCTCGTGGCCGACGGCGGCGATCAGCGGAATCATGCTGTCAGCTGCGGCGCGGACAACGATCTCTTCGTTAAAGCTCCAGAGGTCTTCGAGCGAGCCGCCGCCACGGGCGACGATCAACAGATCAGGACGTGGAATAGGGCCTGTTTCGGGCAGCGCGTTGAAGCCTTCAATGGCGTTGGCAATTTCTACGGCACTTGTTTCGCCTTGCACGCGGACGGGCCATACCAGAACATGGCGCGGGAAGCGATCGGCCAAGCGATGCAGAATATCGCGGATAACGGCGCCGGTTGGCGAGGTAATGACGCCGATGACCGTGGGCAAGAACGGCAAAAGCTGTTTGCGCGCATCGGAAAAGAGGCCTTCGGCGGCGAGCCTTTGGCGGCGCTCTTCCAATTGCGCGAGCAAGGCGCCGACGCCCGCAGGCTCAAGCGATTCAAGGACGATTTGATAGCTCGATTTACCGGCGAAGGTGGTGATCTTGCCGGTTGCAATGACTTCCATCCCATCTTCGGGGCGGAATTTGACGCGACCGAAAACGCCTTTCCACATCACGGCGTCGATTTTGGCGGAGGCATCCTTGATTGAGAAATAAACGTGACCCGAGGAATGCGGTCCGCGATAGCCTGAAATTTCGCCTTTGATCCGAACATGACCAAACTCGCCCTCGATCATGCGCTTTAACGCGCCGGAAAGCTCGGAGACGGACCATTCGGGGGTATTGGAAGTCAGCAAATCAGTCATGCCGCGACCATAGCGGGCGAATCGGGTGTTGGGGAGTCTTGACCCAATCCCGATTCTCGCAGACACGCTGAGGCGCGACATTTCGGATGGGCGGAGAGTTTTCATGCGTGTCTTGTTGATCGGTTCTGGTGGGCGGGAACATGCTTTGGCGTGGAAGCTCGCGCAAAGCCCGCTGCTGGATGCGCTCTTTATTGCGCCGGGTAATCCGGGTACGGCACACTGCGGCACCAATGTCGCGTTGAATGTCGCAACGCACACGGATGTGATTGCGTTTTGTCAGAGCGAGCGCATTGACCTTGTGGTGGTTGGGCCGGAAGCGCCTTTGGTGGCCGGTTTGGTGGATGATTTAGCGGCCGTTGGCATCAAAGCATTCGGGCCCTCGAAAGCGGCGGCGCGGCTTGAGGGCTCGAAGGCGTTTACCAAAGAGCTTTGCGTTGAAGCCGGTATTCCGACGGCGGCCTATGCGCGCTTTACCGATTGCGAGGCCGCCAAGGCCTATGTGCGGGCGCAAGGCGCGCCGATTGTGATCAAAGCCGACGGGTTGGCGGCTGGCAAAGGCGTGGTTGTTGCGGCGACGGTTGATGAGGCCCTTGCGGCTGTTGAGGATAATCTCGGCGGCGGTATAGCCGGTGCTGAAATTGTTATTGAGGAATGTATGTTTGGCGAGGAGGCCTCCTTCTTCGCGCTTGTCGATGGCACCAAGGCCGTGGCGCTTGCCTCGGCGCAAGATCACAAGCGGGTGGGTGACGGCGATACGGGGCCTAATACTGGCGGCATGGGTGCTTATTCACCCGCACCGGTCGTGACAGCGGCGATTGAAGCGCGCGTGATGGCAGAGATCATCAACCCGACAGTGGCTGCGATGGCGAAGCGTGGCACGCCGTTTAAGGGTGTTTTATTTGCGGGCCTGATGATCACCTCGTCGGGGCCGAAGCTGATTGAATATAATACGCGTTTTGGCGACCCTGAATGTGAAGTGCTGATGCCGCGCTTGAAGAGCGACCTCTTGGCGGCCTTGATCGCAACGATTGAGGGACGCTTAACGCCAAGTGATCTTGCATGGTCGGAAGATGCCGCTTTGACGGTTGTTTATGCGGCGAAAGGCTATCCTGCCAAGCCAGAAACGGGGAGCGTGATTGGCTCGCTTGAGCAAGCCGCAGCTTT
>CANGPL010000047.1 GCA_947455725.1 Hyphomicrobiales bacterium | reverse complement strand
GGTATGGTTCCGCCGTTATCGGGCTTTTCTATAGTTGCCAATGACAACTATGCTCCGGTGGCTCTCGCTGCGTAATGCGGCGCTGGTACCGAAATCAAAGCCCTTGCGCCTAGCAGCGTAAGGCGGGGCTCGGAGGCGCCTGGCAACAGAAGCCTCCACTTTATTTTTGTGGTGGGATAGCGTGCGATGCCAGAAGATATGATCCGATACGACCTTCTGGTCCAAGAAGCGCTTCGCGGCGTGGTCCGGCGCGTCCTTGTCGATGCGGGCCAGCATGGCCTGCCGGGTGAGCACCATTTCTTCATCTCCTTCCGCACCAAATCCCCCGGTGTGCAAATCTCGCCACGCCTGTTGGAGCGTCATCCCGACGAGATGACCATCGTCCTTCAGCATCAATTCTGGGACTTAACCGTCACCGATAGCGGGCTTGAAGTTGGCCTCTCCTTCGGCGGTATTCCGGAAAAGCTCGTTGTCCCGTTCGATGCGATGTCGGGCTTTTGGGATCCATCCGTTGATTTCGGCCTTAAATTCGAACTCGCAGGCGTTGAATCAGCCGATAATGATACGCCGAGCGATATCCATGCCGATGCCGAGGATCCGCAATTGCTCGAACGTATCCTTGAGGCGAGCGAAACACCGCGCAAAGATGTTGAAGGCGGCGCAGAGATTGTAAGCCTCAGCGCCTTCCGCAAAAAACCGTAAAGCACACCGTCAATGGCCGATATTATCCCCTTCAATCGCGCCAAAAAATCCCTTCAAAAGAAGAAGGACGAGCAGAAGGCAGCAGAAAACCGCGCCTCGTTCGGTCGCACCAAGGCTGAAAAACTCGCCGAGAAAGCGCGCAAAGATCACATCGCGCGTATCGTCGATGGTGCGCGGCTATCATCGGATGATGATCTCCCGCCCGCCTCATGACTGGCCTCGTCAAACACTCGGTTGTTATCGCAGGCCACCGTACCAGCGTATCGCTTGAGCCCGAATTTTGGGAAGCCCTCCAGGCGCTCGCGCAAAGAAATGGCCGGAGCGTCAATATCGAAATCAGCACGATTGATGCAGGGCGCGGCGAACAAAATCTATCCTCAGCGATCCGGCTCGCGATTTTGCGCGATTATCAGCATCGCCTCAAAGATTAAGGCTGGCTCGGTGCGCCGCCTTTAATAAGCTGATTGACGCCGTCCAAGACCTCTTTTTCTTTGGCCTTTCGCGCCGCGTCCTCGGCGGCCGATTGCGCTGCAAGCTCATCCAATATCTTTTGCGTATCGGCGGCCTCTTTCGCCTTTTTAGCAGCCTCTTCCGCCTCCGCCTTTTTGCGCGCTTCTTCTGCGGCACGCAGCGCTTCCGCTTTGCGGGCTTCTTCGGCAAGCCGCTCTTCTTCAGCCGCCTTCTTGGCCTGCTCCGCCATTTCGCGGTCATGCTTTAGACGGCGTGCAAACGCATTACGTTCGCGCAAATCTGCCTCTTGCGCTTCCAATCGCGCAAGCTCACGCGTCACCGTTCGTGTGGTGATGATATTGGCAAGCGTCGACGCATCAATATCGCGGATCATACTGCCACCCAGCAAGCCTTTAAGCCCGACAGAGGCTTGCGGTGGTGGCCCAACCCAATCCTTCGGCGCATCATCGGCAACGAGCGTTGAACGTCCATCCACACGCAAGGAACGAATATCCAAAGCAAGGCTTCCTTGCACCAATGCACCACCTTGATGCGCTTCCATCGGACCAAACCGGATGACACCGCCAGAGGCTGTTATCGGCGCTTGTAAGGACGAGATCGTGAGTGGTTTCGCCATCAACCCCGCTGCAATCAGATCATTTAATTTTTTCGGATCGGTCGGATCCCGCTCCGCATCAAGCGCCTTTGTCACCGTGCCAAGGGCCGACACATCAAAGCCCGGCAGCGTCACATTCTTGGCCTTCATCGCGCCGCCGCCCGAGAGAATATTCGCAAAAGCCGCGACACTCTCGCCTGATCCACCGAGATCAAATTCAAAATCGGCACTTCCACTGATACCCGTTTTAGGCAGCAATTCTTGAAGCGACACATCCGCCCAGTTGAGCTTACCCAAATAGCTCGCCAGTCCAGTCGCGTTACGAACCGAAACCGTACCCCGCAAATGACCCTTCAACGCATCGCCCGCAAAATCGCGTATCTCGACGCTATCCGGCTGCCAGACGAGCTTCATCGTCGCGCCTGACATCGTCGGGCCAAACCCTGTGTCGAATGTTTTGGCCTTCAGCGACACTTCAACATCAAAAGGCGGCGGACCGGGCGGCGAAAACCGCGTCGACGGCCAAAGCCCACCAGCGATTGGCGCAGCAATCGGCCCGATCACAAGCGATGCAATCGCTGGCAGTGACACCGCATCCACCGCCACATCGCCAGCCAGCTTTCCACTCGCAGCAATATAATTAACTGCACCCGAAATACGCCGCCCGCTCGCTTGAAGATCGAGATCATTTAACCGAACACCCGCCTGATCCCAATCGGTCTTTGCCGAAAGCGTTAGCGGCACGCGGGCCGAGACATCCGGCACAGGCCACGCGAGCGCTTGCAACAAAGGCAAAGCATCATTAGCCGCAAAACGGATCGGACCCGTAACCCGCGCGCTATTGGTATCAAGCTTTAGATCAGCAGATAAAGTCGAGCCCGCAACATTGCCTTTGATCCCAATCGTAAAGCCCGCTGACGTGTGCCCGCCAATACTTGCCGATAATTTAGCACCACCATCCAAAGGCAATGGCAAAACAGCAATACCAATTTGCCGAAGCAATTGGCCTGCATCCGACGAACTCGCTTTCACATCACTCACCAAAGCGAGATCCGCATCATCAACCGTCATATTGCCCGCGCCTGAAAGTGCACTACCTGCAGCCGTGCCATCAAACGCTAATTGAATCGTGCGCGCTTTATCAGACGCTCTTTGCGCGGTGACGTTGAACTTCGCAGGGCCTAAGAGTTTCGCGCGATCGGCGATGGCATTGGCAAAACTTCCCGGAAATACTTTACGAAACAAAACCGCAATCGGCCCGACATCACGCGCATCAATCAAAGCTTCAACGCGATCACCCGCCGAGGTTAACCGCCCGCTCGCTTTCACATTGGCCCCGCCAATATCCGCAATATCGAGCATATCAATCACGAGGCCTTCATCCGATGCAGTCGCCTTCATTTGCAAACGCCCAGCATGCGCATCGCGCACGCGCGGCGCACGTACATTGCGCGCATCAATCACGACGGAGGCATCAATCGTCCCGAAACGCGCTGCAACCAAAGAAGCCTCTGGCAATTGCTCAAGATCAAATCCGTCAGATGCCAATTGCGCATCCAATCGTCCACGTTGCCCCATTTCTGGCAAAGCGTATCGCACCAAGCCGGTAATCGAGGATTGATCGAGCATAATCTTCAAATTGCTCGCGCCGATCAGCGTCGAGGACAGCGCTAAATCCGCCTCGCCACCCACTTCATGCGCTTCGCCATAACGCGCGGAACGGCCAGATGCTTCGCCGTCAACCCATCCCCCAAACCGCGCAAACTCTTTGGAGCTAAAACTCGCATGTCCATAAAACGCGCCGCCATCGACAAGACCAATATCACCCGACGCCGAAAGCTTCGAATTACCGGGCAACAAAACGTCGCCGCGCTTTAAGGTCACGCCGCCTGAATCAAGCCGCGTGTCGAGCTTTAAGCTGCGCATCGTGTCGCCACCCGCCAGCACGCTATCAATCGCAATGCTCAGATCAACCGGAATGGAAGGCCGCAAATCATCGTCCGATGCGAGTAACGCATTCCGCCACGCGGATAAAACAACAGGCAGCGCAGGGTTAGGCTTACCCTCAACATGCAAGGGACGATCAAGGTCAATCTGCCGTGCATCAAAGAGAAGCGAAAGCGAACGCCCATCGCCCAACACACCGGCACCCGAACCGTTAAGCTTAAACCCGCCTTCATCACCGCCTGCGTTAATTTCAGCCGCCGTGAGTTCGAGCGTACTGCCATCAAGATGGGCTTGCGTGGAAACAGACCATGGCCGCGTACCCAAATGATCGGCCTCAGGCCACGCCATTTCACCCGCAACCACAAGCTTACCGGTAAATCCAAGATGCGGGTCTAGCCCAACCATCCCGTCAATATCGGCCTTATACCCGCCCCCCGGATGATCAAGCCCCGCTTTGATGCGAAAAGAACCTGTCTCATCGGCCGTACCGGTCGATACCCGCAAAGCGACAGGCCGCTCATTCCAAACGCCCGCGCCATCCACGCGCCAAGGGCCTTTTAGCGACGCTGCCGTAATATCGAGATCAAGCTTGCTCATGATCATCTGGGGCACACCCGCTGCTGGCTGCACGGCAAGAGATCCGTCCTTGATCGTCAGTTTTTCAATCGAAACCGCAACACCGGACTGGCCCTCGCTACCGCCGGGCATAGTCCCGCTTTTAAGCCCTGCAAAAACCCCCATCGCCAGATCAAGCGAAGGCCCTTCCACAAACGCGTCCATCACATGCACCTCGCCCTTCAAAAGCGGCATGGTCGCAATATCAAGGCTCACGCGTTGCGCAGTCGCCGAAAGGCTATGGTCAGGCGTCTGAACCGCGAGTCTTTCAAGGTGGAGAACCGGAAACGGTAAAATGCGGATATCAATCTGCCCGCCAATCGAAACGGGCATCCCGACCGCTTCGGTCAGCTTCTCTTCAAAAAACGCACGTTGGCTGTTGAAATCGACAACAAAAGGAGAAATCAGCGCCGCAAACAGCACGCCGATCACCAAAATTGCCAGTCCCGTCAAAAATTCGCGCACTGAAAACCCGTAAATCCGTTCCAAACCCGTATAAAGACGCAGTTCGAGTCCATTTCCAACAATGATAATGGCTCGTTCGTGATCTTGCGATGATTTTCCTTGATCTTTGATGAAATTTAAGAGGAACATCCTCGCGGAAACACAAAATTTTCACAAATCCCGTGCTTGCGCTTGCCTTTCTCCCCCTCTTGCAGGATGATTTTGTGCGAACCTCAAGCGTGACAGGAAGAATGACGGCCAAACGCAAGATTAATCCGCTGTTTTTCGCGCCTTTCGTTTCATCCGTTCTTCGGATCGAGCCCGACTGGATCGATGGCAATGGCCATCTCAATATGGCCTATTACAATGTCCTTTTCGAACGCGCGATTGATGAGGCCTTTGAACTCATTGGTCTGAATGAGAGCTATTACACCGAAGGCCCCGGCACGATTTTCATCGGCGAGGCGCATTTGCGCTACCGGCAAGAGCTTTACGCCGATAGCCCCGTCAGGGTCACCGTCCAACTCATCGATTATGATGCCAAACGCCTGCATCTCTATCTTGAAATGCGCCATTCACGCGAAGGCTGGCTCGCCGCCACATCCGAATTAATGGCGCTGCACGTCGATAAAACCCAACGCAAAGTCGCCCCGTTCCCGCCCGATATTCTCGATGCCGTCGCGGTGATGCAATCGGCCCATAAAGCCCTGCCCCGTCCGGAAGCCTTGGGCAAGATGATCGAAATTCCATCCAATTCGGGTAAAGGCAAAGTCGGCCTGCATTAGCGCGGCTTTTTCAGCCATCGTCATCAAACCGCAACACGAATCCGCTTTGAAGTCCGCGTTTCATCCGGGCTTGAACGCAGCATGCGCATTTTAATCGTCACCGATGCATGGCATCCCCAAATCAACGGCGTCGTTCGAACGCTCGACCGCTTGGCCTTCGATGTCGGACGCTTGGGCCACAGCATTGAGTTTTTAACCCCGCAAAACTATCCAACCGCGCCATTGCCCGGCTATCCGGAAATTCAATTAGCCCTCGCCACGCCGCAAGCCGTGGCCGATGCGATTGAAGCGCATAATCCGGACGCCTTGCACATTTCAACCGAAGGCCCGCTCGGCTGGCTCGCGCGCCATTGGGCCATCAAGGTCCAACGTCCCTTCACAACCTGCTATCACACCCGCTATCCGCAATATATTTCAGCCCGTTATCCGATACCGGAAGCCATGACCTATGGCGTGATGCGTTATTTTCATAATGCTGGCGTAGCCACCATGGTCGCTACCCCTGCCTTGCAGACCGAATTACATCATCAAGGCTTTAACCGCTGCCTGATCTGGTCGCGCGGTGTCGATGCCGAACGCTTTAACCCTAATGCCCGCGCACCGCTCGCCTTCCCCGGCCCGATTTTTCTCTGCGTTGCCCGCGTGGCGGTTGAGAAAAACCTCGAAGCCTTCTTGTCGCTCGATCTTCCCGGCTCCAAACTCATCGTCGGCGACGGCCCCGACCGGGCCATGCTCGAAGCCAAATATCCCGACGCGCATTTCTTAGGTGCCCGCTTTGGCGATGACCTCGCGCGTCTTTACGCCTCTGCGGATGTTTTCGTCTTCCCCAGCAAAACCGAAACCTTCGGCCTCGTGATGCTCGAAGCCTTAGCCTCCGGCACACCGGTAGCCGCCTTCCCCGTCGAAGGGCTGATCCCGGAATTAGCCCGCGCGGGCGCAGGCATCATGAGCCAAGATTTACGCGCCGCAGCGCTCCAAGCACTCGAAATACCCCGCGATACCTGCCGCAGCTTCGCATTAGGCTATTCGCACGAAAACGCCGCGAAACAATTTTTAAACAACGTGTCTGAAGCGTATTATCGGCCACTACAAAAGCAGGCCGCATAACCTAATGGACCGCGCGCCTCCCGGCGCGCAAGCCATGCGAGGCAGGAGCCTCGCGGTCCATCAATTATCTTTACCAGCGCAACCAAACCCGTCCCACCACGGCACCAATCACCGTCACGATCCCGATCGCGAGCGAATACCACAGAGCCACAAACAGCGCGCTATCATCCGGGCAATGCAGCGCATAAATAAATGCGGCCATTCCACCCGATGCCGCACCCGCTATCGCGCCCGATAAAACGGGTTGAGATGGCGCACCCTTTTTCAGCATCACCAGCAAAACAAAAAAAGGCCCCATCGCCAATACCGGAATGTTGCGCAAACAAGCCGCAGGATAGCGCCCTACCATGCCCGAGAACCAATAATCGGTTGGACTCGTCAACAATTGAAACGCAATGCCAATCACTAAGACAAATAAAGGCAAAGCCAGCCAAGCAAGCCGCCGCGAGAGCTGAATTTCAGGCCTTACCGCGTATAAAACCAATGGCAACAATGAACCAAACAAGCTCGCTGCCGCGATAAACTTAAAAACAACATGGAGGTCCGTGATGGCATGCAAAAAATCGGAACGAATCCCTAAAAACACAAAAAAGATCGCAAGCGAAAACGCCAAGCCACCGGCCAATTGAGCGGCAAGCGGAAGACCCGACCGAGGAGGGTTGGCCCCTTGGTCTTCTACGAGCGCATTGATGAAATCGCCGGTCTTCATATCTCTAAACTCCGATAAGCCTGAGCCAATGTCTTTAACGCGCGATGTAACGCCACACGAACCGCGCCCTCACTCATCTGCATCGACCCCGCCACTTCGCGGATCGACACACCCTTGATCGAAATCGAGCGTACAATCACGCGCTGCGTTTCGCTCACATGTTCCAACAGCAGATCCATTTCACGCTCAGGCAGCGACGGCTCGTCAGGCTCAGGTGTTGCAAGGTCAAACGTATCATCAAGTTCAATCTCCTTCCGCCGCCCATATTTCCGCGCCAAATCAATCAGCTTATAGCGCGTAATCGCCCCGATCCACGGCCCAATCGGCTGATCTTCCTGCCAAGTATGGCGCTTCAAATGAACCGCCAGCAATGTCTCTTGCACCGCATCCTCTAAATCCGCGAGCGGCGTACCGATACGCCCAATTCCGCGCCGCGCCATGCCGCGCACCAAAGGCGCAAGACGCTCCAAAAACAAACGATAGGCCGCGGCATCGCCCCCATTTGCTCGTTTAAGAAGCACCGCCAGCGCTTCGGTTTGCTCATCAAAAACAGTCATTGGTTCTATGTCTTCGCGCGGATCATGGATTTGTTACAAAAATAAAAACGAAAAAAATATATATCGCTACGTAACATAGTTCGATGCTGCGGCGAAAGGCTTGGTACGGGGCCAGTGACGGACCCGATCAACCCTTCAGGAGATATCCCATGACCCGCACTTCTTCTCTCGTCCTCGCTGCATCGCTTGCTTCCGCACTCGGCACCTTCGCCCTTCCTGCTTTCGCCGATGATATGAAATTTTCTGCTATGCCGGGCGAAAAACTCGAAACGATGAAATCCGGCACCGAAAAATGCTTCGGCGTCGCGTTAAAGGGTGAGAATAACTGCGCCGCGGGAGCAGGTACAACCTGCGCCGGCACTTCAAAAGTGGATTACCAAGGCAATGCATGGCGCTTGGTGCCAGCAGGCACCTGCACAACCATCATGACCCCAAAGGGCCACGGCTCGCTCACCGAAATCAAAGCGTAAGTTTAGTTTCCTCCCCAAACCTTGGGCGCGCAGGACCACCTGCGCGCCTCCTTTTCCAAAGCCATGCGGAGCCTCATGCCATGACACCATGCCAGCTTCCTAAAACAATAGGCGTCGGCTTCAAGCCCGAGCATTTTGACGGCATTGCAGAAGCCCCGGGCGCGTTAGGCTTTATCGAAATTCATGCCGAGAATTATATGGGCGCAGGCGGCATGCCACACGCGATGCTGGGGCATCTTCGCAGAGATTACGCGCTCTCCATCCACGGCGTCGGCCTTTCGATTGGCGGCGCTGGCCCGCTTGATCAAACCCATCTAAAACGCCTCAAAATCCTCTGCGACCGCTATCAGCCCGAAAGCTTTTCGGAGCATCTTGCATGGTCAACACATGACGGCATTTTTCTCAATGATTTACTGCCTCTGCCTTACACCGAAGAAACACTTCGCCACATCATCCGCCATATTGACGAAGTGCAATCCACGCTGAACCGGCAAATGCTCCTCGAAAATCCATCAACCTATCTGCAATTTGCCGAGAGCACGATTCCCGAAACGGAATTTTTAAAAACGATCGCTAAACGCACGGGCTGCCGCTTGCTGCTCGATATCAACAATGTCTTCGTCTCCTCCACCAATCACGCCCTCGACCCGCGTACCTATCTCGACGCGTTTCCGCTGGAATATGTCGGCGAGATTCATTTAGGCGGCCACGCTGAAGAGTCCGACGATACAGGCGCACCACTTCTAATAGACGCGCATGGATCGCCGACCGCCGATCCTGTCTGGTCGCTCTATGCCGAGACAATCGCCAAAACCGGCGCCATCGCGACCCTGATCGAATGGGACAATGATGTCCCCGCCTGGCCCATCCTCCGCGCGGAAACGGATCGCGCGCGTGCCATTCTCAGCCAATCCTTTGCTCAACACGCCGCGTGAACATCATGCATCAAAGCTTCGAAACCCAATTCACACACAACCTTTTGACACCGACACCATCGTCGCCCTCCAAACGTTTTGCCGTCTATCGCAACAATGTCTTTGTAAGCTTGGTTGAAGCGCTTAAAGCCCGTTTCCCCGCCATCCAAAACGCCGTAGGCCAAGACTTTTTTTCAGCCATGGCGCGAGATTATGCGGCCTCACACAAGCCCACCTCACCGTTAATGATGCTCTATGGCGAAAGCTTCCCCGCCTATATTGGCGCCTTCGCGCCACTCGCCGATTATCCTTATATGGCCGACCTCGCCCGCCTCGAATGCGCGATCACCAAAAGCTACCACTCAGCCGACGCTACACCCCTCGGCGCCCAAGCTTTTGCATGCATTGCGCCGGAGACATTAGGCCAACTTCGCTTTACGCTCCACCCCGCACTCAACCTCATCCCCTCGCCATTTCCTATCGTTACCCTCTGGCAAATGAACAGCGGATTGGCCGAGATAAAACCGCTCGAGACGCTCTGCGCCGAAACAGCACTCATCCACCGTTCGCATTTAACGGTTTCAGTGAAAGCCATCAGCCCAGCAGGCGGCCTCTTCCTCAGCGCGCTTCAAAACGGGCTAACGCTCAGCGACGCTGCCGACATCGCGCTTACCACCGACCAAGCCTTCGATCTCTCAAGCCATCTGCATCTCTTGATCGCCGATGGTCTCGTCACAGCCCTTTCCCTCGATTAGCCCAACAGGAGCCCGCAATGACCACCGCCATCACGCAAGCAACCAAATTCATCAACACGCTGTTCGACACTTTCGAAAAAATCCCGCATTCCCTTATCGCGCTTTTAGCCCGCCTCTCGATTGGCGGCGTCTTCTGGATGTCGGGCCAAACCAAAGTGTCGGGCTTTCATTTAGCCGAAGGCACCGTCGACCTCTTCCGCGACGAATATCATCTCCCCTTCATAGACCCGACGGTTGCGGCCATACTCGCCGCCATCAGCGAGCACCTCTTCTCGGCACTGCTCATCATCGGCTTAGCCAGCCGCTTCTCCGCCTTGGCACTCTTAGGCATGACGCTGGTCATCGAAATCTTCGTCTACCCCGACGCTTGGGCCACCCATGGCACATGGGCGATTTGTTTTCTGGTCATCATCACCAAAGGCCCGGGTGTGGTCTCGCTGGATTGGGTGTTATTCGGGAAACGGATGCGGTGATGTAAAGGACCATCATTGCAGACCAAAGTTTTTTCAATTCCCTCTCCCCTTGCGGGTTGAGCGATGGCTCGAAGGGCAAAAATGCGGAATGCATTTTTAATCGCGAAAAGTGGCCCCCGAACGGGGGTCGGGTGAGGGGTCGGTTGCCGACTTGCTATCAAACCTTGCGCATCAAAAATGCAGTGCCACACCAGCTATCGCTAACCCCTCGTCAGTCGGCTTTGCCGACAGCTTCTCCCGCAAGGGGAGAAGCAGGCGCAGAATTATTGCACTCAATCCATCGCGATTAGCGCTCCTCATCCCCATCTATCCAACAGCCAAGGTCGACATTCCCTCGACCTTTGGGCATCCTCGCCACTGATTCGCGTTCTGTTCTCTTTGTGAAGGCTTGCCGCCCTTGGCCGATCCGCTCGATCTGGATGATGATCTCTCCTACACCCCGCAAGCAGGCGGGTTGGCGGCGCGTGCGCAAATGGCGGCGCGGTCCAATGCGGCCTATCTCGACGGGTTGAACCCCGAGCAGCGCCGCGCGGTCGAAGTGATGGATGGTCCCGTGCTGGTGCTCGCGGGCGCCGGCACCGGCAAAACCCGCGTGCTGACCACCCGCATCGCGCATATTATTGCTACTGGCTCGGCCTATCCTTCGCAAATTCTGGCCGTGACGTTTACCAATAAAGCCTCGCGTGAAATGAAAGAGCGCATCGGGCATCTCCTCGGCCAAGTGGCCGAAGGCATGCCATGGCTTGGCACTTTCCACGCCATCGGCACCAAGATTTTGCGCCGCCACGCCGAACTCGTCGGCCTCAAATCCGATTTCACCATTCTCGATACGGATGATCAAATCCGCCTCATGCGCCAAGTGATCCGTGCCGAAGACATCGACGAAAAACGCTGGCCCGCCCGCGCACTCGCTTCCTTCATTGATGGCTGGAAAAACCGCGGCCTCACGCCCGACAAAGTCCCCGCAGGTGAAGCCGCAGCGTTTGCCAATGGCAAAGGCGGCAAACTTTATACGCTTTATCAAGAACGTTTAAAGCAACTCAACGCCGCCGATTTCGGCGATTTGCTCTTGGAAAATCTACGCCTCTTCCGCGAGCACCCCGATGTGCTCACCTCCTATCAAGAGCGCTTCAAATATATGTTGGTGGATGAGTATCAAGACACCAACGTCGCGCAATATTTATGGCTGCGTTTGCTCGCCCAAGGCCGCCGTAATGTGTGTTGTGTCGGTGATGACGATCAATCAATCTATGGTTGGCGCGGCGCAGAAGTCGATAATATCTTGCGCTTTGAAAAAGATTTTCCCGGTGCCGTCGTTATTCGGCTTGAACGCAATTATCGCTCAACCGGTCACATCTTAGCAACGGCCGGAAAACTCATCGCGCATAATCAAGGCCGCTTGGGCAAAACGCTTTTCACCGATGATGAAGAAGGCGAAAAGCCAACGCTCACCGGCGCGTGGGACTCGGAAGAAGAAGCCCGCCTGATCGGCGAAGAAATCGAAGCGCTGCAACACAAAGGCCATTCGCTTGCGGACATGGCGATCTTGGTGCGCATCTCCGCGCAAATGCGCGAGATCGAAGATCGGTTTGTCACGCTTGGTCTACCTTACCGCGTCATCGGCGGCCCGCGCTTCTACGAACGCGCTGAAATCCGCGACGCGCTCGCTTATCTCCGCGTCGTTGCGAACCCAACGGATGATCTAGCCTTTGAGCGCATCGTCAATGTGCCCAAACGCGGCCTTGGCGATGCAACGATTGAGCAAGTCCATGTCTACGCCCGCAAAGCGCAAATCCCGATGCTGGAAGCGGTGCGGCGTCTCATTGAAACCGATGAGTTAAAACCCAAACCCCGCGGCGCATTGCGCGAGCTCGCCTCGAGCTTCGCGCGTTGGTCCTCGCTCATTGAGACGATGAAACAAGGCGAACTCGCCGAGCAGATTTTGGAAGAATCCGGCTACACCGATATGTGGCAAAAAGAGCGTACCGCAGACAGCGCCGGACGTTTGGAAAACTTGAAAGAACTCGTCCGCTCGATGGAAGAATTCCCGGATCTCGGCGCGTTCTTGGAGCATGTCTCGCTCGTCATGGAAATGACCGATAACGACACCGCCGAGCGCGTCTCGATCATGACACTGCACGGCGCAAAAGGCTTGGAATTCGACACCGTCTTTCTCCCCGGCTGGGAAGAAGGCCTTTTCCCCAACCAACGCGCACTCGATGAAAGCGGCCGCGCAGGCTTGGAAGAAGAACGCCGCCTCGCCTATGTCGGCATCACCCGCGCAAGACGCCGCGCCAAGCTCTATTTCGCCAGCAATCGCCGCATCCACGGCATGTGGAACGCCACGACGCCGTCACGCTTTATCGACGAATTACCCCCCGAACATGTCGAGATCATCGACGCCCCCGCAGGCTTCGGCGGCCATGGCGGATATGGCCGCTCAAGGTTCGACCAAGGCGGCTTCGGCGGCTCCACCTATTCAACCCCCGGCTGGCAACGCGCGCAGACACAAGCACAACCAAAGGCCCAACCAGCCAACCGCAAAGGCCCGATGCTGATCGAAGGGGAACTGGTCGCCAAATCCACCGGCACGGCCGCAAACTTCAACGAAGGCGAACGCGTCTTCCACATCAAATTCGGCTATGGCGCGGTGGCGTCGGTCGATGGCAATAAGCTGACGATTGATTTCGAGAAGGCCGGCCGGAAAATGGTGCTGGAGAATTTCGTCGAGCGGGGGTGAGGTTGCAAATTAAATATATTTAAATATTGACTTTACGTAATGTTTTTTTAACATTTTGTTCATGAAAAATATAATTATTAAAGAATATCAATATCCCGAAAATTTTTCGGATCTAGAACTTTTAATTAGCGGACATCAGCAATTTATTCGCGAATTAGAACCACATATAGCTATAAGCTTTGTTCACAAATTTGATTTAAAAAAATATTTAAGTATATTTTTTGAACATAAATTAAACAAAGTAATATATATTGCTTATGTTAATAATGATGTTGCCGGATATGTTTCAAATTATATCAATATTTTAAATAATATTTCGGTCTATCGCCAACATCGATTTGCAGTTTTAAATGAATTATTTGTATTGGAAAAATTCCGCCAAGTGGGCGTTGCAAGTGAATTAATCGAACAGTCAAAAAAATGGGCAAACGCTGAGAAATGTGAATACTTAAACGTTGGTTATTCATATAAAAATAATGTTGCGGATCGACTTTACAATAAAAAGGCGGGATTCATAAAAACAGGTCAACTGAGTATTTATAAGTTGAATAGTAAGATTTGATTTGAAAAATCACCTTATGGAGAATGTATTATTGAATCAGCTAATAATCGCTCCCTTCGATGTCGCCGATTATCTCGACACCCAAGAGATGATTGCGGCATTCCTCAGTTTGTGTCTCGAAGACGAAAATCCCGATGTCTTTCTCTCCGGCCTAGCCTCGGCAGTTCGCGCCAAAGGCATGACCGAAGTCGCAAAAAAATCCGGCCTTGGCCGTGAAAGCCTTTACAAAGCGCTCTCCCCCGGCGCTCATCCACGCCACGAAACCGTCCGCAAAATCATCGCGGCGCTGGATTTGAAACTCACGGTGGCGGTTTAATTTTTAACCACCTCTCACCCCTTAAAAATCTCCTCCACCGTCCGCCGCATCACGCTTGCGTAGACATCCACACCGGTCCAATATTTAATCCCGATCACACCCTGATTAACGAGCATCCCAAGCCCGTCAATCACGCGGCAGCCTTTGGCTTCCGCTTCGCGGATCAACAGCGTACGCGGCGGGTTTGGAATGATATCGGCCACCACCATTTCAGGCGTAATCGAACCCATGTCGACATTCACGCGAGCCTCAACATCCGGATAGAGTCCAATCGACGTTGCATTGACCACAATTGCGGTATCCGGAGGCACAGTAAAGGCATTATCCCACACCACCAATTCGGCCTTCGCCGGCGTTTTTGAATTGATCAAATCCACCAAGATTTGCCCGCGTTTTGCATCGCGATTGACAATCGTAATATGCGCTAAACCAGCAAGCGCCATTTCAACCGCACACGCACGCGCTGCACCGCCTGCGCCAAACATCACCGCACGCAATCCTTTCGGATCAATCACTTCTTTGAGCGATTGTAAAAACCCTTTGCCATCGGTGTTTTCACCAATCAATTTTCCATCGCGCCGTACCGCGCAATTCACCGCGCCAATCACTTCTGCCGAAGCACCCAAGCCATCCAAATATTGGATCACGTCAACCTTATGCGGCAGCGAGCAATTAAACCCTGCCCACCCCATGGCGCGTGCGCCTTTAACCGCATCGGCTAGTTTTTCCGGTGGCACTTCGCAGTTAATATAGCGCCAGTCTAGACCATGATGATGATAGGCCGCCTCCACCATCGCAACCGTCGGATTTTCTGCCGCAGGCATCGCGAACGAGCCGGTTAATTGGCTTAAAAAATTTCGTGACATTATTTCCCCCTCACAGATTTTATTTTCCGATTTTAAAATCAAACTTAATCCTCATGGTGAGCCGTAAGCGCGAAGCGCTTGCGAGTCGAACCACCCAACCGTCCTTCGACTCGCGCCTTTGGCGCGGCTCAGGATGAGGTGAAATTAACCCTCATGGTGAGTTTGCCCAGTGGTGAGCTTGTCGAACCACGTTGGTATTTCCCCCTCACAAATTCTTTAAACGCTTCTCCAACAAGGCCCACTCATTCGCATCACCGGGCAGGCCCACCCGCAACCAGTTTGGCTTGTCGCGAAACGCCCGCACCAAAATACCAGCCTCGCAAAACCGTTTGAAGTAATCGGATGCGCGATCAGACGATAGGAGCCGGTAAAGCGGCGTTCCCCCTTCAACCGTTAAACCAATCTGCCGCATCATCGTATCAAGCCGCACCGCTTTGATAATCAACTGCTCGCGCGTCGCATCAAGCCATGCGCGATCATCAAGTGCTTTGCCGCCCACCTCAATCGCCACGCCAGAAACCGCCCAAAGCCCCATCGCTTGCCGGATCAATGCCGCATCTTCCAAGCCTGCAATCGCAAAGCCAAGCCGCACACCGGCCAAACCATAGGTCTTGCCGAAAGAGCGCAGAATAATTGCTCCGCGCCCGGGCAGATAGGGCGCAAAACTCGCGCCCTCATACATCACATCCACAAAGGCCTCATCGACAATTAGCCTGCCCCCGCGCGCGGCAAGCGTCTCGGAGAGCGTTAGCAATTCATTGACCGACACATAGCGCCCATCCGGATTATTCGGATTAACGATGATCGCCACATCAAAGCCGGAAAGCGCCTCAACGCTTGCAACCGTCTCCACCAATGCCCCCCCGCGTCTCCAGCAGCTTGCATGCTCGGTATAGGTAAAGCCCAAAATGCCAACGCGCTTGGCTTCAAAGAGCCGCGGCAGCGTCTCGATCAAGGCTTGGGTACCCGGTGCTGCCACCACCTGCGCGCCCTTGCAGGCGCCATAGGCAGCGGCGGCAATCGTTTCCAACGCGAAAACCGCATTTTCCTCTGGCAAACGCGCCCATGATGCCGCAGACAGGGTTGGAACAGGGTAGGCAATCGGGTTAATCCCGGTCGAAAGGTCAATCCAAGGCTCTGGCGCGTGCGGGTAAGCAAGACGTGCAACGGCCAGATTGCCGCCATGCAGATAAAGGCTTTCGGAAGAAGGCGTTGAGGGATCAGAGGCAGACATGGTTACAGGGGCACTCTTTATCGCGGCAGCGGCGCTGCTGTTCGAAGCGCTCTTTGGTTACCCCCAAGCGCTCTATCGCGCAATCGGGCATCCCGTCACCTGGATCGGCGCGCTCATCACGCGGCTCGACACAACACTCAACCGCCCGCAATGGTCCTTCGCGCTCCGCCGCGCCTCTGGCATCCTCGCGCTGCTGCTCCTTTTAAGCATCACAGGCGGCCTCACCCTCTTCGCCGAGCAATACCTCATCCAAAGCCAAGAAGGCGTCGTGCTCGCCATCCTCTTGGCCGCCACGCTGCCTGCGCAACGCAGCCTGAATGATCACGTGGTGGCGGTTGCCGATGCACTCGACAATGGCGGCGTCGAGGCAGGCCGCACATCCGTGGGCATGATTGTGGGCCGCAACACGGCGGTGCTCGATGAAGCAGGCGTCAGCCGGGCGGCGATTGAAAGCCTTGCCGAGAATTTTTCCGATGGCGTCGTCGCCCCGATTTTCTGGACGGCGATGTTCAGCCTAACGGGCGGCGTGCTGTATAAAGCCGCCAACACGGCCGACAGCATGATCGGCCACAAAAACGAAAAATATAGCGCCTTCGGCTGGGCCGCAGCCCGCTTCGACGATCTCATCAACCTCCCCGCCTCGCGCATCAGCGCGGTGTTGATCATCCTCGCCGCAGCCCTCATCCCCGGCTGCTCGGCATGGAACGCCATCAAAGCCGTCCGCCGGGACGCCCCCCGCCACCGCTCCCCCAACGCCGGCTGGCCCGAAGCCGCCATGGCCGGAGCCTTGGGGCTGAAAATCGCCGGACCAAGACTTTATGGCAGCGAGATGGTGGAGGATGCCTATATGGGCGATGGAAGACGCGAGGCCTCAGTAGTCGATATTCGCCGAGCCTTGATGGTGTATCGGGTCGCGGCGGTGATTGAAGGCGTTGTTGTTCTGGTGTTGGCGATGATGGTTTAACGAGGAGTGCGAAAGCACCTCAATCGTCATTGCGAACGAACGTGAAGCAACCTAGATGATGTTAACCGTTAAAATGATATATTGCGGTTCACTTTTAGCTTAAGCTAGTAGTAAAAACGGCAAAATTTCACCCTAAAAACACCCATCAACTGGGTTGCTTCGCTTCCGCTCGCAATGACGGATGAATAATATTTTTTACACTACCACTCAGTGATCTAAAATACTCACTAAATCAAAGAAATATTATTCCCCCGCCACATAGCGCTCTACATCAATCCGATCCGCCTGCTCGCGCATCGTGTAGGTGTCGAACCATGTTTGCATCTTCAGCAGCGTATCCATGCTCACCCCGAAGGCTTTCTCAATCCGCAACGCCATTTCGGGTGAAAGACCCGCCTTCTCGTTCACAAGATCAGACAAAGTAGCACGCCGCACCCCCAACACCCCGGCGGCCTTGCTCACCGACAAATGCAATTCATCCAAAATCTCCGCGCGGATAAAAGCGCCCGGGTGGCTCGGCTTCATGCCAATCTTCTGCGGTGCCGTGCTCATTAGTGGTAGTCCTCCAAATTCAACTCAACAATTTCGCCACCGACAATGCCAAACGTCATCCGCCAATTGCCGGAAACCGAAATACTCCAAATCCCGGCGCGGTCCCCCACCAACTCATGAACCCGCCAGCCTGGCGGGCCTTTTACCCCCGCTATATCGGAAGCCGTCATCAGCACGGTCAGAATATTGCGGGTCCGATTGACAAGATCACCCCGAATTTCACGCGGATCATTATCCTCGATAAAACGCCTCAAACCACGGTGTTTGATGGACCGAATGTTCATGGCAGATATGTACGGTATCGGCGTACAAATTGTCAAGGAATATTGGCGTGCCCCCTCACGATTTCTGCGTTCAATGCATCATAAGAAGGAGCATGAACCATCGACATTCCGCAAAGGAAATGTCTTTTAAAATCAATTTTTTATAGATTATCATAAATTAATGTGTACTTTAAAAGTTCTAAGAAAGTTATGATTCGGCTTTGTACGTGACATTCGTATTTTTAAATACTATGTCATGATGTTGAAACCTTTCGCACTACATGGCGTATTTTAAATAAAGCGTATCCAAATAAAAATTACCAACTCAAATTGAGAGTATTGAAAATGGGGCAAACTGTATTTCACCTCAGACCGGTTAAAGAATATGAAATATTAGAATTTTTTAAATCAGATCAGCTAAATCAAATAGTAAAACCCAGTGGGAATGTTTCTATTCAATTAAATAACGAAATTGAAATTAACGAAAATAATTCAGATTTTAATAGAATAGTTGAAAATTCACTTAGAAACTTTCAAAGTATTTATCAAAGTTTTGAAAACAATAGCATTGAAATTAGAATTCGAAAAGACAAAATTGTTTTTCATCCAAATGAGCTATCAAAAAATAACATTAATGTTGACAGTTTAGTCATCACTGAGAATGGAGCAAATAGGGATATAACTGTTAAATTATCAATCTTTATTTCCGAGTATCTACGAAATAAAAATATATTTTATAACCAACAAGATAAGTTTCCGATTGAAGAAGATGAAAGTGAAACACTAAAGGCACACTACAAAGCGATTTCATCTGGCATAGCTCAACTTGCTTCCGAATCATCTCGGCTTATTGCTGAAAGATCTATTGCGATAGATGTAATAAGAAATGAATTGGAAGAAAAGAAAAAATTAGAAACAGAAAACGAATTAATAAATCTTAAAATCAAACAAGCTGAATTAGCTGATACTCAGAAAAATTATGAACAAAAAATTTCTGAAATTAATGACAGAGAAAATACACACGAAAGACGTGAATTATATAAAACGATCACCGATAAAATTCAGGACGATATCTCTTCATTTAATTTAACAAAACATACAAAACAATATGAATCACATGTTCATTTTCTTTTCATTTTTTTTATTTTCGTCACCTTTACATTTGCAGGACTATTTACGGTTAGCTATCTCTTAAATCTGAATCTAAATAGAGAATTTTTTGATGTCTCGTTATTAATTAAGTCGTCACTGTCCATCGTTGGATTGGTCTTAACGATCAGTTTTTATCTTCGATGGCTTATCAAAATATACGATAAACAAGCACAAACAGAACGAATGTTAAAACAAACTCAAATTGATATTGCTCGTGCAAGTTGGCTTGTAGAAACGCTGCTCGAATGGAGAAAAAATCAAAACGGAAATATCCCGAAAGAATTAACTAAATCGTTAAGTCGAAATCTTTTTCTATTCGAGAGTAAAGATCCTGAAATTGATTTAAGCCCGGCCGATCAGCTAGCTAGCGTTTTGCTCGGTAGTGCGTCAAAATTAAAAATAAATACTGGAGTTGCTGAACTTGAGTGGGATGGAAAAAAAGTCAGAGAATTGGATAAAAAGTAGCTAAGGATTTAAACTGAAATTTCATTAATCACCTTCCCCCACCCCCGTCAAATCTGAAAAAGTATTAATCCGCACATCACCATCGGGAAAACGCGCGATCACATCCAGCTGCCCGCCCATCGCTTCGATATGGCTGCGAAGCGTTGAAATATAAATATCGGTTCGCTTTTCAAGCTTGGCAATCGCTGGCTGCTGAACGTGCAAAAGTTCAGCCAACATTTTCTGCGATAGACCTCGCGCTTGACGCAGCTCATCAAGCGGCATTTCAGCCAGTAAAGCTTGTGCCTTTGCCGTCGCGCGAGCCCGCGATTCGGGAGACATTCTGGCGCGGAGTTCAGCAAATTTCTTGGCCATCAGATCAATCCTTCATGCTTCAACGCTTGCAAGTGCTCATCATATAATCGATCCGCAATCGGCACATGCACATCATACCAACGCTTATTTCCGGTTTTATCTCCACCCAGCAAAAGAATAACATGGCGACGCGGATCAAACGCATAAAGCGTTCGATAGGGCCGCCCCTCATGCTGCGTGCGAAGCTCCCGCATATGGTTGTGTTTAGAGCCGTTCACACCGCTCGAATGCGGAAAGCGCAAATTCGGCCCGAGCGCTTCAAGAAGCTGAACCGAAGTTTCGATTGCCTCCTGCTCCTCAGCCGAAAGCCCACCCCACCACTCGCCGAATTCATCGGTATATTCAATTTCCCATGGCATCGTGGATCATTTATACCAGAGCATAATATTCCGTCAATGGAATATAAATCAAGAAGACATTCGAGCGCAATCTTACCGCCCCTTCCCCCTCATCCTGAGCAGCCGCGAAGCGGCTTGTCGAAGGACCAGCAGCCGCACCAAAGGTGCGTGTTGAAGGACGGTTGCCGTCGTTTGACACGCTTAGCATAAGGCAAGAGCGTAATGGACCGCGAGGCTCCTGCCTCGCATCTTTTTGTCAGGCGGGCCGGGAGGCCCGCGGTCCCGACCCCCGATTTATCGATTATCCACCTCAAACCCGCTTTTATCTATCATTTAGCGAGTCCAATTATTCCATCCACGTCCACATACACCTCAAGATGCTTCGCGAGTGCTTCAAGTGTCTCCTCCACTACCTGATCATAGGCCAAATCGGAGGTTTTCGCGCCGATCCAGTGGAGCCAGGCGGCGCGCTGTTGGTCGTCGGCAAAAAGCCCATGCACATAGACCCCGCGTACCCGATCATCGGCTGAGCGGGCGCCATCCACCCGGCCTGTATCGAACCGCAGCACCGGACGGGCGGCATCGGGCCCGGTCGTGACCCCAATATGCATCTCATAGCCCCAAAACGGGGCATTTCCGTCGATTTGTTGGCCGGAAACGGCCAAAAGCGTCTTTTTCGGCTCCATAAGGGTTGCCACATCGAGCAAGCCAAGGCCGGCAACGCCGCCCGCAACACCCTCAATCCCTAGCGGGTCTTCGATTCGCGTGCCCAACATCTGGTAGCCACCACACACCCCAAGCACCCGTCCGCCCCGCCTGACATGCGCTTTGAGGTCAATATCCCACCCTTCAGCCCGCACCGCCTCAAGGTCAGCAATGGTCGCTTTCGATCCCGGAATGAGCACGAGATCGGCATCAGCAGGGATTACATCACCGCGTCTAACCATTTGCAATTTAACGTCTTTTTCTACCGCTAGCGGATCAAAATCATCGAAATTCGAAATCCTCGGCAGCTGCAAAACCGCGATTGTAACGGGCGCATCTTTCGAAATCCGCCGCCGATCCAACGCCACCGCATCCTCTGCCGGAAGCCGGAAAGCGTCTTTGAAATGCGGGATCAGCCCAAAACTCCGCCAGCCGGATTTCTCCGCAATCAGCCGCATTCCGTCCTCAAAAAGCGTCGGATCGCCACGAAAACGATTGACCATAAACCCTTGAATTAATTGAGCATCTTCAGGGTCAAGCACGGCCTTAGTACCTACAATCTGGGCAATCACGCCCCCCCGATCAATGTCACCCAAGAGGATCACCGGCACCTTCGCCGCCCGCGCAAAACCCATATTGGCAATGTCATTGGCCCTAAGATTGACCTCGGAAGCGCTCCCCGCCCCCTCGACAATCACCAAATCCGCTTCCGCTTTCAGCCTGTTAAAACTATCCAAAACAGACGCCAAAAGACGAGGCTTAAGCAGCTGATAATCCTTGGCTTTTGCCGTTCCCTCAACGCGCCCCTGCACGATAATTTGCGAGCCGATTTCGCTTTGCGGCTTCAACAAAACCGGGTTCATATGCACACTCGGTAGGACCCCCGCAGCCCTCGCCTGCAGCGCCTGCGCCCGCCCAATTTCACCGCCATCGGCGGTAACAGCGGCATTGTTCGACATGTTCTGCGGCTTAAACGGTAGCACCTTCAAACCGCGGTTTCGCGCCACCCGACAAAGCCCGGCAACGATCAAGGATTTACCCACATCGGAGCCGGTGCCTTGGATCATAAGCGCTTGAGCAACCATCAGAATTCAATTCCTTGTTGCGCTTTCACACCCGCCGAAAAATGGTGTTTGATAAGCCCCATTTCGGTCACCAAATCCGCCGCCTCAATCAATTCCGGCTTGGCGTTGCGGCCCGTCACCACAATATGCAAATCCGGCCTCCGAGCTTTTAAAGTCTCAACCACCTCTAAAAGCGGCAAATAATCATATCGAAGCGCGATATTGAGTTCATCGAGTACCAAAAGCCGGATGCCCGGGTCCGCCATCAATTCCTTGACCTTCCCCCAAGCCGCTTCCGCCGCCGCAATATCCCGCGCTTTGTCTTGCGTCTCCCAGGTGAACCCTTCGCCCATCGAGTACCAACGCACCAAATCCGGGAACCTTTCCAATGCCTTACGCTCGCCCGTCTCCCATGCACCCTTGATAAATTGCACGATTCCCACCGGCCATTCATAGCCCAAAGCCCGCATAATCAGGCCAAAAGCAGCGGTAGATTT
>CANGPL010000046.1 GCA_947455725.1 Hyphomicrobiales bacterium | reverse complement strand
GTGACGTGCAACAGACCATCAATACCACCGAGATCGACGAATGCGCCGTATTCGGTGATGTTCTTGACGGTACCGTCAACGGTCTGACCTTCTTCAAGGTTCGCCACGAGTTCCGTACGGGCCTCTGCGCGCGTCTCTTCGAGTACGCTACGACGCGAAACAACGATGTTGCCGCGACGACGATCCATTTTCAGGATCAAGAAAGGCTGCACAATGCTCATCAACGGGCCGACATCACGGATCGGACGGATATCAACCTGGCTGCGTGGCAAGAAGGCGGTCGCGCCATCAAGATCGACCGTATAGCCGCCCTTGACGATGTTGAAGATAACGCCGTTGACCTTCTCTTGCTTCTCGAACGCCTGCTCAAGCTTGACCCAGCTTTCTTCGCGGCGGGCTTTGTCGCGCGAAATAACGGCTTCGCCGAGCGCGTTTTCGATCCGGTCGAGATAGACTTCGACTTCATCGCCAACACCCGGTGCGCCTTCACGGCCTGGGCCTGTAAATTCACGGAGGGCCACGCGACCTTCGGTCTTCAGACCCAAGTCAACAACGGCCATGTCCTTTTCAATGGCAATGATCTTGCCCTTGATAACGGAACCTTCAAGCGAGTCACTCTTGCTGAACGACTCGTCGAGCAACGCGGCGAAATCATCGCGCGATGGATTATAAGAATTAACGGATGCCATTTTTTCTCCTGAGAGCCCCGGCTAGGGGCATAGCGCCGACGGGTTAGTGTTAAAGGGGCGTCTTTCTTGATCGATGTTTGGCAGCGTTTTGCTGCGAAACCACCGCCTTAAGCGGGTCGGCGCTGAACCGATCTCGAACGACGTATTATTTAGGCTCTTTCTTTCCAGCAAGCTCAGCTTCAATAAGGCCAAGAGCCGTTTGGAACGCCGCTTCTATATCGAGTTTAGTCGTATCGAGCAAGCGCGCATCGTCGGCCATTTTGAGCGGTGCTGCCACGCGGCCTGAATCGCGCTCATCGCGTTTGCGGATATCGGCCAGAACACTCTCATAGGCGAGGGCGGGGTTGGATTTCTGAAGCTCAAGCCAGCGGCGCTTGGCGCGCTCTTCCGGACTGGCCGTTACAAAGATTTTGGCATCCG
Source organism: Hyphomicrobiales bacterium (assembly GCA_947455725.1). Lineage (GTDB taxonomy): Bacteria > Pseudomonadota > Alphaproteobacteria > Rhizobiales > Beijerinckiaceae > CAIUPE01. Next base: position 21,626 of record CANGPL010000046.1, on the reverse strand, counting down.
CCTCAGGGCAAATAACCGTGCCAATATCGCGACCATCCAACACAGCACCGGGCTTTTGCCCCGCAAACTCGCGTTGACCGCGCAATAACGCTTCTCTTACGCCGGGATAGACCGAAATAACGGAAGCAGCCTCACCCGCCTCGGCACCACGCAGCCTTGCTTCATCAAGCGTGTGAAAATCAAGCTGGCGCGCAGCGGCAATGGCTGCGTCTTCATCCGTCAATAATTTGCCTTCATCAAGCAGCGCACGGGCAACCGCCCGATACAAAAGCCCCGTATCGAGATGATTAAGCCCATAATGTGCGGCAATCCGCTTGCCGAGCGTGCCTTTGCCTGAAGCCGCAGGCCCGTCAACCGCGATGATCATGCGAAGAAATCGGCACCAAGGCCGCGCATCAACCCGACAAAGCTCGGAAAGCTCGTTGCGATAACGCGCTCGTCGTCCACCGTCATCGGTTTATCGGTCGCCATGCCCATCACGAGAAAGCTCATCGCGATCCGGTGATCGAGATGGGTCGCAACTGTTCCACCCCCGCGCACAGCGCCTGACTGACCCTGCACGATCAAATCATCGCCTTCAATCGCATAGGTTACGCCCGCTTCCGCCAGCCCATCGGCAACCGCTTGTAAACGGTCGCTTTCTTTAACGCGCAATTCGTTCAAGCCGCGCATGCGCGTTTCACCTGTCGCAAAGGAGGCTGCAACCGCAAGTATCGGATATTCATCAATCATCGAAGGCGCGCGGGCTGCAGGTACATCAACACCTTTGAGGTTTGACGCGCGCACGCGCAGATCAGCGACATCCTCGCCGCCCTCATAGCGCGGATTAATGATGTCGATCGAAGCGCCCATTTCGAGAAGCGTCGTCAAAAGCCCCGTGCGCAAAGGATTCATCATCACGCCTTCCAGCAGAAGGTCGGACCCATCAACTAGCAGCGCCGCAACCAATGGAAAGGCAGCCGAGGAGGGATCACGCGGCACCATAATCGGGCGCGGCTTTAACTCAGGCCGACCCTCAAGCTCAATCCGGCGTCCGTCATGCCCTTCATGGGTGACTTTTAATGTTGCGCCGAAATAGGTCAGCATTTTCTCGGTATGATCGCGTGTTGCTTCCGTTTCAATGACGGTTGTGCGACCCGGTGAATTCAACCCCGCAAGCAAAATGGCCGATTTAATCTGCGCGGAAGCTACCGGTGTTGAATAGGTAATCGGCAGCGGATCGGCGGCTCCCTTGATCGTGATCGGGCAGCGCCCGCCTTCGGCCTGAGCCACGACTTGCACGCCCATCTCGACCAAGGGATCGAGAATCCGCCGCATCGGACGCTTCCGAAGCGAGGCATCGCCATCAAACGTGGCTGTAATATCGTGGCCGCCAACCACCCCCATCATCAAGCGCGATCCGGTTCCGGCATTGCCAAAATCCAACACATGATCGGGCGAGCGCAAGCCGCCAATGCCAACGCCGCTCACCCGCCAATGCCCTTCACCAAGTCGATCAATAGTAGCGCCCAGTGCCCGACAGGCATCGACTGTGCGGATAACATCTTCCCCTTCGAGCAGGCCCGCTATTTCGGTCTCCCCGACAGAAAGCAAACCAAAGATCATCGCGCGGTGCGAAATCGATTTATCGCCCGGTAATTTGACGTGCCCACTCAAGGCTTTTCCGCGCCGCGCGCTTAATGGTTGGGGTGAACCCGAATGGGAACTCGACATCAGATGATCCTTAATAATTTAAGTTACGCCAAGAAGGGGCTTGACGCGCGCGTAAGACTGGGATGAATACCGCGCACTATCACAGTCGGATCGTTCCGTCATCCTGTCGCTGATTTGTTTTCGAACCGGATGGCTGGAAAGCCCGCAGAAACCTTTTCCGTTCGGCATCCGCCGAACCAGACGTTAAAATGAGGTCTTCCCTTGGCCAAACCAGAACTTGGAACCAAGCGCCAGTGCCAGAGCTGCGGCTCTAAATTTTATGATTTGCAGAAGGATCCGATCCTCTGCCCGAAATGCGGCACGGTGTTTCAGCCTACTGTCTTGATGGCGCGCCCGGAAATCGCGGCGAAGGCCGTTGATGAGGATGATGCGGACGCAGGCGTCCTTGCTGACGGTCCAGAACTCGTCTCCTTGGACGATGTCGAGGCGGAAGAGTCCGGCAAGGATATCCCGATCGGTGACGTCGATGTCGAGATTGAAGACGATGATATCGCCGACGAAACCTTCCTCGAAGAAGAGGAAGAAGGCGATGATGACGTTGCCGATCTGATCGATGGCGACATCGAAGACGACGAAGAAGTCTAAAATAGACGATTGTCCCGCGCCTTATTTAAGGCAAAGGGCTTGAGTTGGGCGGCGTGGGGGGCTATAGACCCCCGGTCGCAGGCGCTTGAGGGCGCCAAACGCATCGGGTGCCCAAACCCGAACGAAGTGGCACTAGTGGGGTCATAGCTCAGTTGGGAGAGCGCTTGAATGGCATTCAAGAGGTCGGCGGTTCGATTCCGCCTGGCTCCACCACCGCTTTTGCCCGCGCCTTCGGCGCGGTCTTGCAAAAGCGAGTGTCCGCCGTAGCTTTGGCGAAGGCGGACTGTCGCAGCCACGTAAGGCAAAAGCTAGCTGTCGCGTCTTAGCTCAAAGAGCGCAGACGGACGGAACCACTCAGCAGCCATCAATCATTTAATCCCTTACCCGCCAAAATATCGTCCACACTCTTGCGAATTCGCGCTTCCCGCGTCGCTGCTTGTTTTCCTTTCGAAAAATAGAACGCATAACCCCGTTGTCGGCCGGGCGTTAAAGCGTCAAAAGCCTTCTTTAAAGCCTCATTTCCCGCCAATACCGTTTGAAACTCGATCGGCAGCACCAATTCTGCTTGCGGTTTAGGGCGGGCTTTCACGGCCGCCTCATCGATCAAACACGCCGCGCGGATATAGGCTTCTAAAGAAGGTGCCAATCGATCAATATCGCCTTGAGTTTTAAACCGTATTTGCCGGCCCACTTGGGTATTTTCACCGGTCTTTACTAAGATGTAATCCGGATCATCCAAGAGATAGCCGTTAAAAAACAAAACAGCGCAGTAGTCTTTAAAAGGCTGCAGGATGGCGATGTTCTTGCCCTGCCAATCAAAGCACGGCTTGCCCCATTTCAGACTTTCGTTAAGCCCGCAATGCAGGATGATTTGCCTTAGTCGCTGAACTTCCTCGTGCCATCGCGTGAGCTTAGCGAGATAGGCTGCTATCTTTGGATCCATTGGGTCGTCCAGATTTGGAATTAATATAGGCCGCTCGAGGTCGAACGGTCCATTATCATCCAAACCACTCAAGCCGTCGACTAGCCTCGATCTGAAGCCCGGTCATCCGCTCCCACAATATCGGTTACCCGAATGCCAAGCATTTCAGAGATCGAAACGACCTCGGCCTTCAAGATCAGCGTTCCATTGGCTCGAACCTTCAAATGTTCACCGGCCAGTGTATCAAGCTCAATGACCGAGCCGATATTAAGCTTGAGAAGATCTCGAACTGTAATATTCGAAGAGCCCGCTTCAACCGTAAGCTTAACCTCAATATTCTCAAGATGTTTAAGCTTTTGGTCCTCAGATATCGAGGATAATGTGCTAAGCAATGTTTCTGCTGCCATTTTTCAACTCCGGGATCGAACGGTAAGCTGTCACATCGAAGCATGAACGAGAACAGGATAAATCTGCCAGCGCCGTCACGCCGTTGACCGGCGCTAGCAGGCAAGGAGGGCGGGTACATCCGCCGTCACCTCCAAGATTATCGCCAACTTAGCAATTCCTATGCCAAAGGCGATGGAAAGCGTAATCTTCGAACTGTACGGATAAGATCATTAAAAATATGATATTACTTTATTAGTATATTGTGATAATAAAAAAATGAAAGTATTTGACACGATGAACTTAGTTCGTTGTTCGAACAGATTGTAATAAGGATCACTTTTAAATGAATGATGAAACCAGCAGACTGACCTTAATTGAGCTTACGACGGATATTGTAGCGAATTACGTTTCGCATAATGCAGTTTCTCCTGCTGATCTTGGTCATTTGATCAATTCTACTTACCAGGCGTTAGCAGCACTCGATTCAGGCGCGTCTGTCGAGCCGGATTTGCCACTTGTTCCTGCGGTTGCGATCAAGAAATCTGTTCAAGCCGACTACATTGTCTGCTTGGAAGATGGCAAACATTTCAAGTCGCTCAAGCGCCATCTGCGGACATCCTACGACATGACGCCGGATGAATATCGCGCAAAATGGGGCCTACCGAGCGATTATCCAATGGTTGCTCCAAACTATGCCGCAGCCCGTTCTTCGCTAGCGAAGTCGATGGGCCTTGGCAGCGTTCGTAAGAAAATCACGCGCAAAAAGGCGTAATAACGCAGAAAAGCGCTTATCGCTCTCGTGGTCGAGATCAGGCTGTGAGTCTTACTTTCGTAGGGCGAGCAGCCTTTTTTGTCACGGGTGTCGTCGATGTCGGTTGCAATTCAAGCAATCGCTCATGCGCAAGCGCTGCATATTCCGGATCGCCCAATTTATGAGCCCGTTCGATGATCAGCTTGAGTTCATCGGCGCTCGTATAGCTGGACATCGGCTTTGAAGGCCGCGCCAATTTAGGCTTTATCGCGGTCAGCTCCTTGACGTCGGTCTTCTTTTTATTTTTTGACATTGTGCCTCTCCGTTTCTGCAACGAAGATAAACCAGCATGATGTCTAATTTCAGGCAGACATTACTGATTTTGGCGAAATTGATGCTGTAAATTCGATATCGGCGTGCGGGGCGAGCAGTTTTAAATGCCCGCGATATTTGCTGCGTGTGGGGTGGTTGCAATTCGAGGAGAGGCTGCCCGAACGCCCGCCTTCGATCACTTGAAACCCGTTGACCGTGCGCACCGAGCCGCGCAGATCCTGATAGCCCAGTAAGAGTACGATATCACTGACCGTTAAACGATGCGTCTGATGACCTTCGATATCGTCGAAGACTTCGACCCGCACAATGTCCATTTTTCGTACTCCGTATGCTTTGAGATCTGTTTGACCCCTATTCAGCAATTACCGTGCCGCTTTTTCAAAATAGATAAAAAACAATAAAATATAGCGTCTTGCTTCGAGTTCGCGCTGCTATCGACCGCCTCTTGCACGCTGATCGGCTGAAACAACATCCGTCACCCGCAGGCCCAGGGTCTCGCCAATCGTTACAATTTCACCCCTGAGAACGAGCGTATCATTGATCAGCACATCCAAATGTTCGCCGGCAAGCCGATCTAGCTCCACCACCGAACCTTCATTCAATTTGAGCAAATCCCGGACGGTAATCATCGCAGATCCCGCCTCAACCGATAATTTAACATCAATATTATCGATTGTTTTCAATTTTTTGTCTTCCGAGAGGGAAGACAGGAGTACCGGAGAATCAGAATCAGACATTATTTATCCTTGTACCGAGGAGCTCCGTTCAGATCCTACACGCTAACGCGTCATTATTGTAAGAATATTAATTTTCACTTTCAGTATTTACTTGCCTAATTCACTTGTTTCATTGAGCACCTTTTTATGAACCTCAAGTGTAAGGGCCTCTAATCTTTCGGCGAGTGTTTTTATTGTTTCGGTTAGCTGCGTGTTTTGCTGCAGCATTTCCACCAAGAGTGCCGTTTGATGGGCCGCCAAGGCTTGGCGCTCGTCACTGGCTTTTGCAATATCTTCGCGATGCTGGGCGTCCGCCTCGGCATGGGCCTTGTCCCGATCAGCCTGCCTCGTTTGAGCCAGCAGAATTAACGGAGCCGCATAGGCCGCTTGCAGACTGAACGCCAAATTGAGCAAGATGAAGGGATAAACGTCGAAACCGGCTAAGCCAATGATATTGGCCGCAATCCAAACCGCTACCACAATGGTTTGCCCGATCAGAAAAACAGGGGTACCAAAAAAGCGGGCAAAGGCCTCAGCTTTGAGCGCAAACCAATCATCGCCAAAAACCGAATTGAGATGAACATGCGGCAGATGAAATCGGAAAAACCGCGAATGTTGGGTAGGGTCCTTGCTCATGATCGATACGCCTTCCTAAAACTGACACTGATTTCAAATGACGAATTCAAGTATTCAAGGCTAGCATCGATCAACCCTACACAATAGGCAGTGCTATCCCGTGGCGATCATTTGTTTTTCAAGGCTCTCCGATGACGATCCAACCCAGCCCGATTTTTTATGCGAAGCCCGTGACGGCCGAGGCGTTCCAGCCCTATGGCACTTTGCTTGATCCGGCGCTTGCCGATCCAAGGCTCAATTTTACGGTTGAACTTGACAATCCAAGGGCTAACGCGCGTGCCAATCTCGCGCTCATTCGGCCACCGATTGCGACATTTCCTTTCGATGTCGCGGTCATGGAGCATCACCCGTTTTCAGAACAAGTGTTTATGCCCTTAGGCGATACACATTATCTGATTATTGTCGCCCATGATGATGGGCAAGGTCGCCCGGACCTTAACACGGTGAAAGCCTTCACGGTGACTGGATCCTTGGCGATCAGCTATCGTGCCGAGACGTGGCACACGGGCATGGTGACGCTTGATCAACAGGGGCAATTCGCGATGTTTATTTATGAAGACGGCTCGCCCGATGATTGCGTCTTTAGCGATGTTGCACCGTTTCAGGTTCGTGTGGCTTAAGACCCAATAAAAAAGGCCCGAAGCGTTTCGGGCCTTAAAAATAAATCGGCAATTTTTTAAATCGCAACGATTCTTAAAAAAGATCGGAAGCAGCTCAAGCCTGCTTCTTCTTCTTGTGCTTCTTCTTTTTCTTCATCGATGTCTGGGCTACAACATAAGCCTTTGTCGACTTCGCTGCATCCATCGTTGCTAAAGACGAAGAGACGGAAGAGAGGGTCGTTGCCTGTGTCGTGTACGCAAAGCTTGGCGTCGCGGCGGCAAGCGAAACGGCAGAGATCAGAACTAAAGCGGGGATAATACGCATTCCGTAGCCTTTCATATTAAAATTTACGCGAACAGGACAAACAGGGGGGGCTAATAACGTCCCAATCGTCGAATCACGATGTCGTCATGTTACAAAATAGTTCGGTCACACAATAGCAAAAAGATCATCCGGCGATGGCATGAGGGAGCAGAATTTGGAACGACCCATTGCAGCAAGAGCCAGTCGTGCAAGACGGCTCGTCGAATTAGCCCTGATCGCCTTACCCGTTTTCGCCACCGGCTTTATCGGCAGCTTGGCTACCATTCCAAACATCCCGATTTGGTATGAGGGGTTGAACAAACCTTTCTTCAATCCGCCCAACTGGCTCTTTGGCCCGGTCTGGACGGCGCTCTACCTCATCATGATTTTATCCTGTTGGCGCGTTCTCGATAAAGTACGCGGTACGTTCCACGCGAAACGGGCAATGGGTATTTTTGCGGTTCAGCTTGTTTTCAATGCGCTTTGGCCGATTGTCTTTTTCGGCCTGCATGAGACCGGCTTGGCCATACCCGTCGTCATCGCGCTTGATCTTGCCGTTTACGCGACCTTGATCGTGTTTCTTCAGGCGGATCGTCTCTCAGGCTTAGCACTTGTGCCCTATGCGGCGTGGGTATCGTTTGCTACCGCGCTTAACATTGCTGTCTATTGGCTTAATCGCGGCCTCTAATGGATCACTGCCAAAGGAAATTCCCATGACGAATGAATTTATTTTCCGCAGCCTCTTTGTTGGTGCCTGTGGCACTGCGGCGATGGATGTCTGGGCGCTCGTTCTTTTCTATTTTTTCGGCCAGCCCAAGCCCAATTGGGGCCTTGTCGGTCGCTGGTTCTTATGGGTGCCGCGCGGCTTTGTGTTTCATAAGGATATCGCGCTCGAAAAAGGCTGGTGGTACGAGGAGGAGGCGGGCTGGATCGCCCATTACGCGACCGGAATTGTCTATGCCGGTGCGCTGATGTTTTGGCAGGGCAAGGGCTGGATCGCCCACCCCACGCTTCTACCGACGCTCATTTTGTCATGGCTCACGGTAGGTGCAGGCTGGTTCTTATTGCAGCCCGGCATGGGTGCCGGATGGGCCGCTTCGAAGCGCCCTAATCCTTGGAAAATTCGGGTTATGAATCTGGTGGCCCATACCTGGTTTGGTTTGGGTATGTGGGCGGGCGCGCTTTTGATTGCGAGCTAACGCCGTCTTTCGACTCGGGCCTTTGGCCCGGCTCAAGATGAGGAGCATAACACTAGCCTCATCCTGAGCCACATTGCGCAGCAATGTGAGTCGAAGGACGCGTCGCTTTAAACGATCACTTCATCGCAAGTGCTTTGTCGATCACAACATCCGTTGTTGCGCCAACAGGCACTTTGGTAATGACCGGATCAGAACCGCCACCCATCAAGGTCTTCACGGTGCGCTCGTAGTCTGCCTTGTCGAGCTTGCCGTTCGAGCCTTCAGTGAGCTTGTTGATCTCGTCCATCATGCGCATCTGATGCTTTTCGGTCTGTGCACCTGAGGCATCATTATCGAGAACGATTTTCGCTGCTTCTTTCGAGTGCTCGCGCGCCCAAGCCCAGCCCTTCATTGAGGCTGCAACGAACTTCGCCATGCGGTCGACGAAAGCTGGATCTTTTAGCTTGTCTTCCATGACATAGAGGCCGTCTTCCATGGTGGCCACGCCCTGGTCTTCATATTTGAACACGACGAGCTTGTCGGCTGGAATGCCGCCATCAATCACCTGCCAATATTCATTATAGGTCATGGTCGAGACGCAATCGGCCTGCTTCTGCAAGAGCGGATCGACATTGAAGCCCTGCTTGAGAACCTTCACGCCACCCTTCGAGCCATCCGTCTTGATGCCGAGCTTCGACATCCAGCTGAGGAATGGATATTCATTGCCATAGAACCAAACGCCGAGCGTACGATCCTTGAGGTCTGCCGGTGTCTTGATGCCGGTTTCGGCGCGGCAGGTCAGCATCATGCCCGAACGCTTGAACGGCTGGGCAATATTAACCAAAGGCACGCCCTTTTCGCGGGTTGCGAGCGCCGATGGCATCCAGTCGACGACGACATCCGCACCACCGCCTGCGAGCACCTGAGGAGGTGCTACGTCCGGGCCGCCTGGCTTAATGGTGACATCAAGACCGGCATCCTTATAGAAGCCCTTGTCTTTGGCGACGTAATAGCCAGCAAACTGCGCCTGCGTGACCCATTTCAACTGCAAGGTAACCTTGTCGGCGGCGTGTGCCGAGGCAACGCCAAGCCCGGCCAAGGCCATCATTCCGAGTACAATCTTCCGCATTCTTACTCTCCCCTTCGGTTATTAGGCTTTCGCCCCGCTCACATTGCCCCCTGACGATAGGAAGCATGCCAGAATGTGGCCCGCCGCTCGATAAGCGCGAGCAATCCGTAAAAAAGTGATCCCGCAACGCCTGCAACAACAATGGTTGCCCAGACCATATCAATATTCATGCGGCCGACTTCAGTATTGATCCGAAATCCCATACCGACAATGGGTGTGCCGAAAAACTCGGCAACAATCGCGCCGATAAAGGCCAGCGTCGAATTAATTTTCAGCCCGTTGAAAATGAAAGGTAAAGCCGCAGGCAAGCGAAGCTCAAGGAGCGTCTGGCCATAGCTTGCCGCATAGGTCTTCATCAAATCCCGTTCCATATGTCCGGCAGCGGAAAGTCCCGCCACCGTGTTCACCAGCATTGGGAAGAAAGTCATGATCACAACAACGGCTGCTTTCGATTGCCAGTCAAACCCGAACCACATCACCATAATCGGTGCGACGCCCACAATCGGCAGTGCCGAAACCAGATTGCCAAGCGGCAGCAAACCACGCTGCAAAAACGGCACGCGGTCGATTACAATCGCGGTCAATACACCCGCCCCGCAACCGATTACATAACCCGCCAACACGCCCTGCGCCGTCTGCATAAAATCAGCCGCCAAGATCGGCACAGACGTCACGAGCCGCAATAAAATCGCAAAAGGTGTTGGCAAGATCACCTTCGGTACATCAAGCGATATCGCGAGCGTCTCCCACAACACCAGCAAAGTCGCACCAAAGATAACCGGCACAAGCAAGCGCATCACATCAGCGCGACGCCCACGCGTCGGGGTACGTGCAATAACAATATCAACCGTACGCCAAGCCGCGAGCCAAACCGCTCCGATAGCGCAGAAAAAGCCCCAGCCGCGAACGCCATCCATATGGGCCACATCGACAATTTCAACGGCTGCCAGCAAGGCCGCAAAAGGCATGTTCCAAATTGCATTGGAAGGTTGCGGCGTGTCTTGGCTATCGCGCAGCGCTGTGACACCCAAAATGCCAAACACCATACGCGACCAAAGATGATCACCCAGCGCCAAACCATCGACACCAAAATCGATCGGGCTGACGGCAGCAAAAATCGCCAACACGCCGGCGAGCAGCGCAATCGGGCGATGGAACTTAACACCCGACATCATGGCCGCGCCCCCATCGCCTTGGTGACGACCCGATCAGCAACACCCACAAGAGTCACAAGTACCCAGGCGCATCCAGCGGCCGCAAACAAAGCCGCCCAAATCTGAATGGTCTGGCCATAATAAGAGCCCGCGAGAAGCCGCGCGCCAAAGCCACCATCCTCGCTTTTGGTGAGTTCCGCCACAACGGTACCCACAAGGCTCGCGGCAACCGCCACTTTGAGGCTCGCGAAGAGAAAAGGGATGGAGGACGGAACACGAAGTTTCAAAAACGTTTGTAACCGAGTGGCCGAATAAGTCCGCATCAAATCCATTTGCAACGGATCGGGTGAACGTAAACCCTTCACCATGCCAACGGTCACCGGAAAGAACGATAGATAGGCGGCAATCACCGCCTTCGGCACAATGCCCGTAATATCGAACTGGTTCATGATCACCACAATCATCGGTGCCAGCGCGATAATCGGAATGGTTTGCGACGCCACCACCCAAGGCATCAAACTCCGATCAAGGCTTTTGACATGGACCACCAAAACGGCGAGGCCCATCCCCAAGAGCGAGCCGATAAGAAAGCCCAATAGGGTCGCCGATATCGTCACCGAACCGTGATAGACAAGGCTTCGTTTCGAGGTCGGCGCGGTATCAAGAATCGTCTTGTTTAATTCAACTAAAATTTGCCCCGGCGTCGGCAATTTCGGCCGCTCTTGCGACCATGTACCTGCGATCAATTCCGATGTTGTGAAATCCGTCTTGCCCGCATTGCTAAACGCATCGCGCTGCATATCGGCATTCAACCAAATCGAGCCCATATACCACAGCACGGCAAGCACCGCTGAGACAGCGAGCACAGGCAGTGTCTTGCCATGCCAGAGCGCGTTCAGCATGGGCGGCGCTCCTCAATCGACATAAGAATGTCCTTCTCGCAAGCCTTGTCTCACGCGGTTGGCAACGTCGAGAAATTCCGGCGTCTCGCGAATATCAAGCGTCCGGTCGGCGGGGAAATTGCAATCAATCACATCGTGAATTTTACCCGGGCGTGGCGACATCACGACGATCTTCGTCGATAGAAACACCGCTTCCGGAATCGAATGGGTGACAAACACAACCGTCTTTTGCGTCTTCTCCCACAGGCGCAGCAATTGTTCATTGAGCTTGTCGCGCACAATCTCGTCGAGCGCGCCGAAAGGCTCATCCATCAGCAAGAGATCGGGATCAAACGACAAAGCGCGCGCGATCGAAGCGCGTTGCTGCATGCCGCCCGAAAGCTGCCAAGGAAACTTCTTCTCGAACCCCGTGAGATTGACGAGATCAAGCCCTTTACGCACACGCTCCGCCTGCTCGCTTTTCGAGAAGCCCATAATCTCGAGCGGCAGCGCGATATTCTTGCCAATCGTCCGCCAGGGATAAAGCGCAGGCGCTTGAAACACATAGCCATAGGCCCGCTTCAGCCGCGCTTCATGCGGGCTCATGCCATTAATGCTGATTGCGCCCTCGGTCGGTTGTTCGAGATCTGCAATCACGCGCAAAAGGGTAGTTTTTCCGCATCCCGATGGACCAATCAGCGAGACGAAATCGCCTTTCTGGATCGTCAGCGAAACGCCGGATAGCGCATGCACCGGACCATCCCCCGTCTCGAAGGTCAGTGAAAGATCAGAAGTTTCGATAACCGGGGAAGCGTTGCCGGATTGAGCCATTTATCGGGCAACTTTCTTAGGCTGGGTCAGGGTTTTCCACGTCGCGAGCGCTTTTGACTCAGCCGGGAAAGGCTGGCGGGCCACAAATTTGCCGCGCCCCGTCTTGGCCGTCACCTTGCCGCCTTCATAAACCACTTCACCGCGCGACAAGGTCATCCGCGGCAGACCTTTTAGGTTTTGGCCTTCAAACACATTGTAGTCGATCACCGATACTTGGGTTGCAGCGCTCACCGTCTTCGTCGCTTCCGGATCCCAGATCACGATATCGGCATCAGCCCCCACCGCAATCGCTCCCTTCTTCGGATAAAGATTGAGAATTTTTGCGATATTGGTCGAGGTCACCGCCACAAACTCGTTCATGGTCATGCGGCCTGTGCCTACGCCATGCGTCCAGAGCACCGGCATGCGGTCTTCCAACCCGCCGGTACCATTCGGGATCTTGGTGAAATCATGAAGCCCGATTTCTTTCTGCTTGGTCGTAAAGGCGCAATGGTCGGTTGCAACCACTTGCAACGAGCCCGAACGCAAGCCGTTCCACAAATCATCTTGGTTTTTCTTGTCACGGAAGGGCGGTGACATCACGCGCCGCGCCGCATGCACCCAATCCTTGTTCATATATTCGCTCTCGTCCAACACGAGATGCTGCACCAAAGGCTCGCCGTACACACGCTTGCCGAGCGCTCTTGCACGCGCCACCGCTTCATGCGCGGGGATCGAGGAGACATGCACAATGTAAAGCGGCACGCCTGCCGCATCGGCCAGCATAATCGCGCGGTTAGCCGCTTCGCCTTCTACTTCCGGCGGGCGTGAATAGGCATGACCTTCAGGCCCCGTAATGCCTTGTGCCAGAAGCTTCTTTTGCAAGGCTGCAACAATATCGCCATTCTCGGCATGCACCAAAGGCATCGCGCCTAATTCCGCGCAGCGTTGGAAGGATGAGAACATCTCATCATCATTGATCATCAACGCGCCTTTATAGGCCATGAAATGCTTAAACGTGGTCACGCCATGCTTGACCACTTCCGCCATATCTTCGCGGACCTGATCGTTCCAATAGGTGATGCACATATGGTAGGAATAATCGCTCGCCGCTTTGGATGCGCGCACGTCCCAATCTTTCCAGGCATCCATCAAGCGTTGGCCATTACCGGGAATGCAAAAATCCACCACCATTGTGGTGCCGCCCGAAAGCGCAGCCTTGGTGCCGCTCTCGTAATCATCCGCTGAATTCGTGCCCATAAATGGCATATCGAGATGGGTATGCGGATCAATCCCGCCGGGCATGATGTAAGTGCCCGTCGCATCGATAATTTTATCGCCTGAAAGCCCCGTACCGATGGCGGTGATGCTTTCGCCCTCGATCAGAATATCCGCTTTAAACGTCCGGTCGGCGGTAACAATCGTGCCGCCTTTGATCAGTGTGGACATGGCATTTCTCCCTGATGGCAAGCCTTAAAAATTACCCAACGACTTCCGCTTTTTCGAGCACCGCATGCATCAACACATTCGTGCCCATGCTCGCCCATTCTTGACTAATATCTTCCGCCTCATTGTGGCTGATGCCGTCCACACACGGCGTGAAAATCATGGAGGTTGGTGCCACGCGCGCAATGTAGCACGCATCATGGCCCGCGCCTGACACAATATCGCGGTGCTTATAGCCGAAATGCTTGGCCGCGCGCCTGACTGCCTCAACGCAGCTTTGATCAAACGCCACGGGCTTATAATTGAACACTTCCTTGATCTCGAATGTAAGGCCAATCGTCTCCGCGATGGCCTTCACGCCATCGGCCAAAGCTTTGTCCATTGCAACCAGCGTAGGCTCTTCCGGATGCCGGAAATCCACCGTCATAAACACTTCGCCGGGGATCACATTGCGCGAATTCGGATAGGGGTTCAGCATGCCCACGGTCGCCACCGCAAGCGGTGAATGCTGCAGCCCGATTTGATTGACGAGTTCAACAATACGCGCCGCGCCCAATAAGGCATCTTTCCGGCGTGGCATGGGTGTCGAGCCCGCATGGCTCTCAAAGCCCGTAAGCTTGATTTCATACCAGCGCTGGCCTTGGCCATGGGTGACGACGCCGACATCCAATTCTTCGGCCTCCAGAATTGGCCCTTGCTCAATATGCAATTCAAAAAAGGCATGGATCGGACGCCCGCCTGTCGGCAGCTCGCCTTGATAGCCGATACGCTTTAACTCATCGCCCAGCGTCTTGCCTTCCGCATCCACGCGCGAATAGGCGAACTCTTCGGTATAAACCCCGGCAAACACGCCGGAGGAGACCATAGCGGGCGCGTAACGCGAGCCTTCCTCATTCGTCCAATTCGCCACTTCTACCGGGTGCTTGGTCTTGATGTTCAAATCATTCATCGAGCGGATGACTTCCAAAGCGCCCAACACGCCGAGTACGCCATCGAACTTGCCGCCGGTTGGCTGCGTATCGAGATGGCTGCCCATCATGACGGGTGGCAGCGCATTATCGGTGCCGGGGCGGCGCGCAAACATATTGCCCATCCGGTCAACGGAGACGGTGCAGCCTGCAGCCTCGCACCATTTCGTGAACAATTCGCGGCCTTGTTTGTCGAGATCGGTCAGCGTCAAGCGCTTGCAACCGCCTTTGGGCGTGCCCCCAATCTTGGCCATTTCCATGAGCGTGTCCCACAACCGCGCGCCATCGATACGAAGATTGGACAGATCGGCCATAGCTCAACTCCGGCTCAGAACAGAATAGAACGCGAGGCTATGATAAGTTTGACCAATCGGTCAATTCTTCTTAAACAAAAATAAAAAGGCGAGCCACGGGATCGAAGCGCATTCAGGATAAATGATGGCATCAGAACCGATCCGCCTCTCCCGTTCAACAACCCGCGAGGGTCGCGAAAAGGCGATCTTTGAAGCGGCAAGATCGGTATTTGCCGAGTTCGGGTTTAAAGGCGCAACCACCGCCGAAATCGCCAAGCGCGCCGAAATCCCGAAAGCCAATCTGCATTATTATTTCCCGACCAAAGAAGCGCTTTATCGCGCGGTCACCGAAGACGTTCTCACCGCTTGGCTAGAAGCCGCGTCCTCCTTCGATGAAAGCGCCGATCCTCAGGAAGCCATCGCCGCCTATATCGGCGCTAAAATGGATATGGCCCGCGCCGACCCTATCGGCTCGCGCATCTGGGCCAGCGAGATTTTGCGCGGTGCCCCCGTGATTGGTGATTTTCTCGAAACGACTTTGCTCGACTGGATCAAATCGCGCGAAACGATCATTCGCCGCTGGATCAAAGCGGGCAAGCTCGTGCCTATGGAGCCGCGCTATTTCTTCTACATGATCTGGGCCACGACGCAGCATTACGCCGATTTCGAAGGGCAAATGGTGGCGCTGAATGGCGGTAAGCCTTTGTCCAACGCACAATTCGAAAAGGCTAAGGCGCAGGTGATCGAAACCCTGCTGCGAGGCGTGTTGCCAGCTGAAACATGATCGGCATGGCCAAACCCCAGCCGATCGCAATCACGCCAATCGAAACCCATTCCGGCACCCCAAGCGTGGCCGCACCCAACCGCACCCCAGCCAGATAGCTTAACGGCCCCAAAACAGCGCCAAGCATGATTTGCAAAACCATCCGCCCGTTCAGCCAATGAAGACTACCATTCGGCAGTGTCCCAAAAGCAAGCCACAGCGCCAAAATCCACACGGGCGGCACCACCGCGCCCATCGCTTGGCCGGCATAATGCAACGCGCCAAGGCTGATAAATACCGTCTCGACGATCAGGCCCAACGCCGTCACGCCAAGAATAAGCCAAACCTCACCGCGCCAAACGCTACGGTTCAATCCAAGATGCAGCAACACAACGACCAGGGCGGGTAAGGCCGCGAGCCCGTCATAGCCTGACGCACCGCCCAGAATGGCCGCAAACCAAGCAAGCTGAAACAGCACGAAATTCGCGACAACACGCACCAAGGGCAAAGATAAAACCGCAGTCATCCGTATAGTCCAAAGCCTCAAAATGGCCGTAATCAAAAGAGAAAAACGTAATCTCGAAGGAATCTTGCCGTGTATACAATCCAAGTATCTACGTCAGGTCTAAGGTTTCGGTTTTTTGGCGCGGCTTTTGTGCTGCTGCTCGGCGTCGCCCAAGCCCATGCGACCCAAGAGAGCGCAAAAGAAAAACTCCTCTCAGGCCCCGCGATCACCGAGCGCGTCAAAGGCAAGCGCATTTACATCGAAGTACCCTTTGGCGGCGAAATCCCGCTCTATTACCGCGCCGACGGCTATGTCGACGGCTCCGGTGAAGCCCTAGGCCTCGGCCGCTATTTGGCGCCTACCGATAGCGGAAAATGGTGGGTCGAAGAAAACCGCCTCTGCCAGCAATGGACCACATGGTATGACGGCCGCATCTTCTGCTTCACCCTGCAACAATTAAGCGAAACCCAACTCTATTGGCACCGCGACGATGGCGAAGAAGGCAAAGCGCGGTTAGGGGAGTAGAAATCAGCCTCATGGTGAGCCGCGCAATCTACAACCGTCATTGTGAACGAACGTGAAGCAACCCAGTTGATGGTGAAAGAAAAGCGCAATCGTAACGCCGCACCTTAAAAACGATTGCTAGCTAGGTTGCTTCGCTCCTCGCTCGCAATGACGGTGAATAATTTTCCCCTCATCCTGAGCCACGGCAAAGCCGTGAGTCGAAGGACGCTTTATCCTGAAACAATGGTTCGACACGCGATGCTTCGCATCGCGGCTCACCATGAGGTGATAAGTTCCTCACCCAAACCTTCTCTCAATATACTCCGCCACCATCGTCTTAAATTCCGCCGCAATCGTCGGCCCGCGCAAGGTGGCGGCCTTTTGCCCGTCGATAAACACAGGCGCGGTTGGCGTTTCTCCCGTGCCGGGCAGCGAGATGCCGATATCGGCGTGTTTCGATTCCCCCGGCCCGTTCACAATGCAGCCCATCACGGCGACGTTGAGATTTTCAACGCCGACATAGCGCGTTTTCCATTCGGGCATGGAGGTTGAAATCCAGTCCTGAATATCGCGCGCGAGTTCTTGGAACACGGTCGAGGTTGTGCGTCCACAACCGGGGCAGGCGGCGACCAGTGGTACGAAGGTGCGAAAGCCCATGGTCTGCAAAATTTCTTGCGCGACTTTCACTTCCAAGGTGCGGTCACCATTCGGCTCCGGTGTCAGCGATACGCGGATCGTGTCGCCAATGCCTTCTTGCAGCAAAATGCCAAGTGCTGCGGAGGAGGCAACAATGCCCTTCGAGCCCATGCCCGCTTCGGTCAATCCCAGATGGATCGCGTAATCGGAGCGAGATGCCAACATGCGATAGACGGAAATCAAATCCTGCACGCCCGATACTTTGGCCGAGAGAATAATTTTTGTTTTAGGCAGGCCAATTTCCACCGCGCGTTCCGCCGATAAAAGGGCCGATTGCACCATCGCCTCACGCGTCACCGCGCGCGCATCCAGCGGTTGGGCGGAGGCCGCGTTGATATCCATCAGATGGGTCAGCAATTCCTGATCGAGCGAGCCCCAATTCGCGCCAATCCGAACGGCCTTATTGTGCTTGATCGCCATCTCGACAATCGCCGAAAATTGCCGGTCACGCTTGTCTTTAAACCCGACATTGCCGGGGTTGATCCGGTATTTATCCAGCGCCTCGGCGCAGGCCGGATGATCGGCTAAAAGCTTGTGCCCGATATAGTGAAAATCACCCACCAGCGGCACCTTCACGCCGCGCTTCAAAAGCTTCTCGCGAATATAAGGCACGGCAGCGGCGGCCTCATCGCGATCCACCGTAATCCGCACCAGCTCCGAGCCTTGGCGGGCAAGGGCTGCAACTTGCGCCACCGTGCCATCAATATCCGCCGTGTCCGTATTTGTCATGGATTGCACGACAATCGGCGCGCCACCACCCACTTGCACGTCACCCACCATCACAGGCACCGTGACGTGTCGCTTCAGCGGCGAGGCTTCAACAGGGGCGGGCAAGCAGGAGATGTCATTCATGATGGGGTAAGCTCTTTGTCGCGGCAATGGGAACAGGCACCTTGCAATTCAATCACACGGGCACGCGGTGTAAAGTGATGATCTTGGGCAATCACCGAGAGCGCATGGGCCAGCGGCTCGGAGGTGACTTCATCCACCCCGCCGCAGGCTTCGCAGATCATAAATACAACAAGATCATGATCCGAATGCCGGAAGGGGCAGGCGATAAACGCATTATGGCTCGCAAGCCGATGCACAAACCCTTCCGCCATCAAAAAATCGAGCGCCCGATAAATCGTCACAGGCGCCAAACGCTTAACGCCCATCGCCGCCAAACCGTCGATCACATCATAGGCACTCATCGGGCGATGCGTCGTATAAAGCGCCTCCAAAACCTGCTTGCGGATCGGCGTTAACCGCACGCCCCGCTCCGCACACGCGTGTTCGGCCTCGGCCAACGCCTCGGGCGCGCGCGCCGTATGCGCCGATTCATGCGCGCAGGTCTCATGATGGGGGTGTGAATGCTCCATAAGCACTATCTAGCACGGCTCCGCCCGGAAATCAGTCCCCTTTGGCGGGCAAAAGCCTAAAAACCTTTGTGCGTTTAACTTCCGTATCCTCAATCGCCTGCGTTGTTGCTACGCGATATTCGGCGAGCTCCAACAGGTCTTTTTTCGGTAAAAACGCCCGGCCGGGGTCGCCAATCACCACGTCTTTGCCGGATTGTTGTAAAGCCTGCAGCCAAGGCAGCACCAAAGCCACCATATCGCGGTCATAGCAAATATCCCCGGCCAGCACCGTGTCCCAATGGCCCGTCTGCCCGACAAGATTGGCGCAACGAATGTCAACCTCAACGCCATTCGCCGCCGCATTGAGCCGCACGGCCTCAACCGAGAATTCGTCAATATCGACGGCTTCGGCACTTTTGGCCCCCGCCATCATGGCGGCAATCGCAACAAGGCCGGAGCCAGCCGCAAAATCGAGCACGCGCTTGCCGCGCACAAGTTCCGGATGATCGAGAATATACCGCGCCAAGCCCTGCCCGCCTGCCCAAGCAAAAGCCCAAAAAGGTGGCGCGAGGCCGATTTGTGCCAAATCCTCTTCCGTCTTATGCCAAAGCTCGGTCACTTCATCGGCCACATAGAGCCGAATTTCCGGCGCATGCGGCACGGGTTTGAGCACGGTATTGGCCTTGATAAAGTCGGCCCGGTCGGTGATCATCAAAATCTTTCAGGCGCGGGGATGGGCCGCATCAAACGCCTTTAGCAGCATCGCACCATCCACTTCCGTATAGATTTGCGTGGTGGAAAGCGAGGCATGGCCCAATAATTCTTGAATGGCCCGCAAATCCCCGCCGCGCGAGAGCAAATGCGTCGCAAAAGAATGGCGCAACGCGTGCGGCGTGGCCGAGTCGGGCAAGCCCAGCCCGCCGCGCAACCGCTCCATCGTCAGCTGAATAATGCGTGGTGAAAGCGGCCCGCCCCGCGCACCGCGAAACAGTGGGCTTTTGGGTTCAAGCGCATAAGGGCATAACGCGCGATAATCCTCAATCGTTTTAATCGCTGGTGCAATTACCGGCACAATCCGCGTCTTGCCGCCTTTGCCGAGCACGCGGATTGTATCACGTTGAGCCGTGGGCGCGTCTTCCACGGTCAGCCCCAAAGCTTCCGAAATCCGCAAGCCGCAGCCATAAAGCAGCGTCATCACCGCCGCATCGCGCGCCAAAATCCAAGGCTCGCGGGCCTCACCCTCGCGCTCGGCCGGATCAACCAGCTTTTTCGCCATTGAAGGCGCAACCGGTTTCGGGAGCAACCGCCCAAGCTTCGGCCCCCGGATCACCGAAAGCGCCGAGGCATCCGCCAGCCCTTGTTTTTCCAAAAACCGCAAAAAAGACCTGATGCCCGCAAGCGAGCGCATCAAACTCCGGCTGCCGACATCCTCGTCCCGCCGCGAAGCCATAAATCCGCGCAGATCAACCGGCTTAAGCTTGGCCAGCCTATCAAGGCTTTCATCATTTTCAGGCGAAGCACCAAGCCAAGCCATAAATTGCCGAACATCCCGCCCATAGGCCTCAAGCGTCTTAGGCGAAAGCCGCCGCTCGCCTGAGAGATGCCGCTGCCAGCTAAGGAAAGAACTGGATGATGGAACAGGTGACGGGGTCATCAGATCACTAGAAAGTAGAGAGGTTAAAAAGCGGTTGCGGCTTAGGCAGGATTGATTTATCTATGCCACTAAGTGATATAAAAAATAGACGAAGTATTTTTTTGACCCGGGCCTTTGCCCGTCAAAACAAAAAGATTGGGCTGACCAACGCTGCCCTTTGTAAAGCTGTAAGCGAGATTGCGGCGGGGCTAAACGATGCCAATCTTGGCAACGGAATTTTCAAGAAGCGGATCGCGCTTGACGGACGAGGTAAGCGCGGCAGCGTTCGAACGCTTATTGCGACGAGAGTTGGTTCATACTGGTTTTATTTGTTCGCTTATAAAAAGAATGATCGAGCTGATATTTCCCCGCAGGAATATGAAGCCCTGATGGATTTAGCAGAAGATTTCTATGCCCTTGACGAGAACGGCTTGGCCAAAGCGCTAGGTGCTGGTGCCATGATTGAGGTTCAAGACGATGCAACCGAAACGGATCATTGAAGCAAAACAGAAAGCAAGGACGCCCTTGCTTGGGGCCATCTATGAGACGGCGGATGATTTGGCGCGGCTAGGCTTAATCGAAAAGCGGACGATGAGCCGCTATCAGGCCTTATGTCTTGCCCCTGTCGAGCCTTTTGACGCGGAACAAATCCGTCTTTTGCGAAAACGACAGCGACTGAGCCAAACGGTTCTTGCCGCCGTCCTGAACACCAGCCCGTCCACCATCCGAAAATGGGAGGCGGGTGAAAAGCGACCCAGCGGCCCCTCACTAAAATTACTCAACCTGTTGGCACGCAAGGGGCTTGATGGGGTGGTGTGATGGAAGGCTCTCTGCCGCTGGAGGTGACTTAGGAACAGTCGCGCCTTAATTGGGTTGATGTTATTCAAAGAAAATGCGCGCTGATTCTGTGAGTACTACCCACATCGCCGATATCCTCACCCCCGTAGCGCTCGATACCGCCTATTCCTACGCGGTACCCGAGGGCATGGTGCTTAAAGCAGGCGATGTCGTCCATGTCCCCTTTGGCCCGCGTGAGACGACCGGCGTCGTATGGGACATTCGCGAGGCGACCTCTGGCGGCCCCTCCAACCTTAAAAGCATCAAAGCCAAGGCCGATGCACCGCCGATTCTTCAACCGCTTCGGCAGTTTATTGATTGGGTAGCCCGTTACACGCTGGCCCCGCGCGGTTCCGTCGTTCGCATGGCCTTGCGCGGCCCCGAAATTGATCGCCCCGAGCGGGTTCAAATCGGCGTGCGGCTTGCTGGCCCTCCGCCAAAACGTCTCACGCCCGGTCGGGCGCGCGTCATTGCTGCGGCTGAGGGCGGGTTGCTCTACTCCAAACGCGCTTTGTCGGATTTGGCAGGCGTCGGCGTCTCGGT
>CANGPL010000045.1 GCA_947455725.1 Hyphomicrobiales bacterium | reverse complement strand
GCGGTGTGTGCTAAACGGGCAACGCGTTGCGTGCCGCCAGCCCCGGGGAAAATGCCGATTTTAATTTCAGGCAGACCCAAGCGCGTTTTGGCATCATCAGATGCAACGCGATAATGACAGGCGAGTGCTAATTCGAACGCGCCACCAAGGCAAATACCATTGATTGCCGCAACAAAGGGTTTGCCGCAGGTTTCAAGTTTTCTGAAAAGCTGAGAGAGCCTTCTCGATTCGTCGAAGAAGATTTGGTTGGCTTCGTCAGCACCCAATTTTTTTTCGTTTTCTTCGGCGCGTTCGGTTAAGCCTGCTAACATTCTGATGTCAGCGCCGCCGGAGAAACTATCGGGTTTACCAGAAGCAATAATGCAGCCTCTGAGCGAGGCATCGGCGACGATATGATCAATCGCGATGTCGAGCTCGCGCATGGTAAGATCCGTGAAAACATTCATGGATTTTTCAGGCACGTTCCAGAGGAGCGTTACGACGCCATCGCTGTCATAGGTGAGACGAAACTCAGTGAGCGTTCTGATCATAATTTTTTATCCTCACACCCGCTCGATGATCGTCGCAGTACCCATACCCGCACCGATGCATAATGTTATCAAGGCAAGGCTTTTATTGGTGCGTTCAAGCTCGTCCAACGCGGTACCCAAGATCATCGCACCGGTTGCACCAAGCGGATGTCCCATTGCAATCGCGCCCCCATTTGGATTGACCCGCGCGGGATCAAGTTTGAAAGCCTGAATGAACCGCAAGACCACCGCAGCAAAGGCCTCATTGACCTCGAAAAGATCAATATCCTGAATGCTCAGGCCTGCTTGCTTTAAGAGTTTCTTGGTTACGTCGATCGGACCCGTCAGCATTAAAGCGGGGTCCGATCCGATATTAGCAAAGGCTTTGATCCGCGCCCTTGGTTTAAGGCCCGCGGCTTGGCCTGCTGCTTTGGAACCCAAAAGAACAGCCGCTGCGCCATCGACGATACCCGACGAGTTACCCGCGTGATGGACGTGGTTGATGGTTTCAATTTCCGGATGGGCTTGAATGGCGACCGCGCCAAAGCCACCATGCTCCGCCATAACCGCAAAAGACGGCTTGAGCGAGCCAAGGGTTTCGACGCTTGTGTCGGGCCGCATATGCTCATCGCGATCGAGGATCGTCAGACCGTTAATATCCTTGATCGGCTCAACGGACGCTTTGAACCGCCCTTCTCTCCAAGCCTTTGCGGCGCGGCTTTGGCTCTCGACCGCGTAAGCATCCACATCCCTACGCGAAAACCCGTATTTGGTTGCGATAAGATCGGCTGAAATGCCCTGCGGCATGAAATAGGCCGGGATGGCAATCGCGGGATCGCAGGCCCACGCGCCGCCCGAGGCGCCTATGCCGACGCGGCTCATTGACTCGGCGCCGCCTGCAAGAGCCATTTGTTGTTGGCCCGCCATGATTTGAGCGGATGCAAAATTAACGGCGTCCAGACCGGAAGCGCAGAAGCGGTTGATTTGCAGGCCGGGGACCCCGATGCCATAGCCTGCGACGAGTGCCGCGGCCCGACCAATATTACCACCCGCTTCGCCAACAGGGTCCACGCACCCGAGGACCACGTCATCGATAAGCGCGGGGTCAAGCTGATTGCGTTGTTTTAAGGCCCGAAGAGGGGCTGCTGCCAAAGCGAGAGCGGTCACCTCATGCAAGGAGCCATCCGGCTTGCCGCGTCCGCGTGGTGTGCGGACGTGATCGTAAATATAGGCTTCAGCCATGCAAAACCACCCTTCATGCCGATGACGCGTTGCATCTTAGGCCGAGCGTGGCTCTGGATCAATGATCAGAGGGAAAGGATCAGGCCGCCAATTTCTGCATCGACTTCAAATCGGCGATGGCCTTTTCGATGTCAGCCTTCTGCTTTTCAAGATGCGCAAGCTGCTCGTTGATCTGCGTCTTGTTCAGCTTCAGAGCGGGGGACGCTTTGGCAGTGCCATCAACGCCAAGCAAAGCGCGGATTTCGGTGAGGGTAAAGCCGAGATTGGTGGCCTTTATGATTTCTTTCAAACGGGCTTTTGAGGCGTCGCTGTAAAGGCGGGTTAGACCCTGCCGCTTCGGCTTAATCAGTCCGCGGTCTTCATAGAACCGAAGCGTACGTAGCGTTACGCCGAATTCCTGGGCGAGATCACCAATGGTATGGATATATTCGCTGTCAGCCGCGCCTGCTTTTGGACGACCACGTCCCGAACTTTTAGCAGTAGTTGATACACGTTTTACGTTTACTAATGATTTCGTCACAACCCAACTCCGACTTACGCCACGGAAAAACAAGCAACTATACCAGTATTTTTAAAACATCTACGTAATTGAACAAAGCGTCAACCAGAAAAACATAATTAATTTTAAGCAGAAAATTAATTAGTTAAATTACTGCAATGTATGTATATTTAAAGAATACGGCAGCTCTATAGGTGGGCGAAAGTGCCTCTTTTTCCCTATAATTTAATTAAATTTAATGAAAATTTAATCTTATTTTCCCAGCTTATTACAGCTTTTAATACATATTCGAGGGTCGAGCCTTCTTTATTTGATCGACGGCCGAACAATACGGGGTTTACGTTGTGGTATGATGCCTAAACGGAAGATACTTTTTGCAAAGTCGAACAAGGCTAAGGGTCAGGCCTTGCCTTGCGGCAATGAGGTCGAGCCCAATGGACTGCCCGAATCACCCAACGTGTTTGACGCGATAAGCGCTCTCAAGGAGCAGGTATTGAAGCTCCATGGGAGCGCCCATTCGACCGAGAAGATTTTCCGCTTGAGCTTTTCAATTTTGGCACTTGAGAAGAGCATTGAAGAGCGCCAGTTGCGGCACATTAAACTGGATAAGGCCCCGGGCATTGGGTTGTTTATTGATCGGCTTCGAATGGAGCTTGCCAAAATACAAGACATCGCCGAACCCGCGCCGTCCACCATGACGCTCGAGGCGAATGGCCAGGCTGTTACGGTTGCTCCGCCGGCCGCCTCCTTCGATCTGATCGAACAAACGACTCCTGTAAAACACGTCGTCTCGAATCATTATTTGGATGATTCAATCCAAGAAATCTTGAGCATCGCTCGTGTTCTCAAGAAAAATACGGAGGCTGAAAACCGTAAATTTCATGCATCGACGGCCGCGCAATATTCAACCCTGCAGCGCCTTTCAGAGCGCATGGGCCGCATTGAAGAATTATTAGCCACACTGAAGCCGGTTGAAAGCGAGCCGCCCCTTCCGGATCAAGCGCTCGCCACATTGCCGGTAGCCCCGATGGCGATTGATCCACGTCCCCTTTTAACCGCCGCCCGTGCGGCGGCTGCGCGCGCATTGGCCGATACGCAAAATATAGCGCCGGAGCCATCGGCGGATAGGCCCGCTGAGAAATCATCCCCAGTCCCGCCGCGCGAGCCTTCGAGCGGGGACGGGAGATCTATGCGCCTATGGAAGTCGATCTTTGCCGCGGCTTAGCCTGTCATATTTACGCTCAAGACCGAACCTATAGCCTTATACTTGCGGCGCATGGGCACTTTCTGGCATCGATGGGTCTCATGAATTGAACCATCGGCCAGAGGAGTGGTTATCGATGATGATGGATTGGGCGCATTTTACCCCGCTTTGGTCCTTAATAGGCGGCCTTTTCGTAGGACTTGCTGCGACGCTTTTCATCCTGTTCCATGGCCGCATTATGGGGGTCAGCGGCATTTTGGGCGGGCTTATTCGACCGCTTAGGGGTGATATTGGATGGCGGGTCATCTTTCTTTTAGGCCTTGTCTCGGCACCGATCGCGGCAAAGATTCTCGGGGTGATGCCTGCCATTGATATTGAAAGCTCGCCGGTTCAATTGATCCTCGCGGGCCTATTGGTTGGCTTTGGGACAGCAACCGGCTCCGGCTGCACCAGTGGCCATGGCGTGTGCGGCATTGCGCGATTATCGCCTCGTTCCATCACGGCGACCCTCACCTTTATGGCAACCGGAATATTGACCGTCTGGCTCATGCGCCATTCTGGCTTTGGAGGTTAAACGATGACCCATTTCATTCGTCGCATCAGCGAATATCTCGTCGGTCTCCTCTTCGGTGTCGGGCTGATTGTGGGTGGTATGACCAATCCAAGCAAAGTGATCGGCTTTCTTGATCTGTTTGGTACATGGGACCCGTCGCTGGCCTTTGTTATGGGCGGTGCCGTGATCGTTTCATTTATCGGCTTTAGGTTGGCGAAGCGCCGTAGCTTTAGCCTGCTTGGTCGCGTGATCATGCTGGACGATTCCAAGCCGATTGATGTCCGGCTTTTGCTCGGCAGTGCCCTTTTTGGCATTGGCTGGGGGCTTTCCGGCTTTTGCCCAGGCCC
This sequence comes from Hyphomicrobiales bacterium, assembly GCA_947455725.1. GTDB lineage: Bacteria > Pseudomonadota > Alphaproteobacteria > Rhizobiales > Beijerinckiaceae > CAIUPE01. The sequence goes on along the minus strand of CANGPL010000045.1, from coordinate 19,526 downwards.
TGCCCTTGCCGCCCTTGGCACAGGCGAATGGAAGGCTATCCTTTTTGTTGCGGCCATGGTGTTAGGCAGTTGGTTGGCAGGACGCATCAAGCCAATTACCCTTTGAGTATGTTTCATGTTTGATGTGATGCTTCCCATCGCCGGTGTTTGGATCAACCTTGCCGCTGTTGGGTGCGTTGGGTTGTTGATTGGATTTGTATCCGGGCTCTTTGGGGTGGGCGGCGGGTTTTTAATGACCCCGATCCTGATCTTTTTGGGCCTTCCACCTTCGATTTCGATCGCAACCGGTTCTGCTCAACTTGTCGCCTCCGCTGCGTTTAGTACTACCGTTGCTGCACGCCAGCGAATGATTGATCCCAAATTATCGCTTTACTTGGTGGGCGGCGCATTGACAGGAACCACCATCGGTATTGCTATCTTTAACCTTCTTAGCCGGATGGGCAGCCTCGATCTTGTGATCGGCGTTTCCTATGTTGTTTTATTAGGAACCGTCGGCGGCCTCATGCTCAAAGAAAGCGTGGCCGCCATTCGACACAAGCATGTTTTGCATGATGAAGTTCCTTCAGAAAATTACATTCAGCACCGCATATCTCAATTCACCTTTAAAGCTCATTTTCAAAGGATTGATCTATCCATTAGCCTCGTTCCGTTGATCGGCATTTCTGTTGTGATTGGTACGATAGGAACCATCCTCGGTGTTGGAGGTGGATTTATGTTTGTTCCAGCTTTGATCTATTTTTTCCGCTTACCGACCCGAGCGGCTGTTGCCGCATCGCAAGTGCAGATTTTAATCACGATGGTCGCGGCAACGCTTCTCCATGCAATCTTTAATCATGCCATCGATGTCGTCCTTGCCATGCCTTTGATTGTCGGCGGCGTTTTTGGTTCCTATCTTGGCACGCTTGCAGGACGTGTTGTGAATGGTGCTAAATTCCGCTTAGCCCTTGCTGTGCTTATTCTCATGGTCGCCATCCGCTTTTTGATTGGCCTTATTCTAGCCATTACCCAAACGAGGCAAGCCGCCGAACCCATTCATGTTTCACTTGCAGCGCTTCCTGCATGGGAAAGCTGGATTGCGGTGCAGGCGAGTGGTAACAGCATGGTATATGGTCTATCGACAGCGTTCATCGCGCTGTTGTTCGGCTATTTCGGAGCGCGACTGTTTGGTCGCGTATAACGATAGATATACGAAGTGGTACTCTTTTGATGACGATCAGTGATAACCCCGCCCACGATCATACCATTCCACTTTCAGCTCTGCTCCTCGGTATAGCCGGTCTCATTCCGTTTATTGGAAGTTCGATTTTAATTGTATGGGCTCCCGACTTTTTAAGCCTAGGATCAGGTCTTCTGCATATGGTTCTTGTGACTTATGCAGCCTTGATCGCGTCCTTTCTTGGCGGCGTTCGTTGGGGTAATGCGCTGAATAGAAGCGAACACCGTCATCGAGAATTTATCATCGCCGTTCTGCCATCGCTTGTGTCTTGGTTGGCGCTCGTAACCCCTCGTCCCTATGATCTGATGATGTTGATCGGTACTTTTCTGGCGTTGGGTGTTTCCGATGTTGGGCTTGTTTTGTCTGGCGGCGCGCCGCGTTGGTATGGCAAGCTTCGTGTTGGTTTAACGGCGATTGTTGTTTTGAGCCTACTAACAGCGTTGATGGGACAATAGGCTTTTAATCGCAGACCAAGGAGTGCGGACCAACCACAAAGATTTGGTTCGCACTTACAATATGCGTTAAAAAATTTCGATCTGAAAAGAGCGGATCAAAAGCGGCGTCCAGCACATTAAGACCGCCTGTATAAGAACCAAAGGCCGGTATGATGCAGCGATGGCCATTGCTGATAAAACATTTGCGGCGAATGGAGCGGCCCTTTGCACGTATTTTTGCAACAGGGTGCAAATGCCCCGCAATTTCCGGGCTCTGATCGTCGGTCGTTGGCTCATGCCGAAAGGTGACACCACCAATCTCGATTTCATCGGTTACAAGCGCTGCGAGATCCTCTGGTGGATGAGGATCGTGATTGCCTGCGATTAAGATCCAATCGGCGTGCTTGCGTAACGATGCAAACACCTCGTTATCCCTATCCGACATGCGACTGGGCCCTTTGCCATCATGCCAAGTGTCGCCAAGTGAGATAATAATTTTAGGCTTTAGCCCATCAATAACCGCTGACAAACGATTTAACGTATCTCGCGTATCATAGGGTGGCAGCAATGCTCCACGGCGTGCGATGGATGAGCCTTTTTCTAGATGCAAATCAGAGACAATGAGGAGCCTTTCATAGGGCTCAAAAAGCACGCCTGACGCATGGGGTATGAATGCTAAGCGCCCAACTGCGATGAATTCTGAGTGTTGCTTTGTTAAAACCATCACCCGATGGCCTCATTCAAAAGCGATTTTTCGGCGTCGGCCAAAAGATCTTCGGCGGCTTCGCCATAGACCGCTTCTCGACCAATTTCGAGAAGCACGGCCACAGACAAAGGCGACACTTTTTCAAGCGCCTTATAGACGAGATTTCCTCTTATGCGTTTCAACATGTCGCCCAATCGTTTGAGATCCAAAAGTCCAGCGGCAGCATCGGCGCGTGCTGCTTTTAACAAAATATGATCGGGTTCATGGCGGCGTAAAACATCATAAACGAGATCGGTTGAGACCGTTACCTGTTTACCTGATTTTTCTTTCCCTGGATGACGACGTTCAATCAATCCTGAAATGACAGCGCAATAGCGAAAGGCACGTTTCATGATCGAACTCTCAGCTAACCACTCTTCGAGATCATCACCAAGCATGTCTTCATCGAGAAGCGCATCAAGCGATAAAATATTATCGTTCATGGCCGCGCTTAAATCTCGAATAGCCCAGACGCAAAGTCCATAATCATTGCAGACAAAGCCAAGAGGCTTCATTCTGGCGCGCTCTAATCGCTTTGTTAGGAGAACACCAAGCGTTTGATGCGCGAGGCGACCTTCAAAGGGATAAAGCGCGAGATAATGTCGATCGCCACTCGGAAAGCTTTCGACCAGTAACTCGTTTGATTTAGGCAGGATTGATTTTTCCTTTTGCCAATGGAGCCATTCGCTGACCTCCGGTGGCAAAACATGCCAGCTTTTTTCGCTGCTCAGCATTGCTCTGACACGCTCCGCTAAAAAGGTCGAAAGCGGAAACTTGCCACCCGCATAGGCTGGGATTTTCGGATCAACGCCCTTTGTGGCACGCGCAACAATCACTTCATTACCGATTAATCCTTCAAAGCGAAGAATTTCACCCGCAAAGATGAAAGTATCACCGAAGACCAAGCCTTCCGCGAAATAATCTTCAACCTCGCCAAGCACCCGACCACCACGCGCCGGCGTTCCAGCCTTTGTCATACGACCAAGGCGTACTTTGAGCATGGTCGATTCAACGATTGTTCCAATATTCATGCGGTATTGTTGAGCCGCACGCGGCGTTGCAATGCGCCAAATACCATCGCGGTTTTGCTTGATTTTTGCGAAATGCTCATAGGCTCGCAAGGCATATCCGCCTGTTGCTGCGAAATCCAAGGTGCGATCAAAGTCTTTGCGGGATAAGTTTGAGTAAGGCGAAGCGGTGCAAATCTCACTATAAAGCTCATCGGGCTTAAAGCCATCGGCGCATGCCATGCCTAAAATGTGTTGGGCGAGAACATCCAGCGCGCCGATACGCGCATCGGGTGTATCTTGGGCTGCGGCTTCGACGGCACCCAACGCAGCTTGACACTCAAGGGCTTCAAATCGGTTGGCGGGAACCAAGAGAGCCTCTGATGGCTCATCAAAGCGATGATTCGAGCGGCCAATCCGTTGCATTAAACGGCTCGCGCCTTTTGGCGCGCCGACATTGATGACCAAATCAACGTCACCCCAATCAATGCCGAGATCAAGCGTTGCCGTGCAAACAATGGAGCGCAATTTACCCGTTACCATAGCGGCTTCAACCTTGCGACGCTGACCAACATCGAGCGAACCATGATGCAGAGCGATGGGAAGTGAGGCTTCGTTTCGTTTCCATAATTCCTGAAAGACGAATTCGGCCTGCATGCGCGTATTGACGAAAACAAGCGTCATATGATGCGCTTGAATGGCTTTGTAGATTTCACTCATCGACGCTAAGGCCGTATGGCCTGCAAGCGGCAGACGTTTAGCGCTTTTTAAAATGCCAATCTTAGCTTTAGCACCCCCTTCAACGGTCACGAGTTCTGCGTAATGTTTTTGATTAGGGTGTTGCGCAACGAGATAACGCTGCAACTCGATCGGTTCACGCACCGTCGCTGATAGCCCGATGGTATTGATTTTTGGGGATAATCGATGCAATCGCGCTAAATCAAGGGCGAGAAGATCGCCTCGCTTTGATGTGACCAAAGCATGCAATTCATCAAGAATGATCGTGTTCAGATTGGCAAAGAGTTCGCGCGCGTTGCGATGCGCTAAGAGAAGCGCCAGCTGTTCAGGTGTTGTAAGAAGAATATGCGGCGGCTTCTCCGCCTGTCGTGTTCGTTTATGGGCCGGTGTATCACCGGTTCTCGTCTCAATCGTGAACGGCAATTTCATCTCGGAGACAGGCGTCTCCAGATTGCGGGCAATATCGACGGCAAGCGCTTTAAGCGGCGAGATATAGAGCGTATGAAGACCGCGTTTTTTGAGAGCGGTTGGCGAGAGAGAGGCGAGGTCCACTAAAGTGGGTAGAAATCCGGCAAGCGTTTTACCCGCGCCGGTTGGAGCGACGAGTAAGGTCGACAGGCCCTGCGACGCTTTGGTGACAAGCGCAAGCTGATGCGGCCGCGGCTGCCAGCCCCGTGTGGCAAACCATTCGGCAAAGGGTTCGGGGAGGATCAAGGTTTCCAGTCGCTCAGATGGACGATGGAGACATTATAGTCACGTGAGCGCAATTTCTCGATAAAGCGACCGTCCGTTGTAATGAAAGGTAGTCGCTCCCGTAGCGCTAATTCGAGGTAGTAACAGTCAAAAATGGGATGCACCAAATTGAGCGATAATTCAAAAGCGCGATCGATTAAATCGCGTGATGCAACGAGATGTAAGGGCAGCTTTTTAACACCGGCGTAGAGATTGATGGCTTGCGAGACGTCGAGCATCTTTGTCCGTACCATACGGCCAAGGACATTCGCGATTTCTGCGATCACAATTTCGGGCGCCTGCAAATTACCGAAAGCAAGTACTTGGCGTGCCTTTGCTGTAAATTCGCTCGGAATCATAGCGTGGATGATAATGTTTGAATCAATGATCATTCGCCGAGTTTCTCGCGCTCTTCCCGGATCATATCTTCAATGGAAACCGTGATCGGTCCATTGGGAAACAATTGATCAAGCTCTTCAAACATTTTTGCCAGTTCTTCAGGTGTCATCGGAGATGCCTTCTCAAGTATTTCCTTTGCTTCCTGTTGAAGCGAATGGCCCTTTCGCTTGGCTTTTGCCTTAAGCCGCTCAATCACCGCCGGATCAAGTCCGCGGACTAAAAGGTCAGTCATGGATGCCTCCTGAAAAAGCGAAACCCTATGCTATCACTAATGATAGCATAGGGTTGGTTAGGCTTCAATTTGAAAGGTGGATAAGGCTTACCGCATGGTCGGGATCACAAATTCGGCGCCATCCTTGATTCCCGATGGCCAACGTGAGGTCACCGTCTTGGTCTTGGTATAGAAACGGAACGCATCTGGGCCGTGCTGGTTCAAATCGCCAAAGCCCGAACGCTTCCAACCGCCGAAGGTGTAGTAGGCAAGCGGAACCGGAATTGGCACATTGATGCCGACCATACCGACCTGAACCTTTGAGGCGAAGTCACGCGCGGCATCGCCGTCACGCGTATAGATCGCGACGCCATTGCCATATTCATGGTCATTGGCAAGCGCCAAGCCTTCGGCATAATCATGGGCGCGCACAACGGAGAGCACGGGGCCGAAGATTTCTTCCTTATAGATGCGCATATCCTTGGTGACGTTGTCGAACAAGCAGCCGCCCATGTAATAGCCGTTCTCATAGCCCTGCAGCTTGAAGTTACGGCCATCGACTTTTAGCGTTGCGCCTTCGGCAACGCCGATATCGACGTAAGACTTCACCTTGGCGAGATGCTCTTTCGTTACCAGCGGACCGAAATCGGCTGATGGATCGAGCGAGGTGCCGACCTTCAGGCTTTCAACGCGTGGAATGAGTTTTTCGATCAGTGCATCCGCCGTTGCCTTGCCGACCGGAACGGCAACCGAGATGGCCATGCAACGCTCGCCAGCCGAGCCATAGCCTGCACCCATCAGAGCGTCGACGGCCTGATCCATATCGGCGTCGGGCATGATGATCATGTGGTTCTTGGCACCGCCGAAGCACTGGACGCGCTTACCATTCGCGTTGCCGCGCGTGTAAACATATTCGGCAATCGGCGTGGAGCCGACAAAACCGATGGCCTTCACATCTGGGTCATCGAGTAAGGCGTCGACGGCTTCTTTGTCGCCATTGACGACATTGAGAATGCCCTCAGGCAAGCCTGCTTCAAGGAAGAGTTCGGCAATCCGCAATGGCACGCCAACATCGCGCTCGGATGGCTTCAAGATGAAGGCATTACCGGCGGAGATCGCAGGCGCGCATTTCCAGAGCGGGATCATCGCAGGGAAATTGAAAGGCGTGATGCCGGCGACAACACCAAGCGCCTGACGCATGGAGTACATGTCGATACCGGGGCCTGCACCATCGGTGAATTCGCCCTTCAGCATTTGCGGCGCGCCAATGCAGAACTCGACCACTTCGAGACCGCGTTGAATATCACCACGCGCGTCTGCCAAGGTCTTGCCGTGCTCCTTGGCGAGCAAAGTGGCGAGGTTTTCATAGTCGGCGTGGACAAGTTCCAAAAATTTCATCAGCACGCGGGCGCGGCGCTGCGGGTTGGTGGCAGCCCAAGCAGGTTGAGCGGCTTTGGCGTTTTCGACCGCAGCGCGAACTTCCGCTTTTGAGGCCAAAGGAACCTTGGAAGCGAGTTCACCCGTCATGGGCCAAAAAGCGTCGGCAAAGCGGCCTGAGGTGCCTTTTACGTGCTTACCGCCAATAAAATGCGTGAGTTCTTGAGCCATTACGGTCTCTCCCTGTTGGATTGCGTTGGCAATCTTATGCCTTATGATATTACGCACAACAATGAGCTAAATTGCGCAACCATTGTGCAAAATATCGGTAAAGGAGCTGTTGCGATGGATTGGGATCTGATTCGGGTATTTTTGGCGGTTGCTCGCTCGGGTCAGCTGCTCGGCGCCGCGAAAATCTTAAATCTAGATCATACAACGGTCAGCCGCCGCATGACGGCGCTTGAAACCCTCTTGGGTGCCAAATTGATCGAAAGGCGCACCAGCGGCTGTAGCCTCACTGAAGCGGGTGAAGGATTCCTCGTCACCGCCGAGCGCATCGAAACGGAGCTGTTGCGTGCGCAGGCAGAGTTTAGCGGTAAGGATGTCGCGATCAGTGGCACGGTGAGGATTGGCGCGCCGGATGGCTTTGGCACCTATGTGCTTGCGCGCCATTTACCAGCCTTCTTGGATCAGCACCCCGGCCTGACGGTGCAGCTCGTGCCGCTACCTCGCGCCTTCTCGCTAGCGAAACGCGAGGCCGATATTGCGGTCACGATTGAACCCCCATCGGAAGGCAAGCTCGCCATCCGCAAGCTGACCGATTATCGATTAAGCCTTTATGGATCTAAAACCTATCTTGCGGATTCAGCACCTATTCGAAGCATTGAAGATTTATCGGCGCATCAGATTGTCACTTATGTGCGCGATCTTTTGTTTACCGATGCGCTCGATTATTTGGGCGAGCTCAAAATCATGCCCGAACGCCGCTTTGAATGCGCGGGGATGATTGGGCAAATCGAGGCGGTGAAGGTAGGTGCAGGCATCGGCGTGCTGCATGATTACGTGGTGCGCGATGACCCTACTTTGCAGCGCATTTTACCGGATCACTCGGTGCATCGAGCCTACTGGATTGTTACCCATGAAGATGTGCGTGACCTTGCGCGGGTGCGGCTTGTTCATGATTTTATTGTTGAGGTAACGGCGGGTATGCGGGCGCGGTTTACGTAAACCTTACTCCTTCGCCGTCGACGTCCAGCCAATATGCGCGTGGTCGTTGGACATTTTGAATTTCCACGCCTTTCGAGGTCCGGGGATTGACGCCACCCGCACCCCATTACGGGCAGGCCGGAAGCCGGTTGATAACTATTATCACTCTGTGGCAGAATGGGAACAACGCGAGAGGAACTGTCATGCCTAGCTCTGTTGCCCTTGGAAATCTAGAAAACACGGTGAAGCGGCTCGTGGAAAGCGGGCGCTACCACTCTCGAAGCGAGGTTTTGCGTGAGGGCGTACGCCTCGTTGAGGAGCGTGAAAAAACCTTAGCCGCGCTCGATGCCGCCTTGGAACGCGGCCTTGCCGATGTCGATGCGGGTCGCGTCTCCGATGCCGACGAGGCCTTTTCGGAGCTGAAAGCGCGCTATGCCGCCATGGTTGCCGGACGCGCGGAAAAATGAAACTCGTTATCACGGACGAGGCGCGGCAAGACTTGCGCCGGATTGGCGATGCCATTGCCGAAGATAACCCTTTGCGGGCTTTATCCTTTGTAGAAGAATTGGAAGCGCGCTGCCGCGCTTTGCCTGTCACGCCTTTGGCCTATCCAATTGTCTCCCGAAAACCGGAAAGAGGCGTGCGGCGCGTTGTTCACGGTCATTACCTAATTTTCTATCGCGTATACCCAGAGGCCGTCGTCATTCTCCACATTCTTGCTGCCCGTATGAATGTGGACGAGATTTTGCGCCTCTCCGAGTGAGCCCATCGCCACTTGGATTTCACTCCTTCGCCGTCGACGTCCAGCCAATATGCGCGTGATCTTTCGACATCGTGAATTTCCAAGCCTTTTTCGGCCCTGCCATCACATTGAGGTAATAAAGATCAAAGCCGTGAGGGGCTGCCACGGGGTGGAAGCCTTTCGGCACCAGCACGACATCGCCGTCTTTGATCGCAAAGCTTTCATCAAGCGACCCATCATCCGTATAGACGCGCTGAAAGCCAAAGCCCTGCGGCGGGTTCAGGCGGTGATAATAGGTTTCTTCCAGATAGGTTTCGCTCGGGTAATCATCGGTGTCGTGTTTGTGCGGCGGATAGCTTGACCAATTACCGCCGGGGGTTATGACTTCCACAACCAGCAAATTCTCGGCGATTGGCGAGGTATCGGGCAGAATATTGCGGACATGGCGTGTATTGGTGCCTTTGCCGCGTGTCTCTTCGCCGACTTCGGAAGGGGTAATGATGCGGGGCGGAAACCCACCTTTTGAGGGGGAGGCGCAAACGGCAATTTCGCACTCTTCTTCCGCTCTGATCGCATACTCCGATTGGGCCGGAACATAGACGGACCAAGGCAAGCCATCGAACACATTAGTGCGCTCGCCCAAAATCCCGCATTCAAGTGCACCGGCACGAATGGACGCGCGTCCGGACAGAATAACGAGACAGATTTCATCACCACCGGTCTGCCGCGACAGCATTTGTCCGGCTTTCAACCGGTACACTTCAAAGCCGACATAGGTCCATCCCGCTGATTTTGGCGTGACCGACAAAATCCGGCCTTCGCCATCGGGCGCGGTGGGATGGATCAAGAGATTCGACATTGGCAGTACCCTTTGAGAAGGAGAAAGGCAGATGGGCCTTCGCTCCGACCCTTGTAACGCCCTCAGCCGCTATTTCTCAAGCCCGCTGAAATGCCATTGATCGTCAGTTGAATGCCTTGCAGCACGCGGGCGTCTCCCGGATGCGAGCGATGCTCTTTCAACAATTCGACCTGCACATGGTTGAGCGGGTCAAGATAGGGAAACCGGTTGCGGATTGAACGATCAAGCAGCGGATTGGCTTCCAGCAGTTTGGTTTGTCCCGTAATCGCCAACAGCATCTCAATGGAATCCGACCATTCCTGACGGATGCGGCCGAAAATAGCCTTTCGGAGCGCCTCATCAGGGACAAGTTCCGCATAACGGGATGCAATGGCGATCGAGCTTTTTGAGAGAACCATGTCCATATTGGACAAAAGCGTCCGGAAAAACGGCCATTCCTTGGCCATATCTTTAAGGAGCGCGAGGCCATTTTCTGGATGCCGCGCAATAAAGGCTTTTGCCGCTGATCCGAAACCATACCAACCCGGCAGCATGATGCGTGCTTGCGCCCAGCTGAAAACCCACGGAATGGCGCGGAGATCTTCGATTTTGCGCGTTTTTGTGCGCGAGGCTGGCCGTGAACCAATGTTCAGCGTGGCAATTTCGGTAATAACGGTAGATGACCAGAAATAATCGACAAAGCCGGGGGTTTCATAAACAAGGCCGCGATAGGCGGAGAATGCATCGTTTGATAGTTCGTCCATCGCCGTCAGATAATCCGGCTTTGGCGCCGGCTGGTCGGGATGCAAGAGCGACGCTTCTAGCGTGGCGGCGGCGAGAATTTCGAGATTGCGGCGGCCGACTTCGGCGTTCGAATATTTCGAGGCGATGATCTCGCCCTGCTCGGTGATGCGGATCGCGCCATTCACGGCACCGCCCGGCTGGGCCAAAATCGCGTCATAGCTAGGGCCGCCGCCGCGACCGACCGAACCGCCGCGACCATGGAACAGACGCATGGCGACGCCGTGTTTGCGGAACACATCGATCAGCTGAATTTCGGCCTTGTAGAGCTCCCAGCCTGAGGTGACGAAGCCGCCATCCTTGTTGCTGTCGGAATAGCCCAGCATGACTTCCTGCATATTGCCGCGGCTTTTGATCAAAGCGCGATAGGCGGGATTTGAAAACGCTGCCTCCATAACGGCTGCGCAGGCTTGCAAGTCGCCAATCGTTTCAAAGAGCGGGATGACATTCACATAGGCCGAACCATCGGCCGCCAATAGGCCCACTTCCTTGAGCAGGACTGCCAGTTCCAACATGTCGGAGACGCCCTCGGCCTTCGAGATGATGCAATTGGCAATGACCTCACGGCCATAGCGGGCATGGGCTGCGGCAGCGGTCTTGAAAACCGCGATTTCACCCTTGGCTTCCTCAGAGTAATGGATGTGCGGTGAAATCAGAGGCCGCGCGGAGGTAAGCTCTTTGGTGAGGATGCTGATCCGCTCCTCTTCGGAAAGGGTGAGATAAGATGTTCCGGGTGATACGGCTTCCAGTAATTCGGCGATGGTGCGCTCATGAACGGCTGAATTTTGCCTGAGATCAACAATGGCTAAATGGAAGCCAAAGCAATCGACCGCCCGGCGCAACAAACGTAACCGCCCGCGGGTCAAGATGGCGGATCCGTGTTGCCTGAGCGACTCAACGATCAAATCGAGATCCGACCGGAATTCGGAGGCTGATGCGTAGGGCGTTGCATTTTTACCGCGCCCGAATTCATCCAGTCCTGCGACCTCATAGGCGGTTGCAATAATACGCGCTTGAATTCCCGAAAGTGCTAACCGGTATGGCTCGCGCTGGCGGTGGGGCGAGGCGGAAGGCGACATATCGGCCAGGTTACGAACAGCATCCGAAACGCTGATGATTCCGTCGCTCAGCGGCAATTCTCGCGATAATTTATCCAATTCATCGATATAAAAGCGGAAAATCCGCTTAGAATGCATGGAAAGCGTATTTTCGAGCACTTCGGCGGTTACGAATGGATTGCCGTCGCGATCGCCGCCGATCCAGCTGCCGACGCGCAAAAAGCTTTCAATTTCCTGCGGTTGGCCTTCCGGATCAAGCGCCTGAAGCCGATCTTCGAGCATGGAATGAAGCCGCGGCACCTCCCGAAGGAAGGTGTAGTCATAGTAAGAAAGCCCGTTCAGGACCTCATCGAGCACTGTTAACTTGGTCTCGCGCAGCAGATTGGTCTGCCAAAGGGTAACAATATCGCGCCGCAGCCGCTCCTCGAGCGCCTCTTTTTCCTCAGGTGTCGCAACCATCCGATCCCGGCGCTCGAGAAGTTCGGCAATGCCGAGCTCGCGGTTGAGCGTGCTTTTGCGGCGTACTTCGGTTGGGTGGGCGGTAAGGACCGGGCTGATATGGGCGGCATTAAAAAATGCCTGTAATTCTGGCACGCCGAAGCCCATTTTTAAGGCATGATCGAGCGCATAGACCAAGGAGCCGACGCGCGGGGCCGAACCTGCGATGGCATGCGCCCGCGTCCGGCGGATGTGATGCTGGTCTTCCGCAATATTGGCCAGGTGAGAAAAATGGCCAAAAGCGCGGACGATCTGAATGGTTTGAGCGGGCGTTAAGCCATCGAGAATGGACTCTAATTCATCGCGGGCTGGGGTGTCGTTATCGCGGTGAAAGCGAATGGAAGTCTGGCGAATTTCCTCGACTATCTTATAAATTGCCTCGCCTTCTTGTTCGCGAACCGTATCGCCGAGAAGGCGCCCCAAAAGCCTGATGTCATCCCGCAAAGGGCCGTCTTTTTCTGCATCGGTCACAAGAGCCGGTTGGGCGGGATCGTTACCATCATGCATCAGACAAGACCTTTTTTGAAACCTTGGAACGTCGAAAAATCGTTCTTTAACAAACCAAAAACTGTGCCAAGTTTAGCTATTGAAGGAAATTCGATTAGCGGATCGGAAGTTTCTTAGCAAATCCATTCACAGAGGGTTGAAAAAGCTTGGATTTTTGCAACCGAGTTATTGCTTTGAAGGTCTAGGTTGATTTAACTTTTTCTGGTACAGTCATCGGACGTTACGCGTTGGACTCGGAATTGGTTATGGATAACAGCGGCGTATTCACTGAGCCACATGCACATGGAGCCTGCGGGCATCATGTTTTAGGTGATGATTGCCGTTTTTGTAGCATCCGGCGCTTAAGCGTCTGTTCAGCGCTCGATCCGGACGAATTGTCCTTTCTTGAGGACATGTCGGGAGATGCTGCCTTTGAAGAAAAATCAACGCTATTTCGCCAAGAAGATGAGGCATTTTCGGTCTACAACATCACCGCAGGCGTTGTCCGACTGGTGCGCTCATTGTCCGATGGGCGGCGCCAAATTACGGGCTTTGCTCTCCCCGGTGATTTTCTGGGCCTGGCGCTAGAAAAATCTTGGAAATTTACGGCGGAGGCGGTCACCGACGTTAAGGCCTGTCGCTTTAAACGCTCGACCTTTGACGATTTCAGCGAGAAAAAGCCGCATTTAATGCGGCGGATGCACGAATTTGCAACCCATGAATTATCGCTCGCGCAAGACCATATGGTGCTGCTCGGTCGTCTAACGGCCGAAGAGAAGATTGCGAGTTTTTTGGTCACGATGAAACGCCGTTGGACCCGCGTTGAAGGGCATGAACTTGGACTGATCCGGTTGCCGATGGGCCGTCAGGATATCGCCGATTATCTCGGATTGACGATTGAGACGGTTAGCCGAGTGATCAACCAGATGCAGCGCGACCGTAAACTCGTCATTGTGCCGGATGGCATCCGCTTCGTTGACGCGGATTATTTTGAGCATCGCGCTCTTGCTTAAGGCCGTTTCGCCCAATCCTTAGACGTTAGTCGTACCTAACCCGCCTCAACCTTTGATTTACATCAATGCCGCTCTATCGCGGTTGAGACACGCTCGCGGTCAAGGTAGGGCGATGATGGGTGTTTGATCCCGATCGCCAAAAAGAGCGGGGTTAGGCATCATGGACTGTATAACAGCAAAAAAGCTATCTTTCGGCGAATGGGGGCTATCGCTCATTCTCGCCTTGACTGCGGTTGGTGCCATTGTTGTTGCCGCGAAGGCTTGGACGCCGGAATTCGCTTTTCATGCCTATCTCTTCGCGGCAGCCGCAATTGCCAGCGTGTTTGCGATTGGTAACCGCTATTTTGCCCGGCCTGCCTATACGCCGCAGGAAATTGACGGCAAGCCAAATTACAATTTCGACCCGGTGAAATTTGCGACGCTTGCGGCCCTGTTCTGGGGTATCGCCGGATTTACCGTCGGTCTTTATATCGCGCTTGAATTGTCTTGGCCCATTTTTAATCTGGACCTCCCCTGGACCAGCTTTGGTCGCTTAAGGCCCTTGCATACCTCTGCTGTGATTTTCGCATTCGGTGGCAATGTGTTGATTGCGACCTCTTTTTATGTTGTGCAGCGTACCTGCCGCGCCCGCTTAGCAGGCGATCTTGCGCCATGGTTCGTTGTGCTCGGTTATAATTTCTTCATCGTCATTGCGGGCACGGGTTATCTTCTCGGTATCACGCAAGGCAAAGAATATGCGGAGCCCGAATGGTATGCCGATAGCTGGCTGACCATTGTTTGGGTGACCTATCTGCTCGTGTTTCTAGGCACGTTGTGGAAGCGCAAAGAGCCTCATATTTATGTGGCGAATTGGTTCTACCTTGCCTTCATCGTCACGATTGCCGTTCTGCATCTTGGCAATAACGCGGCTATTCCCGTCTCGCTCTTTTCGTCGAAATCTTACATTGTTTGGTCCGGTGTTCAGGATGCGATGATCCAGTGGTGGTATGGCCACAATGCAGTTGGCTTTTTCTTGACCGCTGGCTTCTTGGCGATTGTCTATTACTTCATCCCAAAGCGTGCCGATCGTCCCGTCTATTCTTATCGCCTGTCGATAATCCATTTTTGGGCGCTGATCTTTATGTATATCTGGGCCGGTCCGCACCATCTTCACTACACGGCATTGCCTGATTGGGCGCAGACGCTTGGTATGACGTTCTCCATCATGCTGTGGATGCCTTCTTGGGGCGGTATGATCAATGGTTTGATGACGCTCTCCGGCGCATGGGACAAGCTGCGTACCGATCCTGTTTTACGGATGCTGGTTGTCTCGGTTGCCTTCTATGGAATGGCGACCTTTGAAGGACCGATGATGTCGATAAAATCGGTTAACTCACTCAGCCATTATACCGATTGGGGTATTGGTCATGTTCATTCCGGCGCGCTTGGCTGGGTTGCCTATGTTTCTTTCGGTGCCATTTATTGCCTCGTTCCATGGCTTTGGAATAAGCGCGAAGTCTATTCGCTAAAGCTTGTGAATTGGCACTTCTGGGTATCGACCATCGGCATTGTTTTCTACATCAGCGCGATGTGGGTCGCCGGTATCATGCAGGGCCTAATGTGGCGCGCTTATACGGCACTTGGCTTCCTCGAATATTCATTCGTTGAAACCAGTGAAGCGATGCATCCGATGTATATTATCCGCGCGCTCGGTGGCGGCATGTTCCTCATCGGTGCTCTCATTATGGTCTACAATATCTATATGACCATCCGTTCGCCTGAACCGGTTGCCCTTGGTAGCCGTGCGGCTTTTGTTCCTGGCGAGTAAGGATTTACGAACATGACACATCCTATATCTCATTCTCCCTCGCTTTGGCAGCGGCATCAAATCTTCGAGAAGAATTCAATCATTCTTGTGATTGGTATTTTGATCGCGATTTCAATCGGTGGTCTCGTGGAAGTGCTTCCCTTGTTTTATCTTAAAAGCACGATTGAGCAGGTTGATGGCATTAGACCGCTGACACCACTCGAACTGACGGGTCGTAATATTTATGTTCGCGAAGGTTGCTATAATTGCCACTCGCAAATGATCCGTCCGTTACGCGACGAAGTGGAACGCTATGGTCATTATTCGCTGGCAGCTGAGAGCATGTATGATCATCCGTTCCAATGGGGATCAAAGCGCACGGGGCCGGATCTGGCCCGCGTCGGCGGCAAATATTCGGATGATTGGCACCGCGATCATTTACGCAATCCACGCTCGGTTGTGCCAGCGTCGATCATGCCCGGCTATCCTTGGCTTGAGCAAAACCTTGTCGATCTCTCCCATGTGAGCGACGATATGGCCGTGTTAGCTGCCGAAGGCGTGCCATATTCACCGGAGATGATCAAAGCGGCAATATCGGATGCAAAGACTCAAGGATCGGCGGATGATGCTTCTACAGCCACCTTTGCAAAGCGTTACCCCAAAGCGATTAGCCGCGATTTGGGTGGCAATGTGGGTCGCTTAACAGAAGCCGATGCATTGATCGCTTATTTGCAGCTTTTGGGCACGCAAGTTGATTTCAAACTTTATGACGACAAAGCGAATATTCGGTGAGGTGCTATCATGGAAGGTAATCCAACATTTGATATGCTCTCTTCCTTCGCCGCGTCTTGGGGAATGGCGTATTTTGCAGTGATCTTCTTGTCGGTCATGGTCTACGCCCTTTGGCCATCAAAGCGCGATTTATTCGATCACGCCGCCCGTATTCCGCTGTCCGAGGACTAAGTCATGCAAGATCATTCTGATAAAAAAGCCAATGAAAAAGCGGGTTATGGAACAACCGGTCACGAATGGGACGGTATTCAGGAGTTGAACACGCCACTACCACGCTGGTGGCTATGGACCTGGTATGCTTCGATTATTTGGGCCTTTTGTTACTGGATCGCCTATCCGGCAATTCCCATGGTATCGAGCTTTACCAAAGGCGTATTGGGCTGGTCGTCGCGTGAAGCCGTTATTGCCGATGTACAGGGCTTGCAAACGCTTCGCGGCCCCATGACGGCGAAGATTGAAGCTGCATCTTTAGCGGATATTGAAAAGACCCCAGAGCTTCTTTCTTTCGCTCGCGCGCAAGGTGCCGCTGCCTTCGCCGTTAATTGCTCGCCATGCCACGGTGCCGGTGCGCAAGGCTCGAAAGGCTATCCAAATTTGAATGACGATGATTGGCTGTGGGGTGGTTCACTCGATACGATTCATACAACGCTGCAGCATGGTATTCGCTGGGATGCAGACAAAGATACGCGCTCAAGCATGATGCCGGCATTTGGCAAGGATGGTACGTTGAAGGCGAATGAGATCAGTGCGACGGCTGACTATGTTCGTTCGCTTTCCGGCCTTCCTACCGATAAGGGTGCTGATCTTGCGCTCGGCCAATCGGTATTCGCAGCGAATTGCGCCGCGTGCCATGGCGATAACGGCGAGGGTAATCAGGATGTTGGCGCGCCAAAACTGAATGACAAGGTTTGGCTTTATGGCTCTGATAAGGCCTTGATCATGGAACGCATCACATTGGGTGGCGGCGGCGTTATGCCCGCTTGGTCCACGCGTCTTGACGTACCGACGATTAAATCACTCGCTGTCTATGTCCATACGCTCGGAGGCGGGCAGTAATTTACATGTAGGATCAGCCCGAGAGAGCTGATCGAACCTTTAGGACTAAAAATGTCTCTCGCGTCTGCCTTTGATCCGCATTTAGATGAACCCGAGCCACCGCTTTACGCGGCCAGAAAACAGATTTATCCGCAGGCGGTGAAAGGCTCTTACCGTCGCATTAAATGGATCCTTCTGACGATTACTTTGGGTATCTATTATTTCCTGCCATTTGTGCGGTGGGACCGCGGACCAAGCGCGCCGTCGCAGGCTGTGCTTATCGATTTACCGCATCGGCGAGCCTACTTCTTCTTCATCGAAATATGGCCGCAAGAAGTCTATTATTTAACAGGTCTATTGATCCTCGCGGCGCTCGTTTTGTTCTTGATGAACGCGATGGCCGGACGCATCTGGTGCGGCTATCTGTGTCCGCAAACGGTCTGGACCGATCTTTTTATGGCGGTGGAACGCCTGATCGAAGGTGATCGCCGTGAGCGCATGCATCGGGACGCGCAGCCCATTAATCTCGAAACCTTCTCGCTTAAATTATTGAAGCATTCTATTTGGCTTTTGTTATCGTGGTGGATGGGTGGTGTTTGGGTGTTATATTTTGCCGATGCACCAACGCTCGTGAAGGATTTGGCGACTTTTCGGGCTGAGCCGATTGCCTATGTCTCAATTCTCGTTCTGACCTTTACGACCTACACTTTCGCAGGCCTTATGCGCGAGCAGGTCTGCCTTTATATG
The DNA here is from genome assembly GCA_947455725.1 of Hyphomicrobiales bacterium. Lineage (GTDB taxonomy): Bacteria > Pseudomonadota > Alphaproteobacteria > Rhizobiales > Beijerinckiaceae > CAIUPE01. The sequence goes on along the minus strand of CANGPL010000045.1, from coordinate 1,665 downwards.
TGCCCATGGCCACGTATTCAGGCAGCGCTGACGGATGAGCACGCGCTGAATGTCACCTATCGCTATGATCGTGGTGAGCCGCACATGTCGCTTAAAAAAGCAACGCAAGCGCGTAGTATCGGCGAACCAGCGGGTGATTGCATTGATTGCCAACAATGCGTCGCCGTTTGTCCCACGGGTGTTGATATTCGCCAAGGTCCGAATTTGGGCTGCATTCAATGCGGGCTTTGTATCGATGCGTGCGATGATGTGATGACGAAAATTGATCGTCCTGTGCGGCTCATTGCTTATGATACCGACGTCAATATCAAGCGGCGGCAAAGCGGATTGGGCGAAGTGTTCAAGCCGATCCGAGCCCGTACCTTGCTCTATGCGATCATGATTGTGGGTATTGGTGGTGTGATGATTTACGCCTTGGCCAATCGTGCACCATTTACGCTCAATGTGATCCATGATCGTAACCCGATTTTCGTAAAACTATCCGATGGTCATATTCGGAATGGCTACACGGTTCGTATCGCTAATATGCTGTCAGATTCTCAAACCTTTACCTTGAAGGTGGATGGGCTGCATGAATCGCATATTGAAATCATTGGCGGTGAGGGTGAAATCGGTGGCTTACCCGCCGTTAGTGTTGGTGCCGATCAAACCCGTGAATTACGCGTTTTGGTTCGTGCCGGTGAGGAAGATGACCGCGAGGGTGAGCCCGCCCATCTCACTTTCACTCTTCAGGATGTGCATGATGGTCGAACGGCTGTTGCGAGCGATTTTTTCCGTACCCCTCATAGTGTACATTGACGAATGCTAGCCGGACGGATGACAAAGGAGATGGTTCGATGATTGGAACACATACCATGCAGGGTCCAGTATCCGAGGTTAAATTAACCGGCCTCAAGGTGCTCTTGATCTTTGTCGGCTTTTTCGGCGTCATCATGGCGGTGAATTTTGTGATGGCCTATTATGCCATCCATACTTTTAGTGGCATGCAGACGGAAAAGCCTTACGAAAGTGGCCTTGCTTACAACCGCGCCATTGCTGACGCCAAAGCGCAAGTGTCACGCGGCTGGACCGTAGAGGAACATGTTGAGCGGCAGGCCGATGGATTGGTTGGCGTGTCGGCGGTCATAAAAGATGCTTCATCTACACCACTCGATGATCTCACGGTGCTTGCACGTTTACGCTCGCCGATTGATTCGAAACTTGATCATACCCTTACGCTTATCGGTGGTCTGAACGGTCAATATCGCGGCACGGTTGATGCAGCCGCTGGTCAGTGGGATATTGAAATCGTCGCCGAGCAAAAAAGTGTAGCGGCGTTTAAATCCATCAATCGGGTTATTATTCACTAGGCAAGAGGCAAAGGATAAAGGCTGTGGCTACGACCGCCGATTATTCGGCCTTTTTAAAGCTTGGCAATGATGGTCGTCCGAGACTTGATCTTGCGGTTGAAGGCATCGTTTCCGCCGATGCCATAGCCGTGATTGAGAACGCCCTTCGTGCAACACCGGGCCTTGTGAGCGCCAGACTTAATTTTACAACCCGCCGACTTTCAACCGAATGGACGACGCCTGATTGCGATCCCGCGCTTGCCATTGATACGTTAGAGCGGCTGGGCTATCGGGTCGCACCATTTCACGCTGACACTTCGGAGTCGGATGAAGACCG
>CANGPL010000044.1 GCA_947455725.1 Hyphomicrobiales bacterium | reverse complement strand
CGTCGACCCGCTTTCGCCTCACCCGCATGATGTGGATGTGAAGGCGCTGACCCGGTTGGCTCTGGTCTATGATATCCCGATGGCGTGTAATCCGGCGACGGCAGAGTTAATGGTCGCGGGTTATATGGCGACGCGGTGAGGGTTAGATCCTGAAAGACTACAAAAATTGCCTGACTATTGGTTTGATGCGTCAATAATTGCGCACCCGACTAAGCCTGACGGAATCCACCGCGTTCAGCGATGGCGGCTGCGTCGCGTGCCCCATGCAGGACACGCACAATGATGATTTCGGATGTAAGGATCAGATAGTAGATCGCATAATTGCCACTGAAAGCGACGTGAAGGCCCTTTTCTAGCTGTTCACGGGCGGGATTAGCGTGCGGAAACGCTAGCAAGCCATAGATAGTCGTCTCGATTTTATTCAGTAAACGCGTTGCAACGGTTTCAGACGCCTCAGTGGCTACGTAGGCCCAGATTTCAGCCAGATCGGCCTCGGCTGTCTCGGCTAAGCGGAAGGTATACGGTTGGATAATAGCTTCCTCCCCCGCGCAATAATATTATTTTTATTAAAACTCTTGATCCGCCCCGCTGCCACATCAGCTAGACCTTTATCGATATCGGCCTTCAAGGCAGCCAGTTCCTGCACCTGCAGGGCCCGCTTTGTTTTCCAATCACGGATGGCTTCGCGCACGACTTCGCTGGTTGATGCGTAATCCCCGTCCGCAACCGCGCCCTTCAATATAGCGGCCATATCGGACGGCAAAGTGATCGTCATCCGCTCGATCTCTGACATTAAAAAACACTCCTACAAAAATCTATATGAATCATACTTTATCATACTTAAGAGGATAGACGAGTTTAATTTATCATCTGTTATCAAAGGGGTTCAGCTCAGCGATTGTGCATGAAAATAATTATGATCGCTGCATAAATCACGCTGAAATATCGAAACAAAGAAGTAAAAACAGGTCTGGTTTTTGTGTGTCAGGATAACCAGAAACCCCGCGGCGGCAGCCCATTCTGCATTTCGCCCCGGCGGACGCTGACGACCCTTTTGGGTCTCGTGGCAGATCAGCAAATTAATTTTATACTGGGAACGCGGAAATCGCCAGCCTAAGTCATGATCTACAGACGTGGATTAATAGCATTCGTCGAAGCGACGTTACGCTTGCCCCCTCACATCGTAGCCCCAATCGTCCAAGGCACGAACTCGGCATCGCCATAGCCTAATTCTTCGGATTTTGAGCGCGTGCCCGAGGCGACTTCCAGCACTTTTGCGAAGATTTCCTTGCCCTTTTCCTCAATCGAAACGCCATCGAGAATATCGCCGCAATTAATGTCCATATCGTCGGTCATCTTGCGGTAGACTTCGGAATTGGTGGCGAGTTTGATCGAAGGTGTTGGCTTGCAGCCGTAAGCAGAGCCGCGGCCTGTGGTAAAGCAGAGGATATTCGCGCCGCCTGCGACTTGGCCGGTTGCGGAGACGGGGTCGTAGCCGGGGGTATCCATGAACACGAAGCCTTTGGCGTCGACCTTTTCGGCATATTCATAGACGCCGGTGAGCGTGGTTGTGCCGCCTTTGGCGGCGGCACCGAGAGACTTTTCCAGAATCGTGGTGAGGCCACCGAGCTTGTTGCCCGGCGACGGGTTGTTGTTCATCTGCATCTTGTTGCGCGCGGTGTAATCCTCCCACCAATGGATGCGCTCGACGAGTTTTTCGCCGATGGCTTTGTTGGCCGCGCGACGCGTGAGGAGATGTTCGGCACCGTAAATTTCCGGCGTCTCGGAGAGAATGGCCGTGCCGCCATGGCGGACGAGTTCATCAACCGCCGCACCAAGCGCCGGGTTGGCCGTGATGCCGGAATACCCGTCCGAGCCGCCGCATTGTAGCGCGAGCATGAGTTCGGAGGCGGGCACCGTTTCACGCTTCGCTTTGGCAGCTATCGGGAACATGGTTTTCACCGCATCCACACCGGCGGCCACGGTCTTTTTCGTGCCGCCTGTTTCCTGAATGGTCATGGTGCGGAACGTGTCGCTTTCGACGATGTTGTACGCCTCTTTCCAGCGGCCGATCTGGAAGCCTTCGCAGCCCAAGCCGACCATCAAGACGCCTGCGACGTTCGGGTTGGTGGCGTAGCCCCATTGTGTGCGTTTCAATACCTCGTAGCCTTCGCCCTTAACGTCAATCGCGCAGCCACCGCCTTGTACCAGCGGGATGACGCCATCAATCGACGGATAGTCTTTGAGCAGATCCGAACGGTTGATCTCTTCCGCGATAAAACGGGCGACGGAGGCCGAGCAATTCACGGAGGTTAGAATCGCGATGTAATTGCGGGTGCCGACAGAACCATTGGCCCGGCGAAAGCCTTCGAAGGTGGCTTGTTGGCTCACGGGTAGAATTTCTTCGTTGCGCGCATCTTCGGCGAAGCGGTAATCGCGCTCGAAATCATGCATCACGACATTGTGCTCATGCACCCACTCGCCGGGTTCGATTCCGGACTGCGAAAAGCCGATAATTTGACCGAACTTAATCACTGGCGCGCCTTGCGGCATGGCGGTGATGGCCATTTTGTGGCCGCGTGGAACGCGCACTTTGGCGGTTGCGCCATGAATAACGGCACCGGGCTCAATCGGGTCGACGGCGGTGACGACGGTGTCGGCCGCATTCAACCGGACAAAACGAGGGGCATTGGCAACAGGGGCGTTCATGGCGTTCTCCGATTAAGTCAGGCCGATTGGTTTTGATTGTATGGCCGATGTGCATCGTGTCTGAAGCAGAAAAATTTCGCAAGGTTTTCTGACCTTAAGTGACTGCATAGCAGCTCATGTCTTGCATTGGGGCGAAAAATCACGATTGTCGGGGCAAATAACGATCTCAGGGGGAGACTTGCATCATGACAGCCATTTCGCTCAAGCCAGAAACAACCTTGCCCGATGACGGCTATGCCGGTGTGCTGGCGGGCCGTGTGTGGCGTCCGGAACTTGATGGCCCCTCCGTCGTCGTGATCCGGGCGGATGGTGTGTTTGACGTGTCCGCCGATTTCCCGACCATGCGCGATTTATGCGAGATGCCGGATCCTGCAGCGAGCCTGCAAGCGGCCAAGGGCGAAAAGCTTGGTACGCTTGAGATGATTTTAGCGAACACGCCGCCCGATAACCGCGATGCCAGAAAGCCTTGGCTGATCGCGCCGAATGATTTGCAGGCGATTAAGGCGGCAGGCGTGACGTTTGCCGTCTCCATGCTGGAGCGCGTGATCGAAGAAAAGGCGCGCGGCGATTTTCAGGCGGCTGCGAAATTGCGCACGGAAATTACCGCGCTGATTGGCGATGATCTCTCCAAGCTCAAGCCCGGCTCGGCGGACGCTATGAAGCTCAAAGAGGTTCTCATCGCGCAAGGTGCATGGAGCCAATATCTCGAAGTGGGTATTGGTCCGGATGCGGAAATCTTCACCAAGGCACCGCCAATGTCAGCGGTGGGAACGGGCGCGGATGCAGGATTGCATCCAATGTCCACGTGGAACAATCCCGAGCCGGAAGTGGTGATTGTGGTTGCCTCAACCGGCAAGATTGTTGGCGGGATGCTCGGCAATGACGTGAATTTGCGCGATGTCGAAGGCCGCTCGGCGCTGCTCTTGGGTAAAGCGAAAGACAACAACGCCTCTGCGGTAACGGGGCCTTTTATCCGCTTCTTTGACGGTGCCTTTACGCTCGAAGATTTGCGCACGGCGGTTGTGACGTTGCGCGTTGAAGGGCCCGATGACTTTACCCTCGAAGGCTCGTCCTCGCTTGCCAAAATCAGCCGTGATCTCGCGGATTTATCGGCGCAAATGCTGGGTAAGCACCATCAATATCCGGATGGGGCGGTGCTCTATACCGGCACAATGTATTCGCCAATCAAGGACCGCGACGCACCGGGCAAGGGCTTTACGCATAAAATGGGCGATATTGTCACCGTGCACACGCCGAAACTGGGCTCCATCGTCAGCCGCATGAAATCGGCCTATGATTGCCCGCCTTGGACGTTTGGCACCTCGCATCTGATGCGGAATCTGGCGAAGCGCGGCTTGATTTGATTGCTATTCTTAAGCGTTTCCGGTAACGTTTCCGGAAACGCCCGCTAATTTCGTGGAAAACCCATGGCCAGCTCAGCTCGTGTACAACGCCATCGACAAAAAAATGGCAACTCGGTTCGCCGGGTTGAAGTTTTGGCGTCGATTGAGGATGCCGCGCGTATTCGAAAAATTGCGCTTGTCTTACGGGGAAACGACGATAAATCGGCCATGCTTCGACAGATCTTGGATCAAGAAACAAAGCCCTTTAAATCGGCTTATGAAGCGTTCGAAGAAATTAGGGCGCTTTGGCCGAAAGGTGAAAAACTCGATCTTAGCCGTGATGATCTTTTGCCGGATCGGGATTTTAGTTTTGACTAGAGGCTTACTGCTCGACACCAACATTGTCGGTGAAATGAGCAGGGCGGACGGCGACACGGTCGTGCATCAATGGACGATGGATGTCGATCTTGAACAGCTTTTCGTTTCATCGATTTCACTGGGTGAATTAGCTTACGGCATTGCAGGTTTAATGACAGGACGAAAAAAGCTCGTATTGGAAGCGTGGTTCATTTCTTTACGAGAAAAGTTTTCTGGTCGTGTTGTCGATTTTGACCTTGAGTCGGCGCTGATCTGGGGCGAACTGCGTGCAATAATGCGATCAAGAGGAAAGGAACGCCCGATGATTGATTTGCAAATTGCGGCTATCGCCATCCGCCATAATTTTGCTATTGCGACCGGGAATACAAAACATTTCGAAGGCCTTGGCCTAACCCTCATCAATCCTTGGGCCAAAACGGTCTAACAACAATAAAAGACAGGAAAATCCAATGACCGAACATTTCAAAAATCTAATCGCGGGCGAATGGGTTGAGGGCGCTTCCGTCTCGATCAATGTGAACCCGTCGGATACCAATGATGTGGTGGGCCATTTTGCCCGCGCGTCCAAAGAACAGGCCGAGCAGGCAATTGCTGCGGCGAAAGCGGCATTTCCCGCTTGGTCGCGTACCACGCCGCAAGAGCGCTACGAGATTTTAAAGAAAGCATCGGATGAAATTCTCGCGCGCAAGGATGAGCTTGGTAAGCTCCTCTCCCGCGAAGAAGGCAAGACGCTGCCGGAAGGCATTGGCGAGGCGACCCGCGCGGGGCAGATTTTCGCGTTTTTTGCCGGTGAGGCGCTTCGCCTGATGGGCGAGACGGTACCGAGCGTGCGTCCGGGCGTGGGTGTTGAGATGACCCGCGAGGCGGTGGGCGTGGTTGGTATGATCACGCCATGGAATTTCCCGATTGCCATTCCGGCTTGGAAGATTGCGCCGGCACTCGCGCATGGCAACACGATTGTGTTCAAGCCTGCCGATCTCGTACCGGGTTCGGCCTGGGCGATTGTTGATATTTTAAACCGCGCCGGTTTGCCGAAGGGCGTGCTAAACCTAGTGATGGGCCGCGGCTCGGAAGTAGGCCAAACCATCCTAAACCATAAGGATGTGAACGCGATTACGTTTACGGGTTCGGTCGGCACGGGCCGTAAAGTAGCAGAAGCAGCGATTGCCTCGTCACCGATGAAGAAGATGCAGCTTGAAATGGGCGGTAAAAATCCGCTCGTTGTGTTGAACGATGCCGACCTTAAAACGGCGGTTGAATGCGCGGTGAATGGCGCGTTTTTCTCGACCGGACAGCGCTGCACGGCGTCGTCGCGTTTGATTGTTGAAGAAGGCATTCATGATGCCTTTGTTGCTGCACTTTCGGAGCGGCTCAAAGGCCTCTCGGTCGATAACGCGTTGAAGGCGGGCACGCATATCGGCCCTGTGGTGGATCAAAGCCAGTTGGATCAGGATTTGTCCTATATCGCGCTTGGCCAGAAGGAAGGCGCGACGCTTGCCTGGGGTGGCGAACTCTTGAACCGCGAAACCCCCGGCTTCTATTTGCAGCCTGCTTTGTTCACCGGCGTTGACAATTCGATGCGCATTGCGCGCGAAGAAATTTTCGGACCTGTTGGCGTCGTTATCAAGGCAAAGAATTACGACGAGGCGCTTGCGATTTCGAATGATACGGATTTCGGACTATCGGCCGGTATCTGCACGACGAGCCTCAAATATGCGACGCATTTCAAGCGCAATTCGGAAGCGGGTATGGTGATGGTAAACCTGCCAACGGCAGGCGTTGATTACCATGTGCCATTTGGTGGCCGGAAGGGTTCGAGCTATGGCTCGCGCGAGCAGGGTTCCTATGCCAAGGAGTTCTTCACCACCGTGAAGACGGCCTATACCTTTGCGGGTTAATCCATGAGTTCGCATATCTTGGTCATGGGCGAGGCGCTGGTTGATCTGGTGCCTGGCCCGAAGGGGCGCGAAGCGGTGCTCGGCGGATCACCTTATAATGTGGCGATTGGCCTTGGTCGCCTTGGCGCAAAAGTCGCTATTGCGAGTTCGCTTTCAACCGATAAAGACGGGCAACGCTTTAAGGCGGCGCTCGAAGCGGATGGCGTCGATTTATCCTATATGGCGTTTTCGGACGCGCAGAGCCCGACGGCTTTGGTTGAGGAAGGCACGGCGGAGAGTGGCCCGCGCTATGTTTTTACGATTGCAGGGACCGCGTTTGATACGCCGCCTGCTCTGCCAAAACAGTGGCCGGATGATCTAAGGCATATTCATGCCGGATCGTTTTCGACGCTAGTGCCGCCTATGTCGGCGGCGGTGCTTGAAGCGATGCAGCAGGCCAAGGGACATCGCACGACGAGTTATGATCCGAATATCCGCCCGATGATCACGCCGGATAAGGACAAAGCACGCGCGGATGTCGAGCGGCTTGCGGCCCGCGCCGATATCGTGAAAGCGAGCGAGGAGGATATGGAATGGCTTTATCCGGACCTCTCTCCGCGTGAGGCGATGCAAGCATGGCTCACCAAAGGCCCGACGCTTGCGGTTTTAACGCGCGGCGGCAATGGCGCGGAGGCTTTTACGGCCTCGGGCCATATCGCGATTCCGGCTCCGACCATTACGGTTCAGGATACGGTGGGCGCAGGCGACAGTTTGATGTCCTCGCTCCTGTTTGCGATGGATCGTGATGGAGCTTTAGGCAAAAGTCACGCGCCTTGGACGCAAAGCGCGATTGAGGCGTGGCTTTCCTTCGCGGTGAAAGCTTCGGCGTTTACCTGCACGCAAAAGGGCTCAAATCCGCCAAGGTTGAAGGATTTGGCGGGGTAGGAAGTGTAAACAAATCTCCTCACCCTGAGCCACATTGCGGAGCAATGTGAGTCGAAGGGCTTGGTTCGACTCGATGCTGCGCATCGGCTCACCATGAGGAAAATACCGGACCGCGAGCCTCCCGGCTCGCATTCTTTGCGCGGCAGGAGCCGCGCGGTCCAATTTAGATCACATTCTTCTCAAGCAAAGGCCGGTTTGCCACGACACGTTCATGGCCTAAATCGCTGAGATCCAGCGTTTGATAGCGGCCATGAACCATCAGTTCCGAAAGCCCGCGCCCGATGGCGGGGCTTTGCTGGAGGCCGTGGCCGGAGAAGCCATTGGCGAGGTAGAAATTTTTCAATCCAACCGCGCGGCCGATAATGGCGTTGTGATCTAATGCGCACATATCGTAATGGCCGGCCCAAGCGCGGCCTTGCTTGATTTGCTCGAAGGCTGGAACGCGGCTTGCGAGCGCTGGCCAATAGAGTTCATCGAACAACGACCATTCAACGTCGAAGGTTTTGGAATCGGGGTCTTGCTCGCCCGGTGAGCCACCGCAGATAAACATCTGGCCTTCTGCGGTGCGATGGCCCTCGGGCCTGAACCATGTGCCGGATGTGTCAATCAACAAGGGCGCATTCGGAACATCGCCTTTGCAGGTGAAGGAGAAGACGCAGCGCTTCTTGCTGTGCACCGGAATATCGATGCCTGCCGTTGCTGCAAGCTCGCGCCCGCCGGATGCGCCTGCGGCGTTCAGCACCGCACCGCAAGCGATGCGCGTGCCGTCTTTGAGCACCACATGGGTAATGGTTTCGCCATCGCGCTCGATGCCCGTTACCTCGCCATCGATATAGGTGACGCCGAGGTGGCGGGCTTTTTTGCGGAAGGCTTGCATCAGGCCCCAGCCATCGAACCAGCCTTCACCTGAACGGCCCCACGCACCGGCGGCGAGATCATCGACCATCAACCATGAGAATTGCTTTTTGAGGCCCTCGGGATCGAACAACACAATATCGGCACCCAGGCCCGTTTGCAGTCTTTGTGTTTCGGTTAGCACAGGCGCGCCGGGCGTTGTCTCGAGATAGAGATAGCCGCCCTCATGCAGACCGATTTCGGGTTTTTCGCCGTCAATGGCCAAATGCTCGCCAATGTTGCGCAAAAAATCGATGCCATAGAGCGAGATGTGGATATTCACCGGCGAAGAGAATTGTTGTCGGATCGATGCCGCCGATAAGGCCGAAGCGCAGGACGTATAGGTCGGGTCTTTCTCGATCACGACGACGCGGCCATTAAACGCCGGATCTTTGGCGATGTGATAGGCGGTCGAAGAACCGATAACGGCTCCGCCAATGATCACAATATCGGCAGCGGATGGGGGATGGCTCGGACCTGTCATGATACGCTTTTACTCAATGATGATCTTGGGACCTTGGCGAGCAGGTGCGCCCGTTTCAAGTCGCGTTTTCAACGCTTCTGCTAGCCCCATAAAGATTTTCGCGTGAACGCTGTCGGGTGCTGTTGCAACAACCGGTGTACCGGCATCCGAACGCTCGCGAATATCGATGTGTAACGGCACTTCGCCCAAGAAGGGAACGCCCAAACGCTCGGCCTCGTGGCGCGCGCCGCCATGGCCGAAAATATCGGACCGCGTGCCGCATTCCGGGCAGAGGAAATAGCTCATATTTTCGACGATACCGAGAATAGGCACTTCAACGCGCTTGAACATGGAAACGCCACGGCGGGCATCGATCAAGGCCAGATCTTGCGGGGTGGAAACAATCACCGCACCCGCGAGCGAAACGGATTGCGCCATAGTAAGCTGCGCATCGCCTGTTCCGGGCGGCATATCGACGATCAACACATCGAGCGTGCCCCAATTCACTTCGCGCATCATTTGCTGCAACGCGGACATGACCATCGGGCCACGCCAGATCATGGGGGTTTCTTCTTCGATCAAAAACCCGATCGACATGACCTTGAGGCCATAGCCATCAAGCGGCTGCATGATCTTGTTTTCATCAATCGTCGGACGACCCGTAATGCCAAACAGTTTTGGCAAAGAGGGGCCGTAAATATCGGCATCCAAAATGCCAACTTTCATGCCGAGCTTGGCGAGCGCGAGCGCGAGATTGGCCGACACAGTAGATTTACCAACGCCACCTTTGCCGGACGCGACCGCGACGATGTGTTTGACGCCGGGGATCATCGCTTTGGCGGTTGCAGCTTGCGCGCGTGGTCCTGGGGCTGCGGGCGCGTTAGGTTGCGCCGGACGCTCGGCGGTGAGGGTTACGAGTGCTTTGTCGATGCCTTTGACCGATAAAGCCGCCATCTCGACAGCGGCGCGCACGGGTTCAATGGTTTTGGCTTGAGCCTGATCAACAACCAGCGAAATATAGGCCTTATCGCCCTGAATCGAGATGCCGCCCAACAGGCCTGAGCGCAGAAACGGGGTTTTGCCGTCCGGACCCTTTAACAGGGAAAGAGCGTTACGAAGATCTTGTTCATTCGCCACGAGAGAATTCCTTGGTTGAGCGTGACGCTTTATGGCGGGATGCGGGTTCAGTGGTCAACCTTAACTTGATGGGAAATGGACCGCGAGGCTCCTGCCTCGCATCTTAAGAATGCGAGCCGGGAGGCTCGCGGTCCGAAGGATAGCTTGCCTTATCCATTGCCACCGGTCCATATCGTCGCATGTTTCGTATGCTGGCGATTAAACGGAGATAACGACATGGCGAAAGTTGCATTTTTAGGGTTGGGCGTGATGGGTTTTCCGATGGCGCGCCATCTAGCCTCAAAAGGCCATGACGTAACGGTTTATAACCGGACCTATGCCAAGGCCGAGGCTTGGGTTGCGGCCAATGGCGGCAAGGCGGCCAAGACACCGAAAGAAGCGGCGCACGGGCAAGACATCGTGTTCGCCTGTGTCGGCAATGATGATGATTTGCGCTCGGTGACGTTGGGTGCTGATGGCGCGTTTGCCGGAATGGCGAAAGGCACGGTGTTTGTCGATCACACAACCGCCTCGGCGGAAGTGGCACGCGAGCTTTACGCGACGGCCAAAGAACATGGCGTCGACTTTATCGATGCGCCTGTTTCTGGCGGACAGGCGGGCGCTGAAAATGGCGTGTTGACCGTCATGTGCGGCGGCGACAAGGCGGTGTTTGCGCGCGTCGAGCCGGTGATTATGAGCTTTGCCCGCATGTGCAAATTATTGGGCCCGTCGGGTGCAGGACAGCTTACCAAAATGGTCAACCAGATTTGCATTGCAGGGCTGGTTCAGGGCTTGGCCGAAGGCGTGAATTTCGCCAAAAAAGCAGGGCTTGATGTAGAAGCCGTGATCGAAACGATTTCGAAAGGTGCGGCGCAAAGCTGGCAGATGGAAAACCGCTATAAGACGATGAACCAATCGAAATTCGAGTTTGGTTTTGCGGTGGACTGGATGCGCAAGGATTTGGGGATTTGTATTGCGGAAAGCCGCCGCAATGGCGCTAATCTACCGGTGACGGCGCTGGTCGATCAGTTCTACGGTGAAGTGCAAAATATGGGTGGCGGACGTTGGGATACGTCGAGCCTATTGGCGCGGTTGGAGCGGAAGTGAAATTTTTATTGAGGCCTTCTCCCCTTGCGGGAGAAGGTGTCATCCGGAGGATGACGGATGAGGGGTATGCATCCGTTGCGCAACAATTTGTCGAATATCCTGTAAGACCCAAGGCAGACGATCAAACACGTCTTCGTTGCGATATCGCTGTTCTAAAAACCCTTGAGACCGAATAATCGAGCGACGCACGGCGTCTTGCTGTTCACGTCCCCGATGCACAGGCCCGTCGAGCTCTATGGTCAAACGTGCCTCAAGGCATATGAAATCAACGATAAAGCCTTCAATCGGAAATTGGCGACGAAATTTAATCCCGTCTAACCGTCGATCGCGTAATTCATGCCACAATTGTTTTTCGGCGACTGTTAGATCGCGCCTTAACTGCCTTGAAATCGAGATCATCCGGTCAGCCATCAAAGGCAGTTAAGGACTGTTTCTCGATAAATTGAAGCAGCTAGAAGTTGTAAAGAGCTGCCCCCCTCATCCGACCCGCTTTGCGGGCCACCTTCTCCCGCGAGGGGAGAAGGAGAAAAAGACTACACCTCGTGCGCGGCCTCTTCCAACAACCCCCACACGAACGGCACGAAGCTGCGCCAGAGTTCGACGTGGAACGTATCGGGTGCCGTGCGCCACAAGATGATATCGGCTTTCGAATAAATCGTGCGCGTTGCCATGCCGACGGGGAAGGCTGAGATATGGAGATCAAGCAAGCAGCCGCTCGCTAAAAGCGTTTCTGCTTTCAGGCCTGAGACGGTGAAAGCCGTGTTGCGGTGGCTGATATCGACGAGCGACTGATGCTGATCGCCGAGGGCTTTGGCGATGGCAGCCTCTAGGCTTTCCACTTCACCATCGGGCGCGATCAACAGCCATTCATCGGGGCCTAATGAGATGGCGGTGCGGCCTTGGTCGCTCTCGGCTTTGAGCAAATCATTGGGCAACAGGACGCCAAAGCCTTTTGAGCAGGCACTTGCCGCCTTCGCGTCACCGCGAAACGAGAAGCGCGTTGCATAAGGCGTTGGCGCAACGGTGACTGAGCCTTCCACCTGAATGGGGTGCAAGCCTTCAAAGGCCGAGCGGCGGGTTATTTTTAAATCAGACATGGAGCTTGGCTCCTTCCTTGTCATAGAAAACCGGATCGGTGACGGTGACCGCAATCGGGCCATCGGGCATCGGCACATAGAGCGTTTCGCCCATCCGCGCGCGGCCAGCCGCGACAATCGCGAGTGCGAAGCTGCGGCCCAAGACGGCGCTTTGGTAGGATGAGGTGACATGGCCGAGCGCCGAAGTGCCAGCAGGCGGGTTGCCGACCAAAGTGATCTGCGCGCCTTCTTCCAAAACCTTCTGCGGATCGACGGTCAAAAGACCGACAAGCTGCTTGCGGTCCGCCTTCACGAGATCCGGACGGATCAGCGAGCGCTTGCCGACGAAATCGGGCTTGGCTTTGCCAATCGCCCAATCAAGGCCGAGATCGTTTGGCGTAACGGTGCCATCGGTTTCTTGGCCGACAATGATGTAGCCCTTCTCGGCGCGCAGCACGTGCATGGTTTCGGTACCATAGGCACAGGCCTCATATTTTTGCGCCTCGGCCCAAATGGCTTCCCAGACGGCTTGGCCGTAATCGGCTGGCACATTCACTTCAAAGCCGAGTTCGCCGGTGAAACTCATGCGGAAGAGCCGGGTCGGTACGCCGCAAATCTTGCCCAAGCGCACGCTCATATGCGGCATGGCTTCGTTTGAAATATCGATGCCTTCAATCAACGGCGCGATGATCTTGCGCGCATTCGGGCCTTGGACGGCGACGACCGCATATTGCTCGGTTGTTGACGTTAACGCGACTTTCAGATGCGGGAACTCGGTTTGGAGATAGTCTTCCATGTGATTGAGCACGCGCGGTGCGCCACCCGTTGTTGTCGTTACATGGAAACGATCCTGAGCGATGCGGCCAACGACACCGTCATCCATCACAAAGCCAGCTTCGTTGAGCATCAAGCCATAACGGCAGCGGCCCACTTCAAGCTTTGACCACGGGTTGGTGTAAAGCAGATTCATGAATTCGGCGGCATCTGGGCCGACGACTTCGATCTTGCCGAGCGTTGACGCGTCAAACACACCGGCTGAGTCACGCACCGTCTTGCACTCGCGCAATACGGCTTGATGCATGTCCTCGCCCGCTTTCGGGAAATACCAAGCGCGCTTCCACAGACCGACATCTTCAAAGACCGCGCCCTGCGCTTCAGCCCAAGCATGGGTCGGTGTTTTGCGGACAGGGTCGAACAATTCACCACGTGAATGGTTCGCCATCGCGCCGAAGCTGATCGGCGTGTAGGGCTGACGGAAGGTGGTAAGGCCAACGGCAGGAATAGACTTGCCCAGCGCTTCTGCTGCGATGGCGAGCGCGTTCATGTTCGACAATTTGCCCTGATCGGTCGCCATGCCGGTGGTGGTGTAGCGCTTCACATGCTCGATGGAACGCATGCCCTCGCGGGTGGCGAGTTTGATATCTTTGGCGGTGACATCGTTTTGGAAATCGACAAAGGCTTTGACGCGTCCGGCATCATGCGGATGCGGGACGGCGCCGAGATAGCCGCCATGCGCATCAATGACGCCCGCGAGCTTAACGGTGACTTTGGTGCCTTTGCTGAAGCCCGCTTTTGCTGCGGCATCAAGACCTGCGGCAAAGCCATCATCAAAGGCTTGCATCAAGCTTTCGGAACCCTTGCAGGCGCCTGCCGAACGCTCGGCCTGTACCGACTCGCCCGGGATAAAGACCTGCCGTGTTTCGTCGAATTTCAGCTTGCCGCGGGATTGCGAGAAGAGATGGACCGAAGGCGTCCAGCCACCGCACATCAGGATCAGATCACAGGGGATCGCTTCCTCCCCATCGGTGCCGAGCTTGCTCACAAGCGCGGCGCTGACGCGCAAATGTCCGGTGGAGCCGGTGATCGCCATGCCGGTTTCAACGCGAATACCGGCGGCACGCGCAGCCATAGGCAGCGGACCATTGGCTTCTTTGCGTAAATCCGCGATCAGCTCGATGGATACACCGGCAGCCTTCAAATCGAGCGCTGCCTGATAGGCGCTGTCATGCGCGGTTGCGACAACCGCGCGGCCGCCGGGGCGAACGCCGTAGCGATTGGCGTAGGTGCGGGCGGCATCGGCCAGCATAATGCCCGGACGGTCATTGTCCGGAAACACCATCGGGCGTTCATGCGCGCCGGTTGCAATGACGACTTGCTTGGCGCGAACCTGCCATAAGCGATCACGCGGAAGCTTTGGATCGGGCTTGGCGAGATGATCGGTCACGCGCTCGACGAGGCCTATAAAATTCTGCGCAAAATAACCAAAGGCCTGCGTGCGCGGTAGAATGGTGACGCGTGACGCGTGGACCTTTAATTCGGCAACAGAATCAGCCACCCATTGTGCGGCGGGTTTACCATCGATCGTCGCGTGAAGTTCCGAGAGAAGCGAGCCACCAAATTCCGATTGCTCGTCGCAGAGGATAACGCGTGCGCCGGTGCGGGCTGCGGCAAGCGCTGCCGACAATCCGGCAGGGCCGCTACCAATAACGAGCACATCGCAATGGGGAAAGCGCGTGGAATAATGATCCGGATCGGCCTCATTCGACGCGGTGCCGAGGCCGGCCGCACGGCGGATGATCGGCTCATAGAGCTTCTTCCACGCCACATTCGGCCACATAAACGTCTTGTAGTAAAAGCCCGCGACGAAGAGCGGGGAGAGCACATTGTTGATTGCGCCGACATCGAAGCTCAAAGATGGCCAGCGGTTTTGGCTTTGGGCGACAAGACCATCATAGAGCTCGACCTGCGGGGCACGTAAATTGGGCGTATGGCGCGCGCCGGTGCCGATGCTGACGAGCGCATTTGGCTCGTCCGAGCCTGCGGTAACAACGCCACGCGGACGGTGGTATTTGAAGGATCGGCCCATCAAATGCACGCCATTGGCCAGCAAGGCCGAGGCGAGCGTGTCGCCTTCGAAGCCGCGATAGGTTTTGCCGTCAAAGGTGAAGGTTAAAGGCTTTGTCCGATCAACACGACCGGCGCGGGTGGCGCGAAGGGTGAGGCTCATTGTCCAGCCTCCTTCAACACCACGGCAAGGTCGGGTTTGGGTTGTCCTGCGGGATAGGTTTTCAAAATCTTATCGCTCACGGTATCGCGCACACAGTTGAAGAAACGCGCGCAGCCGGACACGTGCCGCCAGCGCTCGATGTGAAGACCCTTTGGATTAGAGCGGAAATAGAGATATTCCGCCCATTCCTGATCACTTGTCGAAGACGGATCGGCTGGGCGCGCAATATGCGCTTCGCCTGCATAGCGGAATTCGAGTTCAGGACGTTCGCCGCAATGGGGGCAAGGTATGAGAAGCATTGTTTTCTCCCTCAGTGCGCGACGGCGGCGGCGGCCGCTTCGTCAATCAGGCGACCGGTTTTGAACCGGTCGATGGTGAAGGCCGCGTTGATTGGATGCGGCTCGTCCTTCGCAATCGTATGGGCAAAGACATTGGCGGAGCCCGGTGTGGCTTTGAAGCCGCCTGTGCCCCAACCGCAATTGACGTAAAGACCCTTGACCGGCGTTTTTGAGAGGATCGGCGAGCGATCCGGGGTCACATCGACGATGCCGCCCCAATTTCGGAGCATCCGCAAGCGGCGGACATTGGGGAACAATTCGCAAATCGCGTCCAGCGTATGCGTGGTGATATGGAGGCCACCCGTCTGGCTGTACGAGGTGTAAGCGTCGGTGCCTGCACCAATCACCAACTCGCCTTTATCCGACTGGGACATATAGGCGTGGATCGTGTTTGACATCACAACGCAGGGCATGATCGGCTTGACGGGCTCGGAGACGAGGGCTTGGAGCGGATAGGATTCAAGCGGCATGCGCACATCGGCCATGCTCATGATCACGCTGGTATGGCCTGCTGCAACGACGCCGATTTTCTTGGTACCGATGAAGC
Source organism: Hyphomicrobiales bacterium (assembly GCA_947455725.1). Taxonomy (GTDB): domain Bacteria; phylum Pseudomonadota; class Alphaproteobacteria; order Rhizobiales; family Beijerinckiaceae; genus CAIUPE01. Next base: position 8,996 of record CANGPL010000044.1, on the reverse strand, counting down.
CTTTAGTGGTTTCAACGCCACTGACCGCGCCATTCAAATCGCGGCGAATGCCCTTCACTTCGCAATTCTGGATGATATCGACACCCATCGCGCTTGCGGCGCGCGCATAACCCCACGCCACCGCATCATGCCGCGCGGTGCCGCCGCGACGCTGCAAAGCCGCGCCCAAAATCGGATAACGCATATTGGAGGAGATATTGAGGATCGGGCAAAACTCTTTCGCCTGTTCCGGCGTCAACCATTCATTGTCGATGCCTTGCAAACGATTGGCATGGACGTGGCGTTTGAACACTTGAATGTCATGCACCGTATGGGCGAGCATCATCACGCCACGTGGCGAATACATGACGTTGTAATTGAGTTCCGCCGAGAGATTCTCCCAAAGCTTGACCGAGTGTTCGTACAGGCCTTGGCTTTCTTCCCAAAGATAGTTGGAACGAATGATCGTGGTGTTACGGCCCGTATTGCCGCCACCGAGCCAGCCTTTTTCGAGCACCGCAATATTGCGCATGCCATGTTCTTTGGCGAGGTAATAGGCGGTGCCTAAGCCATGGCCGCCGGCGCCGATGATGATGGCGTCATATTCAGCCTTGGGTTCTGGAAAACGCCATTGCTCGGGCCAATGCCGGTGGGCGGACAAAGCTTGTTTTGCGAGATTGAGGAATGAGAAGCGCAAACTCGCTCTCCTTCTAAAATGGGGCGGGACACGTAACTTTTGCCCTGTATGGATACCAAAAGCCAATGAAAATCAGTCATGCAGCTATTAAGACGCCTTATCGATATCGTCCTTTATCGAAGCGTCATTCTCATGTCGATAGGCGTCATGCCGCAGTTTTAGGCGCGAAACCGCGCAAATTTTTGGAAATTTTGCTAGAGCGCGCCCTTGCTGCGGCACATCAGGATCGCTTCATCGATGCGGCGGTTAAGATCCGCCTCGGCGAGCGTCGTCACAGGCGGCATTTTGCTGGAGATTTCCGCGCCGACGCACGAGCAAGAAGTGACGCATTTATCGTTCTTGTTTCCCGCGGCGACGCAGCTCGCGGTGCAGGATTTTGCAAAGCCGCCATCGGATGGGGCAAAGAGATGCAGAGGACCTGTTAGGCTGAGGATCGACCATAAGACGCCCATCAGAATCGGCTGATGGATCAGATAAATGGCCAAGCTAAACCGCCCGAGGCGCGCCAAATAACGAAAAAACGCGTTGGGGCGCGCGCGCTGAAACCATGCGGCCCATTCGGCACGTGTATCAATCAGTCGCACTACCACGAGACCCGCGAGCACAACACCGAACCATGGAAAGAGTGGCACATAATCATTGGTGCGCGGCAGAATATGGTTGAGGCCCAACCAGAACATCCAAGGTTGATCAAAGATCGGGGCATAGATGAATAGAGGTGCCGCAATCGATAAAGCAGCGATAGCCGCAGTCAGTAGAAGGGGTGCGGCAAGAAAGGGCAGCGCCAAGAGGCTCGATAGCGCAATGCAATGCAAAACGCCGAAGAAAATCCAATCTTCCGGCATCAAGAAAAACGTGCCCAGCGAGACGAGGATGGCCGCGCCCGCCACATAGCGCAGACGCTTCAAATAAGGTTTGAACGGAAGCCCGTTACGGGCGGCCAAGGCCAAACTCATTCCAACGATGAAAAGAAAACTGCCCGCAATCAGATGAGCGAGCAAGCGACCCTCGGGCGTGAACGAGATATCGTAATCAACAATGCCGAAAAAGCCGAGATCCCATGTAAAATGGAAAAGAATCATAGCGATAATCGCCACGCCACGGGCGGTGTCGAGGATTGGCCAGCGGCGGTTGGATTCGGCAAGCAGTGGTATAGGCCGAACGTTCGTTGTTTTCTCGTGATACACCAATGAGGCCATCTGAATGACTGAATTGAAACAATTCGTCGTCCTTCTCCTTGAAGGAGAAGGTGTCGCCGAAGGCGACGGATGAGGTTCTGGTGGTAGCCGTTAGACCCTCATCCCCCTGCTCCGCAGGGACCTTCTCCCATCCGGGAGAAGGGAGTCATAGTAATAATTAATGCACCTATTGAGAACGAAGTGCTTCGATCTGTGCCAAACGCTCTGCGGCGAGGCGCTTGCCTTCGTCCGTTGAGGCGGCACCGAGAAGCGTGGTCGCAAGTTCGACTTCAGCCGTGAAGGCTGCTTCCGACATATCCGCCACGCGGATCGCCTGATCGGCCAAAACGGTCAAGAGGCTGGCCGTTGCATCGACGAAACCGCCGCGAACGAACACGGTTTCAGTCGTGCCTTTCGTGTCCGTGTAAGACAGCACGCCCGGACGAAGCGCGGACATAACGGGCGCGTGGTCTTTCAACACAGCGAAATCGCCTTCCGTGCCGGGAACGACGACTTGTTCAACATCACCCGAAAACAAAATCTTTTCGGGTGAAACGAGTTCGAATGTGAAAGCGGCCATGATGGTCTCCGTCCGTCGTCAGCGTCAGATTAGGCGGCTTCCTTCGCAAGGCGTTCTGCCTTTTCGATGGCTTCGTCGATATTGCCGACCATATAGAACGCCGCTTCTGGAAGGTGGTCATATTGACCTTCGACCAGACCCTTGAAGCTCTTAATGGTATCAGCCAGCGAGACGAGCTTGCCTGGCGAGCCCGTGAACACTTCGGCCACATGGAAAGGCTGCGACAAGAAACGCTCGATCTTGCGGGCGCGAGCAACCGTCAACTTATCATCTTCCGACAATTCATCCATACCGAGAATGGCGATGATGTCCTGCAGCGACTTATAACGCTGCAACGTCGACTGAACCGCACGGGCAACCGCGTAATGCTCTTCACCGACGATCAAAGGTGACAACATGCGCGAAGAAGAGTCGAGCGGATCCACTGCTGGATAGATGCCCTTTTCCGCAATCGAGCGCGACAACACGGTTGTTGCGTCCAAATGGGCGAAGGAGGCGGCTGGTGCCGGATCGGTCAAATCGTCGGCAGGCACGTAAATGGCCTGCACCGAGGTGATCGAACCCTTGGTGGTGGTAGTGATGCGCTCTTGAAGCGCGCCCATGTCGGTGGCGAGCGTTGGCTGATAGCCCACGGCGGAAGGAATACGGCCCAAGAGCGCCGACACTTCGGAGCCCGCCTGCGTGAAGCGGAAAATATTATCGACAAAGAAGAGCACGTCCTGGCCCTGATCGCGGAAATGCTCCGCAACCGTGAGACCCGTAAGTGCCACGCGAGCGCGAGCGCCTGGAGGCTCGTTCATCTGGCCATACACAAGGGCGCATTTCGAACCTGCTGCCGAGCCGCCATGTTCCTTCGGGTCCATGTTCACCTTGGACTCGATCATTTCGTGATAAAGATCATTACCTTCGCGGGTACGCTCACCAACACCTGCGAATACGGAATAGCCACCATGGGCTTTCGCGACATTGTTGATGAGTTCCATGATCAACACGGTCTTGCCGACGCCGGCGCCGCCGAAGAGACCAATCTTACCGCCCTTGGCGTAAGGCGCGAGAAGGTCAACGACCTTAATACCCGTTTCGAGAATAAGACCTTCAGTCGACTGCTCGGCATAGGTCGGAGCGTCTTGGTGGATCGCGCGATAGGCTTCCGCCTCAACCGGGCCCAATTCGTCAACCGGCTCGCCGATAACGTTGATGATGCGGCCCAAAGTGCCCGCGCCAACCGGAACGGAGATTGGAGCGCCCGTATCGGTCACTTCCTGACCACGAACGAGACCTTCGGTCGTATCCATAGCAATGGTACGAACGGCGTTTTCGCCAAGATGCTGCGCAACTTCGAGCACGAGGCGGTTGCCACGGTTCGTCGTCTCAAGCGCGTTGAGAATTTCAGGCATATGGCCTTCGAAGTGCACGTCAACGACGGCGCCGATGACCTGAGTGATTTTGCCGTTTGGTTTAGTGGCCATGGTCTTAATCCTTCATCCGTCCGTTCAGAGCGCTTCCGCGCCCGAGATAATTTCAATAAGTTCTTTGGTGATCATCGCCTGACGCGAGCGGTTATACTTGATCGTCTGCTTCTTGATCATGTCACCCGCATTGCGCGTCGCATTATCCATGGCGCTCATACGTGCGCCCTGCTCGGATGCTGCGTTCTCAAGCAAGGCTGAGAAAATCTGCATCGAGATGTTGCGCGGCAACAGGCTACCCAGAATTTCCACTTCGTCGGGCTCATACTCATAAGATGCCGTCGTTGTGATATTCGCAGGCTTTTCTGGAATGATCGCGGGCACGATCTGCAAGGCCGTTGGGAATTGCTGGATCACCGATTTGAAGCGGGAATAGAACACCGTGCACACATCGAATTCGCCAGCCTCAAAGCGAGCAATAATCGAGCGGGCAATCGTATCGGCATTTTCATAACCGATATAACGAACCGAGCGAAGATCGACGAATTCAATGATGTTCTTGGCGAAGAGACGCTTTAGAAGATCATTGCCCTTCTTGCCGACGCAAATGATTTTCACCGTCTTGCCTTCGGCGATCAAAGCATTGGCCTTGTCACGCGCGAGACGGGCAATCGACGAGTTGAACGCACCGCAAAGACCGCGCTCTGCCGTGAAAACGACGAGGAGATGCGTCTTGTCGCTGCCCGTTCCTGCCAACAAAGTCGGTGCGGCTGGCGTACCAGCGACACTTTCCGCGATATTGGCCAACATTGCATTCATGCGCATCGCGTAAGGACGCGCGGCTTCTGCCGCAGCCTGAGCACGACGCAGCTTTGCCGCCGCAACCATTTGCATGGCTTTGGTGATCTTCTGCGTGGCCTTAACCGACGTGATGCGGTTTCGGAGGTCTTTTAATGAAGGCATGGTGCGCCCCTTTCAGACCCCGATTACGAGAAAGATTTCGCGAAGGCGTCGACCGCAGCCTTCAGGGTCTTCGCCGAATCATCGGAAAGATCCTTGGAGGTACGGATGGCTTCGAGAAGAGCTGCATTCTGCGACTTGAGCGCATTCAGCAAGCCGTCCTGGAACGCCTTAACGCGGTTAACGGGAAGTGTGTCGAGATAGCCGTTAACACCGGCATACAACACGCAAACCTGCTCTTCCATCTGCATTGGCGAGAACTGCGTCTGCTTAAGAAGCTCGGTCAAACGAGCGCCGCGGTTGAGCAAACGCTGGGTTGTCACGTCCAAATCGCCGCCGAATTGGGCGAAAGCCGCCATTTCGCGGTACTGAGCGAGCTCGCCCTTGATCTTACCAGCGACCTTTTTCATGGCCTTGGTCTGCGCGGCAGAACCGACGCGCGACACGGACAGACCAACGTTCACGGCCGGACGGATACCTTGGAAGAACAAATCGGTTTCCAAGAAGATCTGACCATCGGTGATCGAAATCACGTTGGTTGGAATATAGGCCGACACGTCGTTCGCCTGCGTTTCAATGACAGGCAATGCCGTCAACGAGCCCGAGCCCGATGGCTTACCGAGCTTTGCAGCGCGCTCGAGCAAACGGGAATGGAGATAGAACACATCGCCCGGGTAGGCTTCGCGGCCTGGCGGACGGCGGAGAAGAAGCGACATCTGGCGATAGGCCACGGCTTGCTTCGACAAATCGTCATACACGATCACGGCATGCATGCCGTTGTCGCGGAAATATTCGCCCATGGTGCAGCCCGTGAACGGTGCCAAGAACTGCATTGGAGCCGGATCGGAAGCGGTAGCGGCGACAACGATGGAGTATTCCAAAGCGCCTTGCTCTTCGAGAACCTTCACGAATTGCGCAACCGTCGAACGCTTCTGGCCGATAGCGACGTAAACGCAATAGAGCTTCTGGCTTTCGTCAGAGCCTTGGTTGATCGCTTTCTGGTTCAAAATCGTATCGAGCGCGATGGCGGTCTTACCTGTCTGACGATCACCGATGATCAATTCGCGCTGGCCACGGCCAACCGGGATCAGGGCGTCAACGGCCTTAAGACCAGTTGCCATAGGCTCATGCACCGACTGACGCGGAATAATGCCAGGCGCCTTAACGTCGACCTGCATGCGCTTTTCAGCCTTAATCGGGCCCTTGCCGTCGATGGGATTCCCGAGTGCGTCAACAACGCGGCCCAAAAGACCCTTGCCGACAGGCGCGTCCACGATGGCGCCGGTGCGCTTAACCGTCTGGCCTTCTTTAATGTCACGGTCGGAACCGAAGATCACGACACCGACATTGTCGGCTTCGAGGTTCAAAGCCATGCCGCGAATGCCGTTTTCGAACTCGACCATTTCGCCCGCTTGGACGTTGTCGAGGCCATACACACGGGCAATACCGTCGCCGACGGAGAGCACTTGGCCTACTTCGGTGACATGGGCTTCAGAACCGAAGTTCTTGATCTGATCTTTAAGAATGGCAGAAATTTCTGCGGCGCGGATATCCATCAGCCGACCTCTTTCATCGCGGTTCGAATGCCGTTAAGTTTGGTACGAAGTGAAGAATCGACCATTTTGGAGCCGATCTGCACGATAATTCCACCGATGATCTCCGGATCGATCGCGAGATCGATCTCGGCACCTGCACCGGCAACATCTTTTAGAGCCGCCTTGATCGCGTCCAACGCCTTGGACGATGGCGTCTCGGCTAGCGTCACAGTCGCGCGCGTGACACCGCGATCCTGATCCACCAGCTGGCGGAACGCTTTCACCATCTGACGGACGGCAAACAGGCGACGCTGGGTGGCGACAAGGAGAAGGAATTTTTGCGCGAGACCCTTAACGCCAATCTTTTCCAAGATCGGCTGCAACGCTTTAACCTGATCCTCGGCGCTGAACACGGGACTGCGTACGAAACGTTGCATATCCTCATGCGCCTCAATCAGGGCGTCAAATGTCGAAAGGTCGGCAACAACCGCATCAATCGCGCCCGATTCCTTGGCGAGATCGAAGAGGGCGGTTGCATATCGCCCGGCAAAACCAGATGTGATCGATTGTTGGGCGGCCACCAGCGGGTCTCTCGTTTCATCAAATGGGTGTCACACACGCCTTATTGCGTCAGGCCAATTTGGCTTTACGAAACTTGGTCGCAGGGACTGGAACATGCCCGCTTTCACCGCGCGGGCGAAAACGACACGGAGGGTGACTAGCATAGGCAATTAGCGAGTGCAATGCGGTGTGAGTAAATGTTGGACGCGACTTTGGTTCGATGGTCAGCAAAACCATCGGTTCACCTCAAAAAAAGCTCTGCGGATCAATATCGATCGATATTTTGATGTTTCCGGTGGGTTTTGGCGCGCGTGCCATCCAGTGGCGGATATAGGTTTGCATATCAAATTCGCGGGGCGTTCTGACCAAGAGCCTGAAACGGTGGCGGCCTCGAATGACGGCCAAGGGCGCTTCGGCTGGTCCTAAGACGTGAACGCCTGTTGGAGGTTCGGCCATTCGCGCCAGCGTTCGGGCGTAAGTTTCGGCCGGATTTCGGTCATCGGCGCTGATAATCAGGGCGGCTAAGCGACCAAAAGGGGGTAAAACCGCCATTTCGCGTTGGGCGGTTTCTTCCGCATAAAACCGTTCGCTGTCGCCCGAGACGAGCGCTCTGATGACGGGATGGGTCGGGTCATAGGTTTGCAGCAGCGCCCGGCCTTTGGTTTCGCCACGACCGGCGCGGCCTGTGACCTGTCGAAGCATCTGAAAGGTGCGCTCGGCGGCGCGGGGGTCGCCCGAGGTCAGCCCCAAATCGGCATCCACCACGCCGACCAGCGACAAATACGGAAAATGATGACCTTTGGCCACCAATTGCGTGCCGATAATGATCTGAAACTCGCCGGAAGCCACCGCTTCGATCTCGCGGCGCAAGCGCTCGGTGCCGCCCGGCATATCCGAAGAGAGTACGAGAACGCGGGCATTCGGGAAGGCTTCGGCCACTTCCTCGTTCAAGCGCTCAACGCCCGGGCCGCAGGCGGTCAGGCTTTCAACCGCCTCGCAGGCAGGACACGAATCGGGGCGGCGTTCGACATGGCCGCAATGATGGCACATTAAAGCGCGGCGGAAGCGATGCTCGACCAGCCAGCTTGTGCAATTGGGGCATTGGAAACGGTGGCCGCATGTTCGGCATAGCGTCAAGGGCGCATAGCCGCGGCGGTTGAGATAGAGCAGAACCTGCTCGCCGCGCTCAATCGTTTCCGCGATGTCGCGCACCAAACGAGGCGCCAAGAATTTGCCGCGGGCTGGCGCATCCGTTTTCAGATCAATGGTGTCGATTTCCGGCATTGGTCGCCCGCCATGGCGCTCGGGCAGGCGGAGATGGGTGTAACGGCCCTTCGCCGCATTGACGCGGCTTTCGATGGAAGGGGTGGCGGACGCCAAGACAACGGCCAGATTTTCAATGCGGCCGCGCACCACCGCCATATCGCGGGCGTGGTAATGGACACCATCTTCTTGCTTATAGGCTGTTTCATGCTCCTCATCGACGATGATCAGGCCCAAATCGGCGTAAGGGAGAAACAGCGCCGAGCGCGCACCGGCAATGACTTTGGCCTCGCCTGTTGCCAGAGCAGCAAAGGTTCGCTCGCGCTTGCGGCCTGAGACGCCCGAGTGCCATTCGGCGGGACGGGTACCAAATCGCTTTTCGAACCGGTCGAGAAATTGGCCCGTTAACGCAATTTCCGGCATTAAAATGAGGGCCTGCTTGCCTTGGCGGAGCGTCTCTGCCACGGCTTCAAAATAGACTTCTGTTTTGCCGGAGCCGGTTACCCCTTCGAGCAAAATGACGGAGAAAGCGCGTTGTTTGACGGTTTCGATGAGCGCATCGACCGCTATTTGCTGGCCGGGCGAGAAGCGGTTGGCGGCGAAATCAGGGTCCGGTGTCTCGGCAATGGCACCGGGTAGCATGGCTTCGGGCACCAGCGTGCCTTCGTCGATCAGGCTGTCGATGACCGAGACGCCGACGCCTGCCAAATCCGACAAAGCGCGTTTGGAGTAGAGCAACCCGCCCTCAGCCGCAGCAATGACGCGCGCCCGACCGGGCGTGAGACGTTTTGGCGGAGGGCCAGCAAGCCGCACGCCGATTTGAACCCGCTCGGG
>CANGPL010000043.1 GCA_947455725.1 Hyphomicrobiales bacterium | reverse complement strand
GGCGTGGACTTTTCGCGTCTTTAAGGGCTAAAAGGCCACCAAATCCAACAATCAAGAAACGACAAGGAACAGCACCATGGCGAAAATTGACATTCAAGGCCCAATGGGTCCCCGCTACGATGAAATCCTCACCCCCGCCGCGCTCGCCTTTTTGTCGGAATTGCACACGCGCTTTAACGCGACCCGCCTTGCTTTGCTCGCCGCCCGCGCTGAGCGCCAGAAGAAGTTCGATGCTGGCGAATTGCCGGATTTCCTCGCCGAGACCAAATCCGTCCGCGAGGGCGATTGGACCGTCGCCCCACTACCCGCCGATCTCCTCGACCGCCGCGTTGAAATCACCGGACCAGTGGATAAGAAAATGATCATCAACGCGCTGAATTCCGGCGCGAAAGTCTTCATGACCGATTTCGAAGACGCCTCCTCGCCTACTTGGGCCAATATGGTCGAAGGCCAAATCAATTTGAAAGACCGCTGGGCCGGTACCTTAGGCTTCACCGATGAAGTCACCGGCAAGACCTACGCCATCAACGCCAATCCCGCCGCTCTGATGGTGCGCCCACGCGGCTGGCACCTGCCCGAAAAGCACGTGCTCGTCGATGGCGAGCGCCTATCCGGCTCGCTCTTTGATTTCGGTCTCTACGTCTTCCACAACGCCAAAACGATGCTCGCCCAAGGCAAGACGCCTGCCTTCTATCTGCCCAAAATGGAAAGCCACAAAGAAGCGCGCCTATGGGACCACGTTTTCACCTATGCCGAGGAAGCCTGCGGCTTAAAACACGGCACGCTGCGCTGCACGATCCTGATCGAGACGCTGCCTGCCGCGTTCGAAATGGACGAGATCCTCTTCGAGTTGAAAGATCACATTATCGGCCTAAACTGTGGCCGTTGGGATTACATCTTCTCCTTCATCAAGCGCTTGGGCAATAACACCAACTTCCTCACCCCCGATCGCGGCGTGATGACGATGGCCTCGAATTTCTTAGCCGCCTATTCACTCTTGCTCATCAAAACCTGTCACCGTCGCGGCGCATTTGCGATGGGCGGCATGGCCGCGCAAATCCCCGTCAAAGGCGATGATTCCAAAAACGAAGCGGCCTACACCAAAGTCCGCGCCGACAAAGAGCGCGAAGCGGCCAATGGCCATGACGGCACATGGGTCGCCCATCCCGGCATGGTTGCACTTGCGACAGAAGTTTTTGACCGCTTGATGCCATCGCAAAACCAGATCAACAAGCAGCGTGATGACGTGCACATCACCCAAGCCGATATGCTCTCGCTCCACAAAGGCGAGCGCACGGAAGAGGGCTTGCGCGAAAATATCCGCGTCGGCGTGCAATATATCGAAGCATGGCTCAAAGGCCGCGGCGCCGTGCCGCTCTACAACCTCATGGAAGATGCAGCCACCGCCGAAATCTCGCGCGTGCAAGCCTGGCAATGGGTGCGCCATCAGGTTGCACTGAAGGATGGCCGCACGGTAACGCCGGAGCTCTTTAAAGCAACGCTCACCGATGAAATGGCAAAGGTGCGCGAGTCCATTGGTCCCGCAGCCTATGACAAAGGCCGCTTCCCCGAAGCCATCAAGCTTTTCTCGGATATGTCGCTGGCGAAGGAATGCGCCGAGTTTCTAACGCTGCCAGCCTATGAGGTGCTTTGACGAATTAATTTTTCGGCCTACATTGGTTCCAATAGGAATCCTAAAAGGGTCGAAAAACGGGAGACGTGCTCATGCCTGCCTATTTCTACTGCACGATGACAGTCCATGATCCCGAAACCTATCGCAAATACACCGCCCTTACGCCTGCCACGATAGCGCGCCATGGCGGACGCTTCCTAACACGTGGCGATCCGGTGCAGACCATAGAAGGTCCAACCTTTAACGAGCGAATGGTTCTCATTGAATTCCCCGACGAAAAGGCCGCGCTCGCTTGGTACAATGATGCTGATTATCAAAGCGCTTCGGAGTTCCGTCGTCTGGCTTCTAAAGGACGCATGATCTTGCAATCGGGTCGAGATAATACGACTAATCCCGACCCGAAAGTATAGAACGGGTTTATTCTCAATCAAAAAACGACTACAGCCTTCCTTCTCCCATCGGGGAGAGGGTATTATGTGCTCGTTTTACATCACGCCTCAGCAGTGCCCTCTTTCAGCTTTTGCGCGTAAACATTGATCACCAAGGCCGCGAGCAAAATCAAACCGCGGATCAGGATCTTCAAGAAGCTGTCGATCTGGATCAGATCAAGCCCATTGTTCAACACGCCAAGCACCAGCAATCCGATGATCGTATTGCCAATACCGCCGCGCCCGCCAAACAGGCTCGTGCCGCCCACAACCACGGCAGAAATAGCCGTCAGCAAGAAGTCATCAAACCCGTTTTGTTGCGCCGAGCCGAAATAGGCGACGCCCAACATACCGGCAAGCCCCGAGCACGCAGCCGAGATCACCATAACGGCACCGATGATCATCTTCACATTGACGCCCGAATATTCAGCCGCTTCGCGATTGCCGCCGACCATAAACACGTAACGGCCAAACCGCGTATAGGTGAGCACAAGATGAGCGAATAACAACAGCAGCGCGCACACAATGATCGACCAGCGCAAGCCAAAAATCTTACCCGCGCCCAACAGCGTGATGAAATCCGGGAAGATGTAAGCGATCTGGCCACGCACCAATAGCGCTGAAACACCATTGGCAATCTGCATCATGGCCAACGTCATAATGAAGGACGGAATGCCGATTTTCGTGACACCGAAGGCCGTAACCCCACCAAGGGCAATCGCCGAAGCAATCGTCAGAATGATACAGATCAAACCCGGCAATGGAATCGTTGCGATGTTCACATAATCCGGCTGGACCGTGAAAAACGCCATCGTAATACCAATTGCATTGGCAAGGGCCGCTACTGACAAATCGATTTCGCCGGTCAGAATAACAAAGGTCAGTCCAACGGCGATGATGCCCGTAATAGACGCGTTCGATAAAATATTGAGCAAATTATCGACCGAGAAAAATACCGGACTCTGAACCGAGAAAAACAGAACCAGAATAATCAAGGTAAAGATCGGTGCAATATTACGCATCTGATCGGAGAGAAATTGTTTCAATCCGCTTTTTGGCGATTTGGTACTATCTGCAAGTGTCATGAGGTCGCCCTGTTCCTATCTTTCCTTGTTTGCTTAAGCCGCAGCCAGCAAATCACTTTTATCAATATGGCCTTTGGTGAATTCTTTCACGACCATGCCTTTTTTCATCACCGTCACGCGATCAGCCAAGGTCAAAATCGTTTCTGGCTCGGTTGATAAAACAACAATCGCCACACCACGATCTCGCAAGGCTTTCACGATTCGGATCACGTCTTCCTTTGCACCCACATCCATACCGCGCGTGGGCTCAGAAAGAATGAGAACCTGCGGCAAATGCGTGAGCCATTTGGCCAGCGCCACTTTTTGCTGATTACCGCCCGAGAGATTGCCAAGCGCGATATCCGTACGCGGTGGCCTAATCTGCAAATCCTTAATGTGAGCCTCGGAGATTTCGCGCTCGCGTCCGGTTTTCAAGAGTATGCTGTGAATACGATCCAAAATAGCAATCGACACATTCTTAAAAACAGGCTCGGTTCGAAAGAGCATCATCTTCCGATTTTCCGGCACATAGGCAATGCCCGCTTGGCGCGCAGCCGACGTCGAAGAAAAGCGGATTGATTTTCCATCAATCATCAGCGTGCCGGATTTTAGCGTATTTTTGCCAAACAGCGTTCGGGCCAATTCAATAAGCCCGCAGCCCATAAAGCCGTACACACCGGCGATCTCGCCTTTGCGCAGCGTGAGCGACACATCATGCAACATCACGCCATCGGACGCTTGTTGAACCGAGAGCACAATCGGCTTTGAATCGTCCGCCGCAAGATCAGCGCTTTCGCCCATATGCATATTGGCCGAACCACGTCCGATCATATGCGAAATCACGCTGTCTTTCGTGAGCTTCGCAGCATGTTCCGTAATCACCTTTTCGCCATTGCGGAAGACGGTTACACGATCGGCAATCGCCAATACATCATCCAAGAAATGCGAGATGAAAACGATGCTTCGTCCATCATCGCGCAAGCGACGCAGTACGGTGAACAAACGCTCGATTTCTGGTGGTGATAGCGCCGAAGTAGGCTCATCAAGAATGATCAGCTTCGCGCCTGAAAACAACACGCGCGAGAGTTCCACCAATTGCTGCAAGCCAACAGGCAGGCTGCCCATGCGCGTTGTTGGATCGATATTGAGACCAAGGCTCGCGATTTGCTCGCGCGCCATGTCATTCATGCGCCGCCAATCAATCACGCCGGTGGATGTCACAGGTTGATGGCCAAGAAACACATTTTCCGCGACCGAGAGATCGGGAATAACCGAGAGTTCCTGATGCACCATGCCAATACCCGCTGCCAGCGCATCGCGCGCCGAGCGGAAATGCACAGGATGGCCTGAGACGAGCATCTCGCCTTCAAAGCCCGCATGCACACCGGCAATGATTTTCATCATGGTTGATTTGCCCGCGCCATTCTCGCCGACAAGTCCGTGAATCTCTCCATGGAGAATTGAAAAATCGACATCCCGCAAAGCCTTGACGCCGCCAAACGATTTCGAAACGTGGCGCATCTCTAGGATCGGCATGGTGTCACCGACGGAAGCCGAAGGCGCTTTCGCGCCTTCGGTTGATCGTATGCTTGAAGTGCTCATTAGATGAGGAAGTTCTTCTGCAGCCAGAGATGACCCGCAGCATTATCCTTCGTGATGACCGGACCGTCAGCGAGGATGAAGTTCGGGATATCCTTGCCGGGCTTTTCACCCGCCATAACAGCGGCCACACCAGCGGCAACCGACCAGCCATGGATACGGCAGGAAGGGTTACGCACGGTAGCAACCATGGTGCCGTCGAGAACGGCGTTCACAGCTGGCGGCATCGCGTCAACGCCACCGAGCAGAATGCCCGATTTGCCCTTTGACTTGATCACCTTGTCAGCAGCCAGCGCCATGTCGTCATTGTGGAAGAAGCCTGCCTTCAAATCAGGGTGCTTGGTGAGAAGCGAATCCCAAATACGGGCAACCTTCGTCACGTCCCAATCGGCTGGCTGTTCGTCAACGAGCTCGACATTCGGATAGTTGGCGAGAACCTGCTTGAAGCCCTTTGCGCGGCCCTGAGCACCCGAGTGGCCAAGCGCACCTTGCGTCATCGCAATCTTGCCCTTGCCGCCCATGGCTTTGAGAACCTGATCGGCCACAACGGAACCCATCATCACGTTATCAGGCGCGATAAAGGTATGGATCGCGAGCTGGCCTTCAGGTGCCATCATCGTATCCATGGTGATGACCGGCGAACCAGCATCGATCACGCGCTTGATCGGGTCATTCAACGTGCCGATACCGAAGGTCTGGATCGCGACAAAGTCCCACTTCTGCGTGGCCATATTGTCAATCGTGGCGCGCTGCTTGGTTGCCGACAATTCACCATCGAACCAGGTGACTTCAACATTCATCAAACGGGCCCAAGCTTCGGCGGCCTGCTTGCCTTGTGCGCACCAGGTGGCCTGCAAACCGGCGTTCGACATAGCAGCCTTCAAAGGCTTGCTTGCTTTTTTAAGCTCTTGCGCCATCGCAGGATCAAGGCCAGCGGATGCGAACAGGGCACTGGCAACAGCCGTTGCACCCATGAGCTTAAACACGTCACGACGTGACGCGGCAATTTCATTCAGATCGTCTAAATCTTGCGACATTCTTCGCTCCCAATGTAACGACACCGGTTATCCGGCGCTTCGATTTTATCGTGCCTTTTCTTCCGGTTGATCCGTGGCACTAACTAGGAATGTGGAGCGCACATCTAAAAAATGTCAATTCATAAATATTACCGCAGTGCAGCAAAAACGGCCGCTAAAAATGAGGCATTTGGGCCCGATATAGCATTAATGAACCGTCATATGCGAAAACAGATGGCCAAGCCTGTCGCTATCGCATGGCGAACGCGCCAATAAAGTGCATTTTGGCGACAATTTGACACGGGCAACGGCGTTGGTAACGATAGGATCGACCCTTCCAACTGGGCTTTTGAATCAAAGCGGGATGCAACCCATGATCGATTCCGGTGAGAGAGTAGCGGTTCTCGATCTTGGGAAGACAAATATCAAAGTGCTCATCGCCACCCCCAATGGCGAGCCGGTGGAAACGCTCTCTTATCCGAACGCACCCGATACGTACGGCCCCTATCTCGCCATCGATCTCAACCGTATCGAACCGCTCATTCTAGATGCCCTCAGCGATCTCGCCAAGCGACACCGTATCCGCGCCATTGTCGCCACGGCGCATGGCTGCGGCGGCGTCTTGGTCGATGCGCATGGCCCCGTGCTCCCCGCAATGGATTATGAGGCCAAAGCACCCGATTGGTTAGAAGAGGCCTATAAAGAAGTAGCCCCCGCCTATGGAGAAGTGTTTTGCTCGCTCAGCGGCGGCGCCATGCGCCCGGCGCAAGGCCTGCTCTGGCAATCGCGCGAATTTCCAGGATCCTTTAGCCGCGCGAAACATTTCCTGCTCACGCCGCAATATTTTGCCTTTCGCTTGGGCGGCAGGCCCGTGTCAGAAATCTCCTCGCTCGCCGCGCAATGCCATTTATGGAACCCGCTTAAAGCTGAGTTTTCCTCAATTGTGCATCGCCTAAACTGGCGTCATCTCTTCCCTGCCTTTGCCAAAGCGGGCGAAGTGATTGGTCACCTCTCCCCCGATATCGCAAAACAAACAGGCCTCGCCCCCGATGTTGAAATCTTAGCCGGCGCGCATGACAGCAATGCCAATTTCTATCGCTACAAAGCGGCGGGCTTGGCCAACCACACGGTGCTTTCTACCGGCACATGGATGATCGGCTTCAACCGTGGCCGACCGCTTGAAGATTTCTCCGAAGACCGCGCCATGGTCGCCAATGTGGATGTCGATGGCGAACCCATCGCCTCAACGCTCACCATGACCGGCCGCGAATACGCAATCCTCGCCGGTGACCATCCCATAAGCGATGAGCGCGCTTACAACGCCGCCGCCAAACTCATTGCCCAAGGCACGCTGGCCCTGCCCTCCTTCGTGGAAGATCCGGGGCCTTTTCCGGGCTCGGGCACTCTAGGAAAAATCATCGGCCCCTTACCCGTCGATAATATTGAGAAAAGCGCCTTGGCAGCACTTTACTCCGCCTTTGTTACCGATCTCTGTCTCGACGTGTTGGGCTCCACCACCCCCATCGTGATCGATGGCGGCTTTGCCACCAACGCCACTTTCGGCCAGCTCATCGCAGCGCTGCGTCCCACCCAACCCGTCTCGATGAGCCGCTCCAAAGACGGCACCGCGCTCGGTGCCGGTCTCTTATGGCGTCGTTTCGAACGGAAAGAGCCGATCACCAGCGTCACCCTTGATCCGATGAAGGCATCCCCCATCCCGGGCCTTCGCGAGGCAGCGCAACGCTGGCGTGCTTTTGCAGATCAATCAATCTCGCCTATAACCACAAGCAATAATCCGAGACCATTTGGAGGATAACGCCTATGAGCCACAAAAAGCTGCGCCAAGGGATCATCAAAACCTGCGTCGAGATGAACCGCTCCGGATTAAACCAAGGCACATCCGGCAATGTCTCGCACCGCATTGAAGGCGGCATGTTAATCACGCCCACCAGCATGGCTTACGATAAAATGCACCATGACGACATCGTCGAAATGGCGTTTGATGGCACCTATACCGGCAAACGTTTACCGTCATCCGAATGGCGCTTCCACCGCGATATTTTAAAAAACCGTAGCGATGTAAATGTCGTGCTGCACACGCATTCAATTTACTGCACAACACTCGCGACGCATGAGCGCGGCATTCCCGCCTTTCATTATATGGTCGCCGTTGCAGGTGGTGTCGATATTCGCTGCTCGCCCTATGCGTGCTTTGGCACACAAGAGCTTTCAAACCTCGCCCTCGATGCGCTGAAAGACCGTACCGCCTGTCTATTAGGCCATCATGGCTTAATTGTTTTGGCTGATACATTCGCAACCGCCATGTGGCGCGCGATTGAAATCGAGTCGCTTGCGAAAATGTATGTCCACGCGCTTGCGATTGGTGAACCACCACGCCTATCGGATAAGGAAATGGCGCAAGTCATCGAACAAATGCGCCGCATGAGTTACGGCCAAGCGCCCGATTTGGATAAAGTCAAAGACACGCCAAAAACGATAGATGCAACCATCAAAAAGCCGGTTGCAAAACCAACAGCGCCCGCTACCAATAGACCTGCTGCAAAACCACGTACGCGTCGCGTAGCAAAACCAGCACCACGCACAACCGCGGGTCGGACGAAGTAAAAAGGCATAAATCGGATGGTACAAGAGAGGATAGCCGGATCCCGCTTTGTTGGCGGTGTCGATTATAAAGCGCTGAATGAGCACAGCGTCATCGATTTTCTAAGCCCTCTTGAAAACGCATCAAAGCTGCTCGGCGGCACGCCGACCACATGGACCGTGCGCGAAGTCGGCGATGGCAATCTCAATCTCGTCTTTATCGTCAAGGGCAATAAAGGCGGCCTCGTCGTCAAACAAGCGCTCCCCTATGTCCGCATGGTGGGCGAGAGCTGGCCGCTGCCGTTGGATCGCGCTTACTTTGAACACGAAGCGCTCAAAGTCCAAACGCTCGCGGCCCCGCATCTTGTACCAAAGCTTTATCATTTTGACACGATGCAAGCCGCCACCGTCATGGAGCTGCTTGAGCCCCATATCATCTTGCGCAAAGGCCTGATCAAAGGCATCCGCTATCCCAAGCTTGCCGCAGACATCGCCGATTTTTGTGCGCTGAATTTGTTCAATACATCCGACCTAGGCTCACCTGCCGCCGAAAAACGCGAGCGCCAAGCGCGGTTTAGCCACAACATCACTTTATCTAAAATCACCGAAGATCTTGTCTTCACCGATCCCTATCGTCTCTCCGATATGAATCGGTGGACCACACCACAACTTGATAAAATCGCCGCCGCCTTTCGCAATGATGCGCCGTTAAAGCTTGCCGCCCAAGAACTCAAATGGATGTTCTTATCGCGCGGTGAAGCGCTTCTGCACGGCGATCTGCATACCGGCTCGATCATGGCAACCGAAAGCAATACGCGCGTAATTGATCCGGAATTCGCGGTCTATGGTCCAATGGGCTTTGACCTTGGAGCCTTTATGGCCAACCTCCTTCTCGCCTTCTTCGCGCAAGAAGGCCACGCGACGAAAGAAGATAACCGCGAAACCTATCGCACATGGATTCTCGATACGCTCGAATCCTTCTGGACGCTGTTTGAAGAAAAATTCCTCTCCCTCTGGAGCAAAGGCGGCAAGGGTGATGCGTTCTTGCCTACACTCTTCAACGATGACACGGGCGAAGTAGCCCTTGAGGCCTATCGCCACATGACCATGGCACGGCTCTTTCAAGATGCGATCGGCTTCACCGGTGCCAAAATGGCCCGCCGCATTTTAGGCCTAGCCCATGTCGAAGATCTCGAAAGCATTGCCGATCCCGACCGTCGCGCCCTGTGCGAAAAACGCGCCCTCACAATGGCGCGCGCCTTAATGGTAGGCCGCACCTCGCTTTCCACCATCGGCGATATTCGCGACATGGCCGAAACCATCGCCAAGGAACCTGTTGCATGAAAATTCACGGCCGCGCGATGCGCACCATCTGGCCCGATGCGGATCAATGCTCGATCCATGTCATTGACCAAATCAAACTGCCCCATCGCTTCGAAACCAAGCATCTGACAACCAGCGCAGAAGCCGCAGACGCGATCCTCACAATGGTCGTGCGCGGCGCACCGCTCATCGGTGCAACCGCCGCCTATGGATACGCCATGGCGATGCGGGAAGACCCGTCCGATGCTAATCTCGACAATGCCTATCTACGCCTCTACGAAACCCGCCCCACAGCGGTTAATTTGCGCTGGGCCTTAGATAATCTTCGCGAGCTGTTAAAGCCTCTGCCAGTCTTCGAGCGCTTTAAAGCCGCTTGGCAGCGTGCAGGCGAAATCTGCGATGATGATGTCGAAATCTGCCGCAAGATTGGCGAGGCCGGTTTAGCCCTCATCCACAAAGCGCATCGGCCCAACAAAACCATCGACATCCTCACCCATTGCAACGCAGGCTGGCTCGCTTGTGTGGATTGGGGCACTGCGCTTGCGCCCATCTATATGGCGCATGATGCGGGCCTTCCCGTGCATGTCTTTGTCGATGAAACGCGCCCGCGCAATCAAGGCGCATCGCTCACCGCTTACGAGCTCGGCGCGCATGGTATTCCTCACACCGTCATCCCCGATAATACCGGCGGGCATTTGATGCAGCACGGCATGGTCGATCTCTGCATTGTCGGCACGGATCGCACCACGGCACGCGGCGATGTCTGCAATAAAATCGGCACCTACCTCAAAGCGCTTGCGGCGCATGCCAACAATGTGCCGTTTTACGTCGCCCTGCCCCACACCACCATCGATTGGACCATCGAAGACGGCCTCACAGAAATCCCGATTGAAGAACGCTCCGCCCGCGAAGTCACCCATATGACAGGCCGCTTGGAAGATGGCAGCCTTGCCACCATCGACATCATGGCCCCGGGCAGTAAAGCGCTCAACTACGCGTTTGATGTCACGCCCGCTCATCTCGTGACAGCGCTTATCACCGATCGCGGCGTCTGCCCCGCAACGCCCGAGGGCCTAAAAAGCCTCTTCCCCGAACGCGCCTAACCGCTAATGCTTCTCAGCGCCGGATAGGCCCGCTCATAGGCGGCAAAGAGCGGTTTATATTGCTCATGCACCGCCATATTCGGCTCGATGCGCCGCGTGACTTTCACCATCGCACCCACAGCCTCTTCAATGCTCGCATAGTGCCCCGCAGCCACCGCCGCCAAAATCGCTGAGCCCAGCGCGGGCGCATCCGCCACTTCCGTCAGCGTCAACGGAATACCCGACACATCGGCGTGGATCTGCATCCAGAGTTCGGAGCGCGTCGCCCCGCCGCAGAGCCTAAACTCATCCGGCACATAGCCATTCGCCCGCATCGCTTTTAAAATCGCTTCAGAGCCAAACGCCACGCCTTCAATCATGGCGCGGAAAATATGCGCCCGGCCATGCTTCAAGCTTAAACCCGTAATCGCGCCGCGCGACAAAGGGTCGGTATGCGGCGTGCGGTTGCCTTGAAAATGCTCTTGCACAATCAACCCATCCGCACCGGGTGGCAAAGCGGCAGCTTCGGCATTCAGCGTCTCATAAGAAACGCCTTCACCGAGCAAATTCTTAAACCAGTTGATCACCGATCCGGTCGAGGTCTGCCCGCCTTCCACCGCGTGCAAGCCGGGCAGCAGCGCGTCTTCATAAGTGCCCCAAATCCCCGTACCATGGAACGGCTTGGCCGATAGCCCCAAATGCAAATGCGAGGAGCCGGTAATAAAGGCCAAGGCGCCCGGCTTCACCACGCCCAAGCCCACCATGGCCATAAACGCATCCGCCCCGCCCTGCGCCACCGGCAGACCGGGATTAAGCCCCAAATGCGCCGCAGCCCTCGCCGTCAAGCCGCCAATGGTCTCGCCCAACCGCACCATGTCGCGCGGCCATTTATCTGCGAGCGTCGGAATGCCAAGCTTCTCCACCAGCGAGCGCGCATACCCCCCCTCGCTCACGCGATAATGCCAACGGGCCGAAGCATTGTTGATGGAGGCCACCATCCGCCCCGTGAGATGGTAATTGATATAATCCTGATACTCGCAAATCGTCGCGGCTTTGGCGAATATCTCCGGCTCGTTACGCGCGATCCAAAGCGCCTTCGGGATCATCCACTCGGCGGATACCGGCCCCGCCCCGTTCGAATTGACCTTTAAAGCGGCGTCCCCTGTGGCCAACACCGCTTCCGTCTCTTTCGCGGAGCGAACATCCATCCAGATCAAAGCAGGCCGTAGCGCCGCGCCTTTGTCGTCAAGGGCAACCACCGAGCAGCAGGTCGTGTCGACCGAGAGGCCCACAATGCTGTCTGTCCCAATCCCCGCCTCGGCAACCGCCTTGCGCACACTCGCGCCCACCGCATGCCACCAATCGGCGGGGTTCTGTTCGGCCCAAGCCGGATGCGGAAATTCCGTCTTATAGGGCGTAGCGGCAAAAGCGAGCGGACGGCCCCGCAGATCAAAAACGCCAGCGCGCAACGATTCCGTTCCGCCATCGATCCCGATCAAATAGGCCATGCGTTAATCCCCCTCGTTTCTTTTTGTCTTGTCTGTTAGGAGCAGATTAACCCGCGATTCATCGGCGAGTAAACCGGCTGCCCCATGAGCGAACCCCTTTCCGACCCATCCTCTGACGCACTTAAGGAGCCAAAAAGGCTCTTGCCGAAGGGCATGGTCCTCCCGCTCGTCATCGCCAGCGCCTTGTTTCTTGAAAACATGGATTCAACGGTTCTCGCCACCTCGCTTCCCGCCATCGCGCTTGATCTCCACCAAGACCCCATTGTCCTCAAACTCGCCTTCACGTCTTATCTTTTGAGCTTGGCGGTCTTTATCCCGATCAGCGGTTGGATGGCGGATCGCTTCGGCGCGCGGCAAGTGTTTCGGCTCGCCATTGCTGTCTTCACGCTCGCGTCCTTGGCCTGCGCCTTCACCAACACGCTCGAAGGCTTCATCATCGCCCGTGCAGTGCAAGGCTTAGGCGGCGCGATGATGGTGCCGGTTGGCCGTCTCGTTTTGGTGCGCGCCATCCCAAAAAGCGAATTGGTGCAGGCTTTATCCTATCTCACGCTCCCCGCCCTGATCGGCCCCGTTGTCGGCCCTCTGATCGGCGGGTTTTTAACCACCTATCTGCATTGGCGCTGGATCTTTTTCATCAATATTCCGATGGGAATTACGGGCATTATCTTAGCCTCGATTTTCGTGCCCGATGTGAAGGCCGAGCAGCAAACGAAACTCGATACAACGGGCTTTATTCTGTCAGGCCTCGGCCTTTCAAGCCTTGTCTTTGGCCTCACGATTTTAGGCCGCGAAATCTTGCCGCTCGCCGCCGCACCGATGTTGCTGCTGATTGGCGCAAGCCTTCTAGTGATCTATGTCTGGCATTCAAAGCGGGTCGCGCATCCAATCCTGAAACTCGCTTTGCTCAAACTCCCCACTTTCCGCACCAGCATGGTCGGCGGGTTTTTCTTTCGCGCAGGGATCGGCTCCAATCCGTTTTTATTGCCGTTGATGTTGCAAATCGGCTTTGGCCTCTCGGCCTTTCAATCGGGCTCGCTCACCTTCGCTGCCTCCGCAGGTGCGTTTTTAATGAAATTCACCGCGCCCGCAATTTTACGGCGCTTTGGCTTTCGCACGATCTTGATGACCAATGGCATCATCAGCGCCGTTTTCTTCGCGATGATTACCTTGTTCAGCGCCTCGACCCCGCATCTGGTGATTTTGGGCGTGTTGCTTGCAGGCGGCTTCTTCAGATCCTTGCAATTTACAAGCTTAAACGCGATTGCCTATGCCGATGTCGAACCCGCCGATTTAAGCCGCGCCTCAAGCTTTGCAAGTGTCGTCCAACAAGTCTCGGGCTCGGTAGGTGTAGCCGCTGCCGCTCTTATTCTCGAATCGCTGCAATATCTGCGCGGCGATACTCAACTTTTGACCAGCGATTTTAAAATCGCCTTTGGCCTCATAGCCCTTGTCGTCGCGGGATCAACACTCTTCCATCACGCGCTTGATCGGAAGGCCGGCGCCGATGTCTCAGGCCACGCGGCCTGATCGATAGACCAATATATTAGGCCTTTTCAGGTTCAAGCGGCACCGGCTCTTCAACGATAATCGAATGGCTCGGCAGGCTAATCGCCAATCGCGCGAGCAAAATCGATTTATGGCGCAACGTCATGGGTTCGATCATACGAATGATCGCTTCAATCCGGTCATCCGGTTCAAACGATACGGCCAAGCCCGGTGTGCGGGCTGCGGCACGAACGAGCCCCATTTCTTTAAACGCTTCATCTTCGAATTGCTTTTCGCGCGCTTTGCTTAAACCAAGCTCGTGTGCTTTTTTATCAAGCTCTTTCTGCTCTTCGTCGGTGATAACGCCATCTCTGGCTTTTTCTTCAACCAGCTCCTTAAACGCCTCCGCGCGCTTCCGTAGCTTTTCGTTAAAGCCCGTTGCCAAAATACCGGTCGGCAGCGCGATCATGCCAAGGCCCACACAGGCCATGATCATTGTTAAAAACTGACCAATCGGCGTTACCGGAAAAATATCGCCATAGCCGATGGAGGTCAGCGTAATAATCGCCCAATACATCGCCATCGGAATCGATGTAAATTTATCCGGCTGCGCTTCGTGCTCGACAAGATACATCACGCTAGCCGAGAAAATCGTGATCAACATCAACACGAAAAGCGCCGCACCAAGTGATGGCAATTCCTCGGTGATAACTTCGATCACCGTCGTCATCGCGGTCGAATAGCGCGTGAGTTTCAAAATACGCAGCAAACGCATCACGCGTAAGAAGCGCAAATCGATCTGGATAAACAGTGTCAGATAGAAAGGCAGCACCGACAGCAAATCAATGATTTGCGTTGGCCCGACCATATACCGCAAACGTCCGAGCACCGGCCGTGGCGTCTTGGGGTTCTCCACCGCCGTGAAGACGCGCAATACATATTCCGCCGAGAACACGAAAACCGAAAAGCGGTCAAAATAATGGAATTCAAATTCCATCACCGCATGAATTTCTTCAACGCTTTCCATCACGACGGCGACGACGCTGAAGAAAATTAATCCGACCAGCGCCACGTCAATAATATGTTGAATTTCACCCGAATAATCATCTTCATTCAACATGCTATAAAGCTGCTGACGGAAGGTCCGGTCTTTATTGAGTTCTTTAAACTCAAGCCATTTCGGAACGAGAAAGCGAGCGAGCTTGAAAATCCGCAAGAGCCGCAGAATACGCAAGAAGCGCAAATCAAGATCGATGATAAAGGTCAGATAAAACGGCACCACGACAAAGAAGTCGAGCAGCGCCATAGGCGTAAGCATATAGCGCAACAGCCGCCACTTCTTGCCCTTATAGATCGGATTCAAATCCGCGCAAAAGAGGCGAAGCGCATATTCAATGGTAAAGAAAATAACCGATACTTGGTCAAACAAAGCCAATTGATCGTGATAGGCCTCATGGATCGCGTCCACATGCTCAAGCACAATCGCGATCACGCTCGCAACGATCAAACCAATGATAAACTGATCGAGAATATGATGGAATTTCGGCGCGTTCGGCGTCTCGAACATGATCCGATAAACGAAGTTTCGAATCTTACCGAACCAGCCTTTGGCAGGCTCCAATTCTTCAAGATGCCGGTCGGCATGCTCAGGCCCCATCACGCAGAATTCCTGCCACGCCGGCAGGATAAAGCGCATTAATTTTAAAATGCGCAACAGCCGCAAAATGCGTAAAAAGCGTAGATCAAGCTCAATGATAAAGGTCAGATAAAACGGAACGACCACCAAAAAATCGAGGATCGCCATAGGCGTAAGCGCATAGCTCAGCGTCCCGAACCTCTTATCTTTGAATTTCGGCGATAAGCCACCGCATAGCAAACGACCTACATATTCAAAGGTGAAGATAATCACCGATATGCGGTCAAACAGCGCAAATTCCCAATGGAACATCTCATGGATGTCATCATTATGCTCGAGCAAAATCGCAATCACGCTCATCACGATAAGGCCCATGATGAATTGATCGAAATAATGATGGATTTTGGGCGCGTTTTTGGTCTCGAACATCACGCGATACAATTCGTATCGCGCCCGTCCGATCATTCCACTTGGCCGTTCAATATCTTCGGCTTCCAATACGCACACTCCCGGACGATAGGCTGCCCGTCGAGCACATTCGCGGGTAGGCCCGCGTCAATCACCCACCGCAAGCCTTGGAAGAGACGGCTCGAAAGGTGGATTTTTTAGGCCCGTGCGTTATTCAGCAAATCTTATGCCAAGGATTTAGGCCGTAAAGGAAAGGGAATTATCGTCGCCGATTGGACCTGTCGGACATATGTTTCGTCCGGAACCTCTTCCCGCTGCGCGTCTTCATCCTGCGCGACATCGATTAAGGCATGAAGATCATTAGGGCTCCAATAGGCAAGCGCGGCGCAGGCTGCATGGGCCGCTAATTCAATGGTGATATCCTCAAGTTTTACGCCGGTTCGGCGGGCATCACCAACGAGGGAAAAGAGATGGTGCGACACCAATTCCGCAGCATTTGCCATATGAACACCTCCCCACAAACTCAATCACCGACAGCCTATGCGCGTCACCCTTCGCTTCAACACCGGCTCATATTCCTCTAACGCTGCGGCAAAGGTTGAGGTTCCCACAATCACTAAAATCTTCTGCACAATTGCGTAATGGAGGGAAATTTCCGATAAGCACCGCATGGTATGGAACAGTTCTGATCAATCCGCCCGTCGCGGCTATCACCACGGCAATCTGCGCGAAGCGCTGATGCAGGCTGCTTTGGTGCTGATTACAGAAAAGGGCGTGGCGGGCTTCACCTTCGCCGATCTCGCCCGCGCGGCGCATGTCTCACCCGCCGCCCCCTACCGCCATTATCGGGACCGCGAAGATTTGATCGTCGATTTAGCCCGCCAAGGCTTCGAAAAATTCGGCGCATCGCTTCTCGCGTCTTGGGAAAATGGCAAGCCGGAGCCCAAAAAAGCGCTTATTCGCATCGGTCGCGCCTATCTCAATTTTGCCCGGCAAAATCCAGCACTCTATTCGGTCATGTTTGAGTCTGGCCTGCCCATTGGTGGCTCACCCGAGTTAACGGAGATTGCCGAGGCAGCCTTCGCCGTCCTGCGTATGGCCTGCGAAGCGGTCGCCGAGACCATCGCCCGCGATACGCGCCCGCCCGCTATGATGATGGCACTCCATGTCTGGTCGCTCGCCCACGGTATCGCCACTTTGTTCACAAGGCCCGATCGCACCGTAAGGCCCCTACCCATGCGCCCCGAAGAACTATTGGAAGCAGGAGTGCTGGTCTATTTCGACGGGCTAGCCGCCGTGAAAAAGCCAGAATAAAGCGCCATAAAAAAATCTTTCCACCCTCCCTTGACACATCCTCAAACCCATTCCATTTATGTAAATGTTATTTACATTAACATATGAGGAGCGAAAAATGCAGGCGCTGGTTCATAAACTAGATGATTGGGGCCGTCCCGGTTGGATAACGGCGATGGTGCTCGGCTTCGTGTTCTTTTGGCCCGTCGGCCTTTTCATTCTCTATTACATGCTCAGGAGCGGAAGAATTGGATGCAGTAGCTATGCCTATGCCGGGGGCTATGACCGGCGCGCCAAATGGGAACGTAAGATAGAGCGGATGCAATCACGCGTTGACAGCATGCGCGGCTGGTTCGGCTCGTCCAACGAAGCCCCCCGCGCCCCGCGCTTCGCCCCCACCGGCAACCGCGCCTTCGACGATTACCGCGAAGAAACGCTAACCCAACTCGAACGCGAAGCCGACGAATTCCGCAGCTTCCTCGACCGCCTTCGCCACGCCAAAGACAAAGCCGAATTTGATTTGTTTATGGCGGAGCGGAAAAAGGGGGAAGAGGGGTAAATCGACCCTAAAATACGGCGAGGACAAAAAGCGGCGGGATTTACTGCCGCTTTTTTTGGGGATTATTCTTTATTAAGATTTTTTTGCTTGCGCATCGCGCTCTTGGTCAGAACGCATAAATGGCATCAGCCATCGCTTGGGGACGCAGCCGAGGCTTTAAGGCCTCCCGATCGATCACATCGACCGGTCCAGAAAACAGTCCCGCGACATATTCCTTAACGTCCGCATAATCGAACATTGTGACAACAACGGCCGGATCAAGGTCGACTAATATATCGATGTCACTACCGGCGGACTGCTCACCGCGCGCGACAGAACCAAACACTGCCGCATGCAGAACCCCGTGAGCACGCAGATCTGATTCACGAGTCTTTAGGGTATAAATGATCTCATCTCGCTTCATGGCGCCATGATACCACAAATTAGTCTTCCGTGAAGACCAACGGGAAAGGGGCAGTCGCTTGACCCGTAGATAGAAATCGATGTCGCCCCTTCGGCCTCAAGTGCGGCACGGCACTTATACAAAGCGGAGATCACGGCATCTCGGGTCATCATCCCCTCATATCAATTATCCAAGAAGCTCCTGAGCTTCCGCGACCGGCTCGGATGCTTCAGCTTCCGCAAAGCCTTCGCCTCGATCTGGCGAATACGTTCACGCGTCACGCTGAATTGCTGGCCCACTTCCTCAAGCGTGTGATCGGTGTTCATCCCGATCCCAAACCGCATACGCAGCACGCGCTCTTCGCGCGGCGTGAGCGAGGCCAGAACGCGGGTTGTAGTCTCGCGCAAATTCGATTGGATCGCCGCATCAATCGGCAGGATCGCGTTCTTGTCTTCAATAAAGTCGCCGAGATGCGAATCTTCTTCATCCCCAATCGGCGTCTCTAGGCTGATCGGTTCCTTTGCAATCTTCAAAACCTTGCGCACTTTTTCGAGCGGCATCGCAAGCTTTTCAGCGAGTTCTTCCGGCGTTGGTTCGCGGCCAATTTCATGCAACATCTGGCGCGAGGTGCGCACGATCTTATTAATCGTCTCGATCATATGCACTGGAATACGGATGGTGCGCGCCTGATCCGCAATCGAGCGCGTAATCGCCTGCCGGATCCACCAGGTCGCATAGGTCGAGAATTTATAACCGCGGCGATATTCAAACTTATCAACCGCCTTCATCAAACCGATATTGCCTTCTTGAATGAGATCCAAAAACTGCAAGCCGCGATTGGTATATTTCTTGGCAATCGAAATCACGAGACGCAAATTCGCCTCGACCATTTCCTTCTTCGCCTGACGTGCCTCGCGCTCGCCCTTTTGCACCATATGGACGATTTTGCGGAATTCCGGAATTTCCAATCCCGTCTCGGATGCGAGATGATGAATCTCATGCCGAATTTCGCGGATCATGTCTTTTTCTTTGGCGACAAAATCCTTCCAGCCGCGCGTGCCAAGCTTCGACACGCGGAGCAACCATTTCGGATCTAGTTCGGAGCCTTGATAATTGCGCAAGAAATCTTCGCGGCTGACCCGATGGCTTTCGGCCAAACGCATCAAGCGGCCTTCAAGACCAATGAGACGCTTATTAATATCATAAAGCTGCTCAACCAGCGCCTCAATACGATGCGTGTTCAGCGAGAGAGATTTCACATCGATGATAATCTCGTCCTTAAGCTTTTTATATTTCCGCTCTTGCGATGGCGTCAGCGAGTCATTTTGTAGCTTTGACTCAACATTCTGCTCCTGCAAGCGGCGCAGCTTCTTGTAAGCCGAAGCGATACGATCAAACGTCTCAAGCACCTTGGGCTTCAGTTCCGCTTCCATCGCAGACAATGAGACATTATTTTCTAAATCATCATCGTCGAGTTCGCCTTCCGGGATCGGCGGCTCTTCGCCTTCCGCAAGCGCTTGCGGCTCGCCGGGCACGGGCGCCAATTCGTCAATCTTCGGCACGCCCTTGCCTTCTGGTCCGGCATAGGTGGCTTCAAGATCGATAATGTCGCGGAGCAGCACTTTGGCTTCGACGAGTTCGTCGCGCCAAATGATAATGGCCTGGAAGGTCAGCGGGTTTTCGCACAGGCCCGCAATCATAGCCTCGCGGCCAGCCTCGATACGCTTGGCGATGGCAATTTCGCCTTCGCGCGACAAAAGCTCCACCGAGCCCATCTCGCGCAAATACATGCGGACGGGATCGTCCGTACGATCCGTCGGCTCTTTCGCGGTCGTCGTTGTTGGCAGCGCCGAGCGCGTGGCCTCAACAAGATCGGTACCGGTTTCTTCCTCGTCCTCGCCCTCGGCTTTTTCTTCCGCGGCGTCGGAATCGGCTTCTTCCTGCTCCACCACATTGATGCCCATATCATTGAGCATCGCGAACACGTCTTCGATCTGATCCGACGTTACTTCTTCGGAAGGCAGCACTTCATTGATTTCTTCATGGGTGACAAAGCCGCGCTTTTTCGCGAGCTTGATCATCCGCTTGACGGCCTGATCGGAGAGATCGAGCAGCGGACTATCGGTGGTCGGCGCATCCCGAACTTCGCCGTCGCCTTTGTCCGTCGTTTTGGTCGCCATGGAAGTATCGCTCCGCCAACTTCGAGAACGGCTTAAGACCGCAGTCCTCGTCTAACCCCAAAAATTCGCCCGTTTCGAAAGCACAAAAAGGCGCGCGCGTCCACGTGGGTCGCACCGCCCTTAAAGCCCGAAGGAGACGTCAGAGATAACCTGACTAAGTTCCCCTACCCTATCCAACGGCGCGAGAAAAGGTCTCAATGGCCGAAAAGCGCTCTAAAGCGCCGCCGGCAATCCATACCCCGTTTCCCGCTCAATTTCAGCCTCTGTCCCATCGAGCGCGAGGATTTGCGCCTTCAAATCGGCCAAAAGCGTGAAATTTGCCTCACTTGCATCTTCAGAAAACGCCCGCTCGGCTGCGCGTAACTCCGTATTTAAGGTCAAAGCGCGCCGATGCAAGGTCATGGCCTGTCTTAATACGCTGTCATGATCGATTTTTTTAGGTGCCGAGACGATTAACCGGTCCCCGGGCCGCAGCGCGCCCGCAATCCGCTCGACCGCCGCCTGTAGCCCGCGCCGTTCAAGCTCCGCTTTCAGCGCCTCCGCCTCCAGCGGCACCTCGCCCGCCTCAGCATTAGCGAGATAATCCAGCATCGCGCGCGAAACCTGCCTTGTATCGGCATGGGTGAAGCTCATCAGAGCAAATTCATCCGCCAAACGGGGTAAACGCTCCGGCTCGCGCATCAGTTCAATCAAAATCAGCGCCTCCCGCGCCGAAATCGTACCCGTTCGGGAAAAAATCGCCGTCCGCACCAAATTCTCGCTCGGGCGTATCGCTTCTCGAATGGAAGCGCCCTCCACCGGCTTTTGCCACCGCGAATTACCCTTGGCATAGCGCGCCTGCGCCCCGCCCCGCGCGCCCCGCTCGGCGCGTTGCGGCTGAAACAAAGCCACCAACCGCCGGTCCATATCCTCGCGGTAATAGCGGCGCAGATTTTCATCCGGAATGGCCTGCAATTGCTCGCGCATCCGCTTTTCAAACGCCGCCCGCCGCTCGGGCGTATCAACAGGGCCTGCCTCTAGAGCGCGGGACCAAAACACATCCACCAGCGGCATGGCGCGCTCAAGCACCGCCTCAATCGCGCCCGACCCGCCATTTTTATAAAGATCATCCGGATCCTGCCCCTCGGGCAAAAGCGCAAAGCGCAGCGATTTGCCGGGTTGCAAAAACGGCAACGCCACATCAATCGCCCGATACGCCGCCCGCCGCCCGGCCTTATCGCCGTCAAAACATAAGATCGGCTCATCGGCCATGCGCCACAACAGGCCCAGCTGGTCTTCCGTCAGCGCGGTGCCAAGCGGGGCAACCGCATTGCCAAAGCCCGCGCGTGACATGGCAATCACATCGACATAGCCTTCCACCGCAATCACGGTGCCTTTGTCATGCGCCAATTTCCGCGCGCGGTGGTGGTTATAAAGCACCCGGCCTTTTTGAAACAAAGGCGTATCCGGCGAGTTCAAATATTTCGCCTGCGCATCCTTGGCCATCGCCCGCCCGCCAAAGGCAATCACGCGGCCGCGCACATCATGGATCGGAAACATCACCCGGTCGCGGAACCGGTCATACGGCACGGCAATCTCTTCGCCATGCACCAACAGCCCCGCCTCGATCATCATCTCGGAGGAGACACCCTTCCCCGCCAGATGATCGCGCAACGCAAACCGCTCGGCCGGCGCAAAGCCCAAGCCAAACTCGGCCCACACCTCGCGCGAAAGCCCGCGCCCTTCCAGATAAGTCCGCGCCTTTCCGCCGCCCGCGCCCTTCAACGTCGCCTCAAAAAACGCCTGCGCCAGCGCCATAATATCAACAAGCCCCTTGGCCCGTTCCTCCTGCCGCTCGGCCTCTGCCGAGACTTTGGGCAAAGCGACCCCGGCATCCGCCGCCAACCGCTCGACAGCCTCGGCAAAGCCAAGACCTTCGGTTTCCATCACAAAGGAAAAAATATCGCCATGCTTGCCAGAGGAGAAATCATGGTAAAACCCCTTCTGATCATTGACAAAAAAGGAAGGCGACTTCTCCGCATTAAACGGCGACAACCCCTTAAACTCGCGCCCCGCTTTTGTAAGCTTAACGCGCCGCCCCACCACCGACGAAACCGGCAGCCGCGCGCGTATCTCATCCAAGATAGAAGGGGTGAATTTCATGGAAGTCTACATAGCGCGAAACAAGGCTAGAACAAAACGGGAAGAAGGGGGTGTGGATAAGGTGGGAAAGTAACACCCCATTGCCGAAATGAAGCGAGCCCCCACCCCCTCATCCTGAGCCGCGGCGAAGCCGTGTGTCGAAGGATCGGCGGCCGTGGTTCGACACGCGCCTGACGGCGCGGCTCACCATGAGGGCCTACAACCCAAGCGTGCAGAAAAATCGCGATTTATCTACAATAGCCCGAACCGACCCCACAACCACCCCAACCACCGGGTTTAATCACCTAAACCCGGCGTTTATTCACCTCAAACTCGCCCTAAAGTTGCGCTCTCAAGCGCCCGAGAGCATGGCCTTCACCGTGCCGCTGGCTTTCGCGAAATCCATTTGTCCGGCATAGCGTTCTTTCAAAAACGCCATCACTTTGCCCATGTCTTTAACGCTCGATGCGGCTGATGCCTCGATGGCATCGGCAATCGCGGCCTTGACTGCGGCTTCATCCAGTTGGGCCGGCATAAAGCACATAAGGATATGAATTTCCTCAGATTCTTGGCTGGCGAGATCGTCGCGACCTGCCTGCTCATAGATCGCAAGCGATTCCTGCCGCTGCTTGACCATTTTCTGCAACAGGCCAAGGATTTCGTCATCCGTCAGAGGTGGCTTGCCAAGCCCGCGCTGCTCGATGTCGCGGTCCTTCAAAGCGGACGTAATCATCCGGATGGTCGATACCCGGCGCTTGTCCCCACCCTTCATGGCCTCTTTCAAAGCTTCGGTGAACTGTTCCCGCATGATCGATTCTCCTTGTCCACATGAATAATATAACGCCTTGATCGATATAAAGAATTTAGCTCAACGCGACATTGACGTGAAACCGCGAAACGCTTAAACAACCGATCATATTTTACTGGGTTTAGGGTGAAAACCGCCATGCAGCAAGCGCCTTCCGAGCACTCCCTCCACCCCGAGCCTCTCACCGATGCGAATGGATGGGTTGAGCCGAAGCCAACCGCCCTTCTGGTGCTGGCCGATGGTACCGTGATCGAGGGTCAGGCCATCGGTGCCGATACCACAGCCACTGGCGAGGTCTGCTTCAACACCGCTATGACGGGCTATGAGGAAATTCTGACCGACCCGTCTTATGCCGGCCAGATCATCACCTTCACCTTCCCGCATATCGGCAATGTCGGCACCAATGAGGAAGATATCGAGACGGTCGATATGGCCTTTTCCGATGGTGCCCGCGGCGTCGTCATCCATGCCGATATCACCACGCCATCCAATTGGCGCGCTGTTAAGCATCTCGATAACTGGCTGAAATCCCGCAATATTCCGGGCATCTCCGGCGTTGATACCCGCGCGCTTACCGCTCACATCCGCGACCATGGCATGGCCAATTCGGTGCTCGCAACCAATGCCGAGGGCGTGTTTGATGTGGCAGCGCTCAAAGCCAAAGCCGCGCAATTGCCCGCCATGGACGGGCTCGATCTCGTCCCAAGCGTCGGCCTTAAATCAGGCCTCGATTGGACCGAGTCCAGCTGGTCGCTTGAGACCGGCTACGGCACACTGGGCAACGGAAAGCACCACGTCATTGCCATGGATTTTGGCGTCAAACGCAATATTTTGCGCCTTTTGACGGATCGCGACTGCCGCGTCACCGTCGTGCCTGCCACCGCTTCTTACGAGGAAATCGCGGCGCTCAAGCCTGATGGCGTGTTTTTATCCAATGGCCCCGGCGATCCTGCAGCGACAGGCACCTATTCGGTCCCGGTGATTAAAGCGCTGATCGAGCATAATGTGCCTACCTTCGGCATTTGCTTGGGCCATCAAATGCTGGCTTTGGCGGTGGGCGCCAAGACCATGAAAATGCACCAAGGCCACCATGGCGCCAATCATCCGGTCAAGGATTTCACCACCAATAAGGTTGAAATTGTCTCGATGAATCATGGCTTTGCGGTGGATCGCGACAGTTTGCCCAAAAATGCGGTCGAAACGCATGTTTCGCTGTTTGACGGCACCAATTGCGGCATCGCGCTCACCGATAAACCCGCTTTTTCGGTGCAACACCATCCGGAAGCCTCGCCCGGCCCGCGTGACAGCCACTATCTCTTCGACCGGTTCGTGGAGATGATGAAAGACAAAAAGCCTAAAGCTGCATGAATTTGAAAATATAACTTGACGTTAGGGAAATTATATGCTAATTTTCCTAAATTATTACTGTTTCAAATTTATATCCGCCCAAACGTAAAAAAGCGGTGTGTCAGGAAATTAAACACTAAAACGACGCCATAGGTCAGAATTCTGGCGACAATCGGCGCGAGCAGCAATCCGTCGACAAAAATCCGCATGGCATAGCCGGTGAGCAAAAATCCACCCGCCATCACCGCCATAAACCGCCAAACTGCCGAGCGATGCGACCGCTCGGACTTAAAAACATGCTTCCGGCTTAACCCATAAGACAAAGCCCCACCCGCCGCATACCCCATAAGCGCAGCGATGATCGGATCAACGCTAAAAATGAAAAAACCGACCAGAAAAACGGCATAATCAAGCGTGGTAGCGACCGCTCCAACGCCAATAAAGGCAATGAGCTGGCGAAACAGGCGAAATGGCGCAGATTGAGACATCCTCAACCCATAATGGCTTTTGGTGGAAAGGTCACGCTTTGGCCTTGAAAAAACGAGCCCTTGCCTTCCCTCAGCCATGATTCTCGGCTAGAAGACCTCAGATTAGGGGTGAGATGGGTTGAAATACACACACTCTCGTCCAAGTTTGTCCTCTAAGGACGCGCTATGGCCCGTTTTTGGCCAAAAAGCGCGGCCTTTTTTTATGTGCGCGGCATCATCCGAGTCGCGCGGTGATAGTTGAAGGCGAGTGAACGAGCACCATGCCAAAGCGCACAGACATTTCCTCGATCCTGATCATCGGCGCAGGCCCCATCGTTATCGGCCAGGCCTGCGAGTTTGATTATTCTGGCACGCAAGCGGTCAAGGCGCTGAAAGAGGAAGGCTACCGCGTCATCCTCGTCAATTCGAACCCTGCCACCATCATGACCGACCCCGACATGGCGCACCGCACCTATGTCGAACCAATCACGCCGGAAATCGTCGCCAAAATCATCGAAAAAGAGCGCCCCGACGCGCTTCTCCCCACAATGGGCGGGCAAACAGCGCTCAATTGCGCGCTTTCGCTCAAAAAAATGGGTGTGCTCGAAAAATACAATGTCGAGATGATCGGCGCCACCGCCGAGGCCATTGATAAAGCCGAAGACCGCGAATTGTTCCGCAATGCGATGACCAAAATCGGCCTCGATACACCGCGCTCGCACCACATCAAAACCCTTCCACAAGCGCTTGAAGCCTTGGCCGATATCGGCCTGCCCGCCATTATCCGCCCGTCCTTCACCATGGGTGGCACCGGCGGCGGTATTGCTTACAACAAAGCGGAATTCATCGAAATCATCGAGCGCGGCATCGACGCTTCACCCACCAATGAAGTGTTGGTTGAGGAAAGCGTGCTGGGATGGAAAGAATACGAGATGGAAGTCGTCCGCGATAAAGCGGATAATTGCATCATCATCTGCTCGATCGAGAACATCGATCCAATGGGCGTGCATACAGGCGACTCCATCACGGTTGCCCCTGCCCTGACCCTGACCGACAAAGAATACCAGATCATGCGCGATGCCTCGCTCGCCGTATTGCGCGAGATTGGCGTCGAAACCGGCGGCTCGAACGTCCAATTTGCGGTTAATCCCGAAAATGGCCGCATGATCGTCATTGAAATGAACCCGCGCGTCTCGCGCTCCTCGGCCTTGGCATCCAAAGCAACCGGCTTCCCAATTGCACGCGTTGCCGCCAAGCTTGC
>CANGPL010000042.1 GCA_947455725.1 Hyphomicrobiales bacterium | reverse complement strand
TCGGGCGAGAAGGGCCACATCTTCCTTGCAAGCGTTGACGCATGCCTTTCGGCACTCGAGTTGATGCGTGCCAAGAAGTTCGACCATGCTTCCAACCAGCCTATTCCTGACTTCGGAGTTCTTGCCGCCGATTTCATCGAAAAGCAACTGAAGGGACAACCTGCAACGCCAGGTGAAGTCAAGAAGGACGGCACGCTTTGGTCGCCTGCTCGCGTTGAAAAGTCCGACGTTGGTATGCAGCTCTTCCTGTCAACGACGGCGATTAACCAGTCAAACATGAACGATGAACGCCTTTGGGGCAACATCGAGAAGAAGAATGGCGGCTAATCATCCTATCTAGGAAACAACAGGGCGCGGCTTGATTTGATATTAAGCCGCGCCGGTTTATCTATGATGTGGCCCATAAGCGGATTGGAGATCCAGGATGGACGATGAACATTCCACTCCTGTGGTTGAAATGGTCGATATCGTTAAGGCGTTTCCTGGAGTAAGGGCACTTGATTCAGTTTCGTTCTCTGTAAAGCAAGGAGAAATTCATGCCTTGTTGGGGAAAAACGGCGCTGGCAAATCAACCTTGATGCACGTATTGACGGGTCTTTATACACCCGACTCGGGGACGATCCGGATACGTGGTGAAATCCATGAAAATTTGAACACGGCCAAAGCCAAACAAGCCGGTATCGCGCTCGTGGCACAGCATGCCAAATTTGTACCGGGACTGAGTATCGCGGAAAATGTCTATTCCGGCATGCTGCCGCTCCGTTGGGGTGGTTTCGTCGACTGGAAAAAAATGTATCGCGACGCCCAGGAAAAACTGGGACAATTCGACATCGATATCGATGTGTCTCGGTTGATGGAAGATACAACGGTCGCCGAACGTCAAATGATTGAAATTGCTCGCGCCCTTTTTGCGGATGCAAGCGTCATTATTCTGGATGAACCGACAGCGCCTTTACCCAAGCATGATGTCGCAAAGCTTTTCGAATTTGTCAGGCGGCAAAGAGCGCGTGGCGCATCCTTCATCTACATCTCACATTATTTGGAAGAAATCTTTGAAGTAGCCGATCACGTGACTGTCATGCGCAATGGCGTTGTGGCAGGAGTTTCACCTGTAAAGGACATTACTCAACCCGAATTGATCAGGCTGATCAGCGGTGCCAATGTTGAGCGATACAAAAGAGAGAGCGGAAAGATCGGCAATCCCGTCCTATCCATCAATGGATTAAACAGACCTGGTGCCTATACGGATGTTCAATTAACGCTAAATGCAGGCGAAGTTGTCGGCTTGACTGGCTTGGAAGGGAGCGGCCCCGGTGAACTGGCGCGGGGATTATTCGGGTTGGAGCCCTTGGGCAGCGGCAGCGTGATGCTGAATGACGCTCCCTATATCGATGGCAGCCCGATCAGTTCGCTAAAACAAGGATTAGCCTATCTGCCACGCGACCGGCACGGGCTTGGAATCGTTGCAATCCGTAGCGTCCGGGACAATGTTTCGCTGTCGGTGCTTGACAGACTGGAGCAATCTTTGGGCCTGATCGACAGTGCTAAAGAGAAAAGGCTTGTGTCCGATTTTATCAATGTTTTGGGTATCAAGACACCGAGCATGGAGACGGCTGTAGAAAATCTAAGCGGTGGCAATCA
Source organism: Hyphomicrobiales bacterium (assembly GCA_947455725.1). Taxonomy (GTDB): domain Bacteria; phylum Pseudomonadota; class Alphaproteobacteria; order Rhizobiales; family Beijerinckiaceae; genus CAIUPE01. The sequence continues at coordinate 24,564 of CANGPL010000042.1, read as the reverse complement.
ACAAAAAGTCGTTGTGGCCAAACTTGCCGCCACTGAGCCTAAAGTGCTGATACTGGATGAACCGACCCAGGGCGTCGATGTTCAGGCAAAGGTTGAACTGCTTCGGATTGTCGATCAACTCAGCCAACGTGGCGTGGCCGTCGCGGTAGTCTCGGACGAGCTTAGCGAATTGATGGACATTTGCGATCGTATTGTCGTGTTTTATCGTGGCAGGATTATTCGCGAATTCCGAAAGAATCGTGAACCGATTACGACAGCGCTTTTATTAGCCGCAATTGAAGGCGAGACTTTGGAGACCACCAATGCAAGCGTCTAAACATATTCCCACCCTTCTGGATCATTTGATTTGGGTTATTTTGGTTGGTGTATTTATCTTCTTTGTCTTTCAATCGCCGGTATTTCTGACGTCGACCAATATCACCAATATTTTTACCGCCGCCGCGGTACTTGGCATTTTAGTGGTAGGTCAAACTTTCGTGCTTATCAGCGGCAATTTTGACCTTTCCTCTGAATCAACCCTCGGTGTCTGCGCGCTGTTTGGCATGTATTTGATCGTTCCTGCGACGCCCCCCTATTGGGGCGGCGGAGTTTTGATTAATCCCTATCTCTCCATCGCGGTTATCATCATTACAGGCTCGCTGTTCGGCTATATAAACGGACTGCTGATAACCGTCGGCAAAATGAATAATTTCATTGTCACACTGGCAATGCTCCTCATTTTGCGCGGTTTGATGATGGCTTTCACACAAGGCAAGCCGATTAGCGGACTAAATTTTCCACCGGCCGAAATATATTTCTGGCTCGGCCATGAATCGCTTTTTGAAATTCCGGATCTTATTAAAATTCCCGTTGGCGTTGTGGCGACAGGCCTTATCTTTATCATCGGTCATATTGTTCTCAACCATCGCCGGTTCGGCCGTGAACTCTACGCCATTGGCGGTAATAAGCAGGCAGCCATCGCATCGGGAATTGATGCTGATAAGCGCGTCCGGCAGGCCTATATAATAAGCGGCGGCCTTGCGGCTTTGGCTGGCTGGATGCTGGCGGGCCGCGTCGGTTCTATTCAAGTCAATCTCGGTGACGGCTATATCTTTACCGTAATGGCGGCAGCAGTCATTGGCGGCATCAGCTTGCAAGGCGGCCGCGGCACGATGCTGGGCGCCTTGGGGGGCGTTCTATTATTGTCGACAATCGATCGCGGGCTTAACCTGATGAGTGTCTCGGTGTTCTGGGTCAAAGTGATCCAAGGGTTAATCATCATGTTCGCTATGTTTATCGATGCCCAGCGCGTGAGATATCGTAAACCCCAAGCGAAGGCAGCCGCCGTTGCGGCTTCACCAACAAACCCGACTTAAATCAGGCGGCGGCCAGCGGAGGAGGATTGAACGGCTTCCAGAATCGCCTGGGCGTCAATTCTAAAATGCCTATATAGATCTTTGATGGTACCGCTCTGTCCAAAATGTTCGACACCCAGTGGAATGGTGCGATGACCACGCACACTACCAATCCAAGATAGTGTGGCCGGGTGTCCATCCATAACGGTTACCAAAAGCGTATGGGATGCTAGAAGCGACATATGTTTTTCAATGGCTGATATTTTTCGAGCCTCACCCAGAGATCGCGCTTTTGTTGCGGCATTCCATCCCGCATTTAATCGATCGGCCGACGTTACCGCCAATAGACCAACGTCACGCCTTTTACCTGCAAGAAGGCCAACCGCTTGAATCGCTTCTGGTATCACGGCGCCTGTGGCTATGATCACACAATCGGGATTTGGGCCCGGTTGGCGCAGCCAATACGCGCCTTCAATCATGTTTTCTTCTAACTCGGCATCAAGCTCACGGAGCGGTTGTTCCATCATCCGTGTTGATAACCGCAAATAGACCGATCCACCCTGCTCGTCCCGCACCCATTCCGTTCCTGACAGCTCATTTGACTTCGCACGTGCGCCCGATTTCTGGAGGTAGTTCAAAGACCATCGCATGATTACTTCGAGTTCATCAACAAAGGCAGGCTCGAAACTCGCCAGCCCATCTTGGGCCATGCCAATCAAGGGTGTGCCAATCGATTGATGCGCGCCACCTTCCGGCGCAAGCGTTACGCCTGATGGTGTACCCACGAGAATGAAACGTGCATCTTGATAACAGGCATGATTAAGTGCATCGAGACACCGACTAATAAACGGATCATAAAGTGTCCCTATCGGCAGAAGACGCTCGCCATTTATGCTGTGTGAAAGACCCAAGGCAGCGAGCATCAAGCAAAGATTATTTTCGGCAATGCCTAATTCAAAATGCTGTCCAGATGGTGAAAAATCCCATGTGAATGTTGATGGTATTTTTTCTTTTCGAAAGAGATCAGCAACCGTGTCATGAGCAAAAAGACCGCGCCTATTAACCCATGATCCAAGATTGGTTGAAACCGTGACATCAGGAGAACAGGTTACAATCCGATCGGCGACTGAATGATCGGATTTTGCTAAATCTTGCAAAATTAATCCGAAGCCCTGCTGCGTCGACATTACTTTTTCATGGCGATAGTCTAACCTATCGGGAACCGTAATGGCCTTCGCCGCTAATCGTCTTGGCTGAGAAAAAATCTCGGCACGATCCGTAATTATTTTCTGGCATTCCGCCAATTGCGATCCAAGACCTTCGTAAAAATCCCATTCCTTTCCGTCTCGAATGTTCAGGCTTTTTTTCCACGTTTCAATTTGCAAAGGCGTCATGAGGCCTGAGTGATTATCCTTATGACCCTGAAAAGGTAATCCCAACCCTTTAATCGTGTAGGCAATAAAGCATACTGGCCGATCCCGACCGGCGTTTGAAAAGGCATGGAGCAATGTCGGCAAATCATGCCCACCGAGATTTGACATAAGCGCCAATAAGTCATCGTCTGAATAGCAATCTATCAAGCGTGTGACATCACCTTGATCACCAATATCATCAAGAAGGCGCTTTCGGAACGAAGCGCCACCTTGAAAACATAAGGCGGCGTAAAGCTGGTTTGGACACCGATCAATCCAACTTCGTAGTACGGCTCCGCCCGGTTTCCCAAATGCCTCTTCCATCCGTGATCCGTATTTAAGGATTACAACGTCCCACCCAAAATTACGAAAAATTACCTCTATTTTTTCCCATAGACCCTCACGGATTACAGCATCGAGACTTTGGCGGTTATAATCGATAATCCACCAACAATTCCGTAGTCCTTGTTTCCATCCTTCAATCAGCGCTTCATAAATGTTGCCCTCATCCAGCTCGGCATCACCCACAAGAGCAACCAATCGACCTTCTGGCCGTTGACCCATAAAACCCTTCAGGTGAACGTAATCTTGAGCGAGGGAGGCAAAAAGGGTTTGCGCGACGCCTAAGCCCACCGACCCAGTTGAAAAATCAACATCTTCACCATCCTTGGTGCGGGATGGATAGGATTGCGTCCCACCAAATCCGCGAAAATGTTCCAAATCATGTAGCGTTCGGTGGCCCAGCAAATATTGGAGGGCGTTATAAACCGGACTAGCATGAGGCTTAACAGCGACCCGATCTTCAGGGCGCAAAATAGAAAACCAAAGCGCTGTCATAATCGTCACAAGAGAAGCCGATGAAGCTTGGTGTCCTCCAATTTTCAGGCCGTCCTCATTGGGCCGAATATGATTCGCGTTATGAATCATCCATGTCGAAAGCCAAAGTAGCTTTTGTTCAATAGCGCGTAAGGTACTGATCTGAGCACTTTCTATGGGTAAAATCATCGCCGTATCCTCCGCGAGGGTGACAAAGGCATTTTATGCTGAAGAGCAAGGTAAATTCATGCAAATTTTGTGTATTTAATTATATTTTTAGAATATGTTTCTAATAATTGAAAATTAGTGGAAGGATTTTCCAAATGATCATTGACGCTATCGATCGTAAAATTATCGCGCTGCTTCAAACCGATAGTCGGCTAACACTTCAGGAAATCGCAGATCAGGTTGGACTGACCGCATCACCCTGCCACCGGCGCATTGGCCGCCTCGAGCATGACGGTATCATCACGCGCTATTCAGCGATGGTTGATCAAAAAGTCGTTGGTTTGCCGGTGTCTGTTTTTGTGTCCGTTAAACTGGAAAGGCAGAAAGAAAAAGAACTTGAGCAATTCGCGAGTGCAATCGCAAAATGGCCTGAAGTGGTTGAATGCTATTTGATGACAGGCACACGCGATTATCTCATGCGCGTCGTGGCTCCCGATCACATGGGATACGAGCAATTTCTTCGCCAGAAGTTAACACGACTTGACGGCGTTGCCTCAATCGAGTCGAGTTTCGCTTTGGATCAAATTAAATATTCGGTAGCGTTGCCTTTATAAGCCTCGATTAGGACTTTGGTGTCCATGCGGGTGGCTTGACAGCGCGGCCTGTTGCCGCCGCCTCATAGGCTGCTTCAACCAGCGCGTAGGTTTTCAGATTATCCTCACCTGATGTATCAGCAGTACGTCCCGCACGGAATGATTCAAGCATGTGCCGGTTTGTATGAAGAACGGCTTCTTGCGATCCGTGCCAAGGCCTACTTGTCCAGGATAGAAGGGGGCTTCCAATCTGTTCTTCGAAAAAGATTCCTTGTGTTGTGACCTGCATTTTTTCACCGCGTGTAACAACGATCGTCCCATCCGAACCCTCGATTTCAACAAGCGTTTCAGGAAAGGCATCGGGAATTTTTTTCGATTGATAGGTCGACTCGACAATCGAAACGCTACCCGAGCTATGACGCATCAATATGGTCGCCGTATCTTCACCTTTAATATTCGGATTACGCTTTTGTGTTTCACACGAGAGATGTTCAACTTCACCTAGAAAATATCGAGCGAGGTCTAGAACATGGATTCCGACGTCCAAAATAACGAGCCGCTTTTCTTCGGCGAGATAGGGCTGTCCTTTATAAACATCGTAGCCCGTGCGGAAGGAAAGACGGGCCCAATTTGGTGTGCCGATGGCCCCTGAATCAATAACAGCCCGAACGCGTTGCATTGTCGTCGCAAAGCGAAAATTCTCATGCACGGCCAGCCACGTCTTATGCCATCTGGCTGTTTCGACAATATCGATACAATCGGCCCAACTTGGCGCGAAGGGCTTTTGAACAACGGCGGCAATGCTCCGTTCTGCTGCCATTGCTGCGAGCGCCTTATGGCTTCCCATTTGGGTTGTGATATCGACAAGATCGATCTTCTCCTTGTCAAACATGGTCTGGGCATCGGTATAGGAGGTAGCTCCGAACTTCTGCGCGGCGGCTGCAGATTTGCTGGCATCCATATCGCAAACAGCAACCAGTTCTGCGCCCTCACTTCGAAGGTCAGTCCAAGCATGCAAATGGTTTTGGGCATAAAAGCCGCAGCCGATCAGGCCGATCCGTGTCTTTTTTTGATTTTCCATGGCGCATCCCCCCGTTCGTCTGTTAAACTTAATTGTTAATCAGTATGAATACTTTTTCAATCTCCAACCAGAAAGTCAGTCTATGGCCAATTCTGCACAAAGTAATGGGGTTATGCTGGTAACTGGTGCCAATCGTGGCATCGGTAGAGCCATTGCGGAGGCAGGGACCAAAAATGGATATGCCGTAGCGGTGCACTATGCGCAGCATAGGGACGAGGCCGAAAGTCTCGTTCAATCTCTACGCTCGATGGGGGGGAAGGCCATTTCGATTCAAGCCGATATGGCCGTTGAATCGGATATCCTTCGCCTCTTCAAAGAAATCGATGAACAGCTCGGCACGATTACGGCGCTGGTCAACAATGCAGGCAGCATTGTGGAAGTAAAGCCGATCGCCGACATTAGCGCAGCAACAGTCGAGAGAACCTTAAGGGTTAACCTCGCCGGTCCCATTCTTTGCTGTCGGGAAGCGCTGAAACGTATGTCCACAGCACGCGGCGGCAAAGGGGGAGCCATTGTCAACATTTCGTCCATGGCAGCCGTTCTTGGTGGATTGCCCAACGAGGTTCATTATGCTGCCAGCAAAGGGGGGGTGGATTCATTGACCATCGGACTTGCACGTGAGGTTGCCACCGAAGGCGTCCGCATTAATGCCGTGCGACCCGGGGTCATCGACACGCCTATCCATGACTGGCATGGCGGAAATGCCTTTCTCGAAAAATTTGCACCCCAATTACCCATGAAGCGAGCAGGAACACCGCAAGAGATTGCGGAAGCTGTGATCTGGCTTTTATCGCCAGCGGCATCCTACGTTACGGGATCCATTCTTAACGTGTCGGGCGGCAGATAAACGCTGCTAGCGTTGTATTTTACTGTCACCGATTGCTTTAGCCAATGTATCTTTCAACAAAGCAATGTCGGTACCAAGGCAGAACATGCGAAAACCCCTCGCCTGCCAAGCACGGGCCACCTCGGCATTGCCAGCTAAGAATCCTGCGGGCTTTTCCGCCTTGTTACACGCCGAAATTAAGTGCGCCACAGCCGCTTCAAAGCGCGGATGATCAAATTGACCTGCAATACCCATACTGTCGGTTAAATCAAAATGGCCAAGCCATCCCACGTCAATTCCAGGAACCGCCATAATCGCTTCAGCGTTTTCAATTCCCTTCGCCGTTTCGATCAAAGCAATGGCCATAATTCGCTCGTTTGCCGTCTGCATCTTGTCGACAACATCGCCGCCTAAATAATCATCATGCGCCATGGAGAATGCCAATCCGCGAACGCCTTCTGGGCGATATCGCGTCCACGATGCTATCTGTTCTGCCTGCTCGACCGTCTCGACCATAGGAACCATAATGCCCAATGCGCCCGCATCAAGAATGGTGGCGATCAAATGATAATAACACCCCGGTACACGCACCATGGGAACGATGCCGATCCCGCGCGCAAAAGCAATCTGGGCTTTAATCGTTTCAATGCCGACGCCGCTATGTTCCATATCAAGAATAACAAAGCTTGCTCCGGCCACATGGAGAATTTGGCAAAGACCGGGCGTAAAAAATTCAAAAACCATGGTGCCAAAGGCAACCTGTCCAGATCCAAGCGCCGTTTTTACCGGATTAGTTCTCATGATCGACCTCCCCATTTTTAACGATGAAATTCAATTTTTTGACTTGGGTTAAGATAGCTTAGAATTAAAAATAAGGAAGCTGATTTACGAGTTAGATCTTAACTAAAACTCGCCCAAAACTATTACAAAAATATTGGAGGCATAGAACCAAGTGATATTTTCTGACCGTCTAAATCAAAATAGAAATATCCATAGACGATCTCAATGAATTAAATACGCCCAAAGAGAACGGGAGCAATCCAAAAATTACCATATATTTTGCTAAAATTAAAATCGGATCTTTAAAATTTCTATGCTATTTAAATTTGTGTACTCAAATTAATGTCGTACATACTAATTTTAAATAGGTAGAGATTATTCATCTAAGAAAAAGCTTGGCGCATTTCGTTCGTGCACAGATTTTTGACGTCAAAGAGCCAAAAAAAAGATCCGATGTCGTGGGGTATTTCGAAGAGAATATAATGAGATCTGGTTTATAAAAATCGACTTCTTCTATAATTTCAACATATACTATTCCCTCACGGACAGTAGTCGAAATTTTATCACGTGGATATTCAAGGGAATTAGCTAACGCGCCTATGGCATCTTCGTATATTTTTTTATCTTGCCTTGCAATTTCGATTACTCCGTACACACCAAAATTGGCTAGTGGTATCATTGAGCACACAAAAATTAGGCGAACATCCGCCTTATGATGGCTCGCGTACTCAACCGATCGCTTAAAGCATGATTTGCTCTTTTCTATTCGATCAAGATTTACTGGAATTATAATTTTTGGAAACATTAATCGCCCCCGATCCTAGATCAATTAGTCTTTCAGAACCAATTTCGCCAGTCAAATCCAAATTAGAATTATTAATTATATATTCATTACAGCTACTGTCTGACGTCAGCACTCGTGGGTCTGATTTGAGGATTTGAACAACGGAGGATTTCTGGTTCATCTTATCGATTAGGAGATCGAGATGATGAAGAAACCTGAAACTTCGAAGGACGCGGCTGACAAGCTGGTCAAGAACATCCGCCGCAAGGCTCGCCAGACGTATTCAGCGGAGGAAAAGATCCGCATTGTCCTGGCCGGTTTGCGCGGCGAGGAAAGCATCTCGTTGCTATGCCGGAGAAAGGCCGTGTGAACCTAAAAATAATAGGTGATCTCAGCGCGTTAGCGCTTCTCGATAAGCCTGGACAAAAAACCGCTGTATCGGTGGTAGCGGAGGGAGGCTACGGTCTATACAGCGTCTTTTGGATTGAGGTGCTATAACTATAAATGAGCGCTAATAATTATCTTAATTTTTGTGATAAATTATTACACGGTAGGCAGCTATAATATCATAAATATAGAGTTCATCGAGCCAGCGCCCGAGTATCGTCCTTACGATAATAACAACTACGACGACGCACATAGTTGTATGCAATAATAAAAATTTTTATAATTTTTCTTTTCTATTCGTATTTACTGGTTAAATATCAAAACGATATAGATAAATATACTTTTCCGATGTTTTTCTTCAAAATGTTCAGGACAGGATACCAAAATGCCCATCGAAACAGTCGATACGCTTGTTATAGGAGCCGGGCAGGCTGGCCTCGCAATGAGCGAGCATTTGAGTAAACAGGGTTTATCCCACCTTGTTTTAGAACGTCACCGTATTGCGGAGCGCTGGCGTTCAGAACGATGGGATTCCTTGGTTGCCAACGGTCCGGCTTGGCATGATCGCTTTCCTGGAATGACGTTTCCGAATCTTGATCCTGATGCGTTTGCTACGCGCGATATGATTGTTAACTATTTCGAAGCTTATGCCGATATGATCAAGGCCCCTATCCGCTCAGGCATCAATGTTACATCGCTTTCGTCCAATGCAAATGGCTCTGGCTTCAAGGTTGAAACATCCGAAGGCGTGTTGGAGGCCAAGAATGTTGTGGTGGCAACAGGGCCATTTCAACGCCCGATTATTCCCACGAATGTGCCAGTCGATTCAGGCTTGATGCAGATTCATTCAAGCTCGTATCGCAATCCCGCACAATTACCGGAAGGAGCGGTTCTCGTCGTTGGTGCAGGGTCTTCGGGTGCGCAGATTGCGGATGAATTATTGCGATCCGGCAAACGCGTTTATCTGTCGATTGGCCCGCATGATCGGCCACCGCGCCGCTATCGCGGACGCGATTTTGTATGGTGGCTCGGCGTTTTAGGAAAATGGGACGCAAAGACACGCGATCCCGCTACTGAACATGTCACCATCTCAGTCAGCGGTGCCCATGGCGGACAGACCATTGATTTCCGAGAGTTTGCCGAACGCGGAATGACGCTTGTTGGCCGTGCTGGCCAATACAAAAATGGCGTCATTCAATTTGCCCCGGATCTTGCCGAGACGATTGAGCGAGGCGATGCCAATTACCTCTCCGTGTTAGAAGAGGCTGATCTCTATGCGCGCAAGCATAATCTCGACATGCCAGAAGAACCCGAAGCAAAAATCATACGGCCTGACCCACTCTGCATGCGCGAACCGCTGCTTGAACTTGATTTAGCCGATGCCGGTGTTACGTCTATTATTTGGGCCACAGGCTATGCGCTTGATTTTGATTGGTTGAAACTCGACACGTTTGATGACAAAGGGCGGCCTGCTCATGAGCGTGGCGTAGCTAAAATTCCGGGCCTTTATTTCCTCGGACTTGCATGGCTTGCGCGCCGCGCTTCACCCTTTATTTGGGGTGTATGGCATGATGCCGAATATCTCGCAGTACATATCGCATCGCGTCGATAGAAATCTATGCAAATACCTTCTGCACTATTGACGATTCTGCCGGAAAGCAGCCGCGCGGCGATGGCCTTCTAGTCCTTCCGTGGCGCTTTGACGAACCGCCGGTGGCGCAACCGCTGCTACGCCACGCGCATCGAGCCATTGATGGGTGCAAATTTTGACATAAGAGCCAACCCAAAGCCCGCCCGTGTAACGCGCCGCTGCCATGGTTGGTAGCGTATGATTGGTACCACAGCATTTATCAGAATAAACAACGCTCGCCATTTCCCCAATAAATAGGGATCCATAATTGCGAAGTTTCTTCGCTGTGGCGTGTGGATCAGCGGTGTGAACTTGCAAATGTTCAGCCGCAATAAAATCGGAATAGGCAATCATGGCAGCGTCATCGGCACACACGGCAATCTCGCCATAGTCGCGCCATGCAGGCGCTGCAACATTTGCCGTTGAAAGCCCTTCTAGCTGAATTTCAACCTGCTTGAGGACAGCTTCGGCAAGTTTGACATCCGTTGTAATCAAACCAACGCGGGTGCGAACATCATGTTCGGCTTGGGCCAAAAGATCCGTTGCGATCATTTCAGGATCGCCCGTCTCATCGGCCACGATAAAGATTTCACTCGGACCGGCTAATTGATCAATACCAACGCGGCCGAAGACTTGACGTTTTGCTTCGTTGACATAGGCATTGCCCGGACCAACGATCTTATCAACCGATGGCACCGATTCAGTTCCCCATGCCATTGCTGCAATGGCCTGCGCACCGCCAATCCGGAATATGCGATCAGCGCCTGAAAGATGGCACCCTGCAATCATCGCCGGATGGGCCGTTGGCGGAAGGCAAGCAATGACCTCATCACAGCCAGCAACTTTTGCTGGAACAAGCGTCATTACGGGTGCCGATAATAGCGGATAGCGCCCGCCCGGAACATAGGCACCAACTTTCTCGATGGGGATCACGCGATGGCCGAGGTGAAGACCGGGCAGCGTCTCAACTTCAAGTGGCAGAATAGTGGCAAGCTGAGCTTTGGCAAATTCTCGCACGCGTTCAATGGCAAATTCCGTGTCTTTACGCGATTGCGTTTCCAGACCGTCCAACGCCGCCTTACGCTCGGCAGCGGTAATTTCAAGGGGACCCAAATCGACTTTATCAAAGGCCTTTGAATAATCGCGAACAGCAGCATCGCCGCGCTCACGGACCGAAGTGATGATGTCCTTCACCGTCGTCTCAATAGCCGCGTTATCGGAAATGGCATCGCGGCGGCCAGCCTTGATGTGTCGAACTGAAGCGGAAAGATGGGCTGGGATCATGGACATGAAAAACGCGCTCCGATTCGGACGTTATGGTATTTCTTAGATAAACCTCGCATCCGCCGGAAAAAGTGGCAAGAGCGACCAATCAAGATTCCCCATTGCATTCAGCGCATAGCCTCTCGTGACAAAGACAGTTGCACAACACGCGATTAGGATGCACGATTAAGTACTTTAAGCCTTTTTGAGGATCGAAAGATGTTGGACAACGCGAAAGCAATATCGCCCGTTGAAGAGCTCGTTGCCAATGTAGCCGCCGGATTTGAGCATGCACGGGCTATGCCTAAAAGCGTCTACACGTCTGAAGAATTTGCGAAGCTCGAGGTTGAGAGAATTTTTGCCAAACAATGGTTTTGTGCAGGACGTTCAACCTCGCTTGCAAAGCCAGGGGATTACCTCACCCTCAACCTTGCTGGCCAACCTATTATGGTAATCCGTGGCCAAGATGGCGCTCTCAGGGCGCAATCCAATGTGTGCCTCCATCGGATGTCGACGCTGCTTGAAGGTAAAGGCAACAAATCGACCATCGTATGTCCGTATCACGGTTGGACGTATAACGCTGATGGATATTTACGAGCCGCGCCTGCGATGAAACAGAATAAAGACTTCGCTGTCGGCGACTACCGTTTGCCACAATTGCGCTGCGAAGAATGGCTTGGCTGGATCATGGTGTCCCTCAATCCAGATGCTCCACACGTCGCGCAGCAATTTAGCGACGTGGCTACGATGATCGCCGATTACGATATGGAAAATTATGTCGAAGCCTTTTCAGAAGAATTTGTTTGGGGAACGAATTGGAAGGTCTTGGCCGAAAACTTTATGGAGAGTTATCATCTTCCCGTGTGCCATGCCGGCACCATAGGTGGATTATCGAAGCTTGATGAAATGATCTGCCCTCCTGGCGAAGCACATTTCAATTTTCATACGATCCTTAAAGACCCAAGTTTCAAAATTGGTAATGCGCATCGCACTAACACGCGGCTGATCGGTGACCGTCGTCGTATGACATATTTACTTGCACTATATCCAAGTCTGCTCATTACGCTAACACCGGGTTATTTCTGGTATCTCTCTTTGCATCCGCTTGGGCCAGCAAAGGTGCAGGTTCGCTTTGGTGGTGGAATGTCACGCGATTTTCTTGATGACGCTGATACCGACGAGCATTTTAAAAAGCTCAAAACACTACTCGACGAAGTCAATGTGGAAGACAAAGGCTGCACCGAGCGCGTCTATCAAGGTTTATTATCAACCCATGCCCGTCCGGGTCACCTCTCCCATCTCGAGCGTCCCAATTTTGATTTTGCAAAATGGTTGGCAAGTGAGCTTTCCGCATGATCGGATTAAGTGTTCGCGCGCGGAATATTCTTGACGATCTGATTGCGTTTCCGACCATCAGTTCGGATTCAAATCTTGCCATGATCGATTATATCCGTGCCTTATTAGAGCGTGCCGGTATTGCATCATCGCTTATCTTCAATGAAGAGCGAACGAAGGCGAATGTGTTTGCAAGCATTGGCCCAAAGGATAGGCCGGGTGTTCTGCTTTCTGGCCACAGTGATGTCGTTCCTGTTGCCGGACAGGCTTGGACGAGCGATCCGTTTAGAGTGGTGGAACGTCACGGAAATCTCTATGGCCGAGGTACGGCGGATATGAAAGGTTTCATCGCCTGCGTGCTTGCTGTGGCAGAACAATTGGCTCCTCGCACCTTAGCTAAACCTTATCAAATGGTTTTCAGCTATGATGAGGAAGTGGGCTGCATTGGCGTTCGCCGTGTCATTGACCAATTGCCTTCGCTCGCAACTCTACCTGAACTTTGCATCGTTGGTGAACCAACCATGATGGAACCTGTCATTGCCCATAAAGGCAAAGTAGCGGGGCATATTAAATGCACAGGCCACTCCTGCCATTCAAGCCAAGCCTTGGACGGATTGAATGCGATTCACCTTGCCAATGATATGATAACTTCTATTCGCAAGCAGCAAGATATTATTTTGAACGGTGCGATACGAGATGATGGCTTTACTGTTCCCGTAACGACGCTCCATATCGGCACCATTAAGGGTGGCACGGCGCTGAACATCGTTCCGAGTGAATGCAATCTCGAATTTGAGATCCGCAATATTCCGTCGCAAAATGCGGATGACTTGCTTGATGTCTTGTTTGATCAAGCCCGTCAATTAACGGAACGCGTTTCCGAACGCTTCCCGGGAACGGGCGTCGCGATTGAAATTTTCAATCGCTATCCCGGGCTTGCAACACCATCTGACAGCCCTGCCCTCACCCGCGTTCAGCGTTTGGTGGAAAGCAATGCTGCTGGCAAAATTTCTTTTGGGACGGAAGGGGGACTTTTCAACGAGCAGCTTGGTGTGCCAGTGATTGTGTGCGGCCCGGGTGATATTGCGCAAGCGCATAAGCCGGATGAGTTTGTGTCGATGGCACAGCTGGATGCATGCCTTGTATTTTTAGAGCGGTTGAGTTCTGAATTGATCGCCGCTTAAGGAGAATAAAAGAGAAAGGTGTTCTTTGGCTCTCTATTTATCACCGGGCACGCCATAGGACGGCGCCTCGGTGGGGTTAAGTGCTCGCGTGATATAGGCATCCATTTGCGGCTTCCAGCGATCCCATAGATTGGCAAGCTCTCCAATCGGATCGGTCTCGTGCCAATCGACGCGGAGATCTGCTACAGGCCAAGCCACGTCACGAACAAGGATCATACCAGCGGAGTGAACGGGGCCCGCTTCGCCGCCCGCCTTCATCGCAGCCTGCATGGTACCAATCAATCGATCGCCTAAATCGGCATCACTATGGGCTTGGAAATAATCCGCCATGTTTTGAAGCACGGCCTCGCTCGCCAATAAATTGCCAGCGACGGCACCATTTTCAAACGCAATGGCATTGAAAATACCAAGTGCTTTATCGCCAGAATGCGTCACCGAGTTACCGATCCGGTCAACAAAAGCGATTTGCCGATAATCGATATAACTCGAAGTTTGTTTAATGCGGGCCAGAGCATCAGCTGCCGATAACCCCGATGCCATCAAATCAAGGCCGCGCGGGCCGATTGTTGGATCGGTTATGTTTTGTGTAGCAACAGCCCCAACACCCGCGCGAGCATGCGCGCAACGAGCGGCAACTGCAGGACTTGACGATGATACAGCAACACCAAACATGCCAGTGCGCGCACAACGTGCTGAAATAGAGAAGGTCATGCGGTCTGCCCTTTTTATTAATCTGGAATGACAGCAGTCACTTCAATTTCAACCAACCATTCAGGACGCGCAAGTGCTGTGACAACAAGACCTGTCGAACAATAGTGAACGCCCTTTAGCCATTTTCCCATTTCCACATAAACCGCTTCACGAAACCGAATATCGGTGAGGTAAATGGTTATCCGACAAATATGCGAAAGATCACTGCCCGATTCTTCAAGCAGTGTTTTCACATTTTGCATTGCCATACGGGCTTGACCTTCAGGATCACCAACGGCCACATTTTCGCGCGTATCGAGATCTTGTGAAACCTGTCCACGCACAAACACCATCGTACCGCGTGCCACAACGGCTTGTGCGAGATCATTATCAAGCTTCTGCTCGGGATAGGTCTTTTTCGTATTGAACGGACGGATACGTTTATGGATCATGTCTTTACTTTCGACTGAAAAACAAATTAGCCATTCAAGATTTCGTAATGCACCTCAACAGGCTTGCCACCATTGATTGGCAAAATATCCTGCGGACAGGCAGACATAGCGACAACAACATCCATCTCGGCACGCAAGATAACATAATCACCAGACTTTGACCGAGGCTCACCCCACTCAATTTCACCATTCGCATGAACGGGAATATTCATCCATAAATTTAAAGGACTCGGCACTTCGGGGCACGGTGCATGGATGGCGCGCATAGCAGCCAACAGATTGTCCGTGCAGTTGTCATGGTATTCAGTGCATCCAAGCAAGCCATAGCGGTAGTCATCGCAGGCAGCGACAATCGTGTCGTGAATACCGGGCGACGTATCTTCGGCAAAAAACAGGATCGGGCGCCGACGGTTCGAATAGAGATTGTGGCCCTTTGTCGGGAAAATCGTTCCGATCGTTGGGCGTGTATGCTCCATCGACATGAATTCCGTTGGATCATAGGAACTAAAGGCCCATGTATCACAAACCTGATGGCCATGGGTGTTGATGATTTTGATCGATTGACCTTTGGAAAGGCGAACCGCTTTACCGTGGCGTGCAGGAACCGTGTGATGATGAGCGTGGTGCGCATGCGACATGCAAAGACTCCTTTGAGCGATAAATTTTAAGAGTGAGCATCCATCTTTAACCGCTCCATCCGGCGACGCGTTAACTCAAGCGACATCAACAGGACGAGAGAAATTAAGATCAGGATGGTAGCTACGGCAAGAATGGTTGGACTTACTTGCTCACGAAGCCCGGACCACATTTGCCGCGGGATCGTGCGTTGATCGGGCTCGGCCAAAAACAGTACGACAACAACTTCGTCAAAACTCGTGATAAAGGCAAAGAGTCCTCCCGATATAATACCGGGCAAGATCAACGGCATCTGAACTTTGAAAAAAGCCGTGAGCGGATTAGCGCCCAAATTGGCCGCGGCCCGCATCAAAGAGCGATCGAAAGATGTGAGCGTCGCCGTTACCGTAATGACAACGAACGGCGTGCCCAAGAGCGCATGGGCGAGCACTAAACCAATATAGGTTTGAGAAAGGCCGATTTGACTAAAGAAAAAGAACATACCGGCGGCTGTAATCACGATGGGAACGATCATCGGCGAAATTAAAATACCGGTTATCAATCCGCGATACGGCATTTCCGGACGCGATAGTCCGACAGACGCCAGCGTACCAAGTGTTGTGGCTACCGCTGTCGCGCTCACACCAACGAAAATACTATTTTTGAGCGCAATCATCCACTGGCTACGCATCCAGCTGTCCTTAAACCAATCGAGGCTTAAAGGCGCATCGGGTGCCAACATTCCATTGGCAAAAATATCTCGATACCATTTCAGTGAATAGGCTTCTGGCTTAAATGCGAGCATGCCGCTGGTGAAGCTGAAGAAGCTCTCTTTGTTAAAGGAGAGTGGAATAATCACAAGGATAGGCGCGACGAGGAAGACAAAAATCGCGATACAGATGGCACGAAACGCAAAGAACCAAGCAATCTCAAGGCCGGTGGCGTAAGGCGGGAAATCGAGCTTCAAGTATTTCATCACGCCAACTTCATCTTATCAATGCCAACCAAACGGTTGTAGAGCCAATAGAGCAATAGCACGCCGATCAATAGCAGCGTGGCAATCGCTGAGGCGAGTGACCAATTTAACGTCTTTTGCATATGGAAGGCGATGATGTTCGAAATCAGCTGCCCACTCTGTCCGCCGACCAAAGCCGGTGTAATATAATAGCCGACAGCCAGAATAAAGACGAGCAAACAGCCTGCGCCGAGTCCCGGTATTGTCTGAGGAAAATAGACCTGCCAAAACGCCGTCCATGGTGTAGCGCCAAGCGACAGCGCGGCACGAACCAAATTAGCTTTGATGGTTTTCATGACGGAGAACATCGGCAAGATCATAAATGGCAACAAGACGTGGGTCATGGCCACAAGCGTCGCAAACATGTTGTACATCATAACAAGGCGGTGATCATTGTCGATCAAACCGATGGCAACCAGAAAATCATTGACGACGCCGTTTTGTTGCAAGAGCGCAATCCACGCTGTCGTTCGCACCAAAAGCGATGTCCAGAACGGAAGAAGCACAATGATCAAAAGCATATTGGATGTTTTGGTTTCTGCATGGGCTAGCAGATAGGCGATCGGGAAGCCTAACAAGGCGCAGAACAAAGTCACCAAGGCCGCGACCATTAAAGTGCGGCCGAACAACAGAAGGTGGATCGCATTTTCATCAGTTTCGGGCTTGATATCGCCCTCGGCCGTTAAGCGAAGATCCACGGCTTGAAAATAAAAGCGCGGCGTAAAGGACGGCGCTACAATTTTCATCGCCCGCCAAATATCGGGCTTATCCCACTCGCTGCTTAACGCTGATAACTTTTCTTTGTAAGGCGACGCTAAATCGCTCGCACTCATGACCTGTTTGAACTTCGATACGCTACCCGACTGCTCACGGTTGACGACAGTTGCAACGCGGGTCGGTATTGCGGGATCTTTGAGTTTGGACGCCTTTAATTCGGTAACAAAGCTTTTAACCAAATCTTCGGAAACGGGCGACCGCGCATCCCATGCGCCCAATAATTTGGACGTCTCAGGAAGGGCGTTTGCAAATGTATCGCTATACCCGCCCTGCCAGACCAACGAAGCAATCGGCACGATGAAACTGGCAAGAACAAACAGGAGTAACGGCAAGACGAGAAGAAACGCCTTCACCTTGTTCCGCCGTTCAGCGGCTGCAAGCTGTCGTGTTAGCGCTTTCTGGTCAAATGTCGAATGCATAGAATAAACGGGCCTTTAATGAGAGAGGGGTGCGATCTTATGACCGCACCCCCATTATATCTTACTTGCCGATCCAGCTGACAAAACGCTCATTGAGCTCGTCATAGTGATCTGCCCAGAACTTCACGTCCTGAACGATGGCATTGCCCATATTGGCCGGATTGGTTGGCATATGAGGAGCCATATCGGTCTTGTCGTCTTGGAACTTGCCGACAAGCGGAGCCGAAGACTTACGGGCTGGGCCGTATGGAATATAACGGGCCTGATCAGCCAATGGCTTTGTGGATGTCGAGAACGCGATGAAGTCCAAAGCGAGATCTTTGTTCTTCGAGCCTTTTGGAATAGCCCAGGTATCGAACACCTGTTGCTGGCCGTCCCATACGATGACGAAAGGCTTGTTCTCAGTAACCGCCGGTGTGAACAGACGGCCATTATACGCCGTCGTCATGGTTACTTCGCCCGAAGCAAGCAATTGCGGAGGCTGAGCACCGGCTTCCCACCATACAATCGAACCCTTGATGGTTTCGAGCTTCTTGAACGCGCGATCAACGCCTTCCTTGGTGGCAAGAACCTTATAGACGTCGGCAGCGGCAACGCCATCGGCCATCAAAGCCATTTCGAGGTTGACCTTGGCTTCTTTCTTGAGGCCGCGCTTGCCTGGGAACTTCTTTAGGTCGAAGAAGTCAGCAACCTTTGTAGGCTTGTCACCTGCGAATTTGGTTGAATCATAGCCGAACACGTTCGCGTAAGCGATCGTGCTGATTGCACAATCGGTGATCGCACCTGGTACGAAGTCGTCCATTGGAGACGCACCATTGTCACCCTTTGGCAATTTCGAAGCATCGATCTTTTCAAAGAGACCATCGTTGCAGCCTGAGATGGCTTCGGATGTTTCGACGTCAACAACGTCCCACGTTACATTCTTGCTTTCGACCTGAGCCTTTACTTCAGCCAAACCGCCATTGTAATCGGCGGAGACGATGGTGTTGCCCGTCTTTGCCATCCAAGGCTTCTGATAGGCTTCGGTTTGCGACTTCGTGTAGGCGCCGCCCCACGAAATAACCGTCAACTGGGCGGCCTCGGCGGCTGCCACAGACATAGCGAGCGTACCCACTGCTCCTAGGAGCATAAGTTTCCCATTCCACTTCTTCATTTCAGCACTCCCCAATTTCATGCCCGGAACATCCCGAAAAGCATGTACCCCAACGGTGTTACCACCCGTCCATCAGCCTGAAGCAAAGACTCCTTGCTGATATTCCTTAAACGTCTAGCGCGCGACAATCCTGCAGCGACCAGCCGATCTTAACCTCTTCACCGACAGCGAAACCTCTACGGCCGCTGCCATTGCGAACTTTGACGATGAATTCTGAATTGCCGAACACATTCATTCGAATGCGAATATGATCGCCTAAATAAATAACTTCTTCAATCCGGCCCGTTGCAGCGATATCGCTCGACATAGGTTCAATTTCAACGCGCTCTGGACGAACCGATACGATGGTTGGCTTGCCACTTTCAGCTTGAATGGCCAAGGCTTCGATAACGTCGCTATTGCCAATTTCAACACGCGCGCGGCCACCAGAAATATCCTTCACGATGCCGCGTAATTGATTATTTTCACCAATGAATTGGGCAACGAAACTGTTTTGTGGTTTCTCATAAAGCTCATCAGGCGTAGCCAATTGTTGGATGCGACCATCATTAAAAACAGCAATCCGATCCGACATCGTCAGTGCTTCGGATTGATCATGCGTGACATAGACAACGGTAATGCCCAGCGTCTCATGCAAGCGCTTAATTTCATACTGCATATGCTCACGCAATTGCTTATCAAGCGCTCCTAATGGTTCATCCATCAAGAGAAGCTTTGGTTCAAAAACAAGCGCGCGAGCCAACGCGATGCGTTGCTGTTGCCCACCAGATAATTGTGCTGGCTTTCTTCCCCCAAGATCAGACATCTGAACCATGTCGAGGGCTTTGCGTACTTTAGCTTCTGCATCGGCCTTGTTTATATTTCGAACCCTGAGCGGAAACGCTACGTTTTCAGCAATCGTCATATGAGGAAATAGGGCATAGTTCTGAAACACCATGCCCAAGCCACGCTTATGCGGTGGTATATGATTGATCTTTGAACCATCAAGATAGATATCGCCACCCGTTGCCGTTTCAAACCCGGCTAGCATCATCAAGGTGGTGGTCTTACCCGAGCCTGACGGCCCAAGCATGGTTAGGAATTCGCCTCGCGCGACAGTCAGATCGAGCGATTTAACGACAAGCACACGACCGTCATAGGTCTTTTCGACCTTATCAAAGACGACGTAACCGCTTGATGTCGATACGGTCATATTGATTTCCTCACGCCCCTCATCGGACCGGTTATCCGGTCCGATGTCACGCAACATCCGTGCCGCTGCATCAGTCCAATGAAAACATGGCCAATGCTTATGCGAACAAAGAATCCCCCAAAAAGTTAGCGCGGTTATTTATGCACTTGCCTAAAAATTAATCAATTGCATCGCGCTATCCGTTATCCCTTAGACCTTATTTCCGAACGATCAGATGCTCTGGTCCGTATGGGAAGCCGGTAATATTGCGGTTTCCATCTTCCGTGATCACCAAAATATCGTGCTCCCGATAACCACCCGCACCCGGACGGCCTTCTGGCACCATAATCATTGGCTCCATCGAAACCACCATGCCCGGCTCCAAAACCGTGTCACAATCCTCCCGGAGCTCCAGCCCCCCTTCGCGACCATAATAATGGCACAGTACGCCGAAGGAGTGGCCATAGCCGAACGTGCGGTATTGCAAGAGTTGATGCTGACGGTAGATATCGTTCAAGTGCTTGGCGACATCCGAGCATTTAGCGCCCGGAACCAGAAGCTTTTTGCCCTCATCATGGACGTGGCAATTGATTTCCCAAAGGCGGGTGTGTTCTTTGGAGGCTTCTTCCGCAAACAAAGTACGCTCAAGGGCGACGTAATAGCCTGCTACCATTGGGAAGCAATTGAGCGACAAAATATCACCACGCTCGATCTTGCGGCTTGTCACGGGATTATGCGCGCCATCCGTATTGATGCCGGATTGGAACCAAGTCCATGTGTCCATCAGCTCGGCATGGGGCCAGATCCGTGCGATTTCCCGAATCATGGTGCTGGTCGAATGGATAGCAACTTCATGCTCGGGTGCACCGACCGAAATGGCCTCGACGCAAGCCGCACCGCCAATGTCAGCGATCCGGGTCATTTTGGTGATATGCTCGATTTCCTCGGCCGATTTGATCATGCGCAGACGCATGGCGGGCGCGGCGATATCAACCAGTTCGACGCCGGGCAGAGCGACTTCGAGATCACGACGGAAATCCAGATTGACGTGGTCGAACTCGATGCCAAGACGCTTCACGCCCTTGGTCAGGCCCTCTACAGCCGAGAGATAATTGGTTTTTTCCCAATCGGTATAGGTGACATTATCGCCGAAGGTCCGGCGCGCTGGCTGGCCACCATCGATCGCGGCTGTTACCGAGGTTGCCTTTTGATGGTCAATGACGAGGCCATAGCGGCGGCCGAAATAGCAATACAAGAAGTCCGACAAATAGCAGATATTGTGGTAGCTCGTGAACAGAGCCGCATCCATCTTATGCTCGACCATCAAGGCCCGGATCGCGTCTTGACGGCGCTTCATTTCACCGGCTGAGAAGGTCGGCTGCGGGCGGGCGCCATTGTTCCGATAATCTACAATTTTGGGGCGGTCGGACATGTTCAACTCCATTTTGAATGAACTTTTCAGCTTTTCGAGGCATATGCCGGGGCGACATAAGCTGCCGAACTGAAAAGAAAATGACGTAAAAAGTGTTCCAAAATCAGCAAATTAGCGTGATTTTGAGCCAATTTATCGTTAAGCCACACCTACAATGTGAAGCTTTTTGCCCCTTGGGAAATTTAATAATATTATAACCCGATAAGCAGCCCAATGCCGGTGGCGTCATTTGCGATGGCCATTGACGCCCATTGGAGCCATAAGGATAGATAGCGTTATTGGTGAGGTTGTTGATGCGCAATATTCCGACGGATATCCTCCGTGCTTTCGTGACGATTATTGACCTGCGTGGTTATACGCGGGCTGGCGACAGGCTTGGCCGATCGCAACCGGCGATTAGCCTTCAGATGAAGCGGCTTCAGGAATTATTGGGCGTTACGTTATTCGATAAAGACGGCAATGATACCCAGCTCACAGAGGCTGGCGAGATCGTCGCCGGCTATGCGCGGCGTATCTTGGCGCTTAATGACGAGATGATGCTTCGGATATCGAGCCGGAATTCCAGCGGTAAACTGAGGCTGGGAATTCCGAATGATTATGCGGATCACCTTTTGCCTACGCTTATGAGCGATCTCAAAATCGATTCAACAACGCTATCTTTTGACGTTGTGTGTGATGTTTCGCATGAACTTCTAAAGGGTCTCCGCTCCGGCTTGTTGGATGTTGCCGTTGCCATGACCTCCGAAGGACCGGCAGAAGGTGCCGTAATCACGTGGCGTGAGCCGATCTCCTGGTATGGCGCTCGAAACAATCAGAAGAACGACAGCGCAGAGCCCATTCGAATTGTCTGCTACCCCGAAGGCTGCCTTTATCGCAGGAACATGCTAGGCGCCTTGCAACGCGATGGACGTAGCTTTGAGATCGTTTATTCAAGCCCTAGCATTTCCGGGATTGAAGCCGCCGTTTCCACGGATTTTGGCGTAACAGCCCTTGCCAATCGGCTTGCACCAAAAAAGCTAAAGCGCCTCGAGGAATCGAAAAACCTGCCAAAACTATCGGACGTTATCGTCGGCATTTATCTCAACAATAAAATCGATTCCAATGCAGCCCGAAGCATAGCGGCGCGATTAGCCGACCTTTTTGCTGAAGGCGGAAGCCCGCTAAAAGCTGTTCACGGCCATGACGGTTTAAAGATAGGCGCTGCTTAAAAGGGTCTTGCGCTTGAATGATCCGTTTGAAATCAGAAACAAATCATTCGATACCGATCACCAAAAATGCAGGCCAGTGTGTGCAGGCTGATTTTGCCGAAAAATGGTAGCGGAGGAGGGACTCGAACCCCCGACACAAGGATTATGATAAATTTGTGTCGCTGTAAGCCATTGATTTAATTTAGCTATTAGCGCCAAGTGCTTGGTGTGCAACAAAGTGTGCAACGCAGCCCTAAAATGTGCAACAAAATCCAGCGCGAGACTTCAGTGATAAAAATCAAGCAATATCAGCGGTTTGTACAGCCTATCACAGCACCAAAATCATCGCAATATTTTGGTTAAGACTATTAACATGCGTCCAAATTCTGCCGCCCTAGCCCTGTTGCACCCATAGGTGTAATCTACCGCAAATTGCATAACACTGCGGAGATATAGCTATGCGTGTATTATCGTGTGCCTTGCTGGCCTTAGGCCTCATAGCGCTGACGGCACCTGAACCTGCTGCGGCAGGAAACTGTAATTACAGCTATCAGCACGCTAAGAACGGCAGCGCTTGTGGGGCGCGTGCTAAGAGCGCTAGGAAGGCAAGCAGCTATGCGAACTGAGCTAGTAGCAGCTTGTTTGGTTGCTGCACTTATGGGTACAACTGCGGCACGTGCGCAATCACAGCCTACGGCTAGTGAGATATTTGACTTGCGCACAAAATGTCATGAATTATCGGCCCAACTACGGTCTAAGTGGCAAAATGGCTTTGACGCAGAGAGACAAAGCCAGCCAAACGTTTCATCGCTTCCAAAATATTATATTACAGAATTAAGCCGTTATAGCACATCCAAAAACACTTGCTTCTCGCAGTTAACTATACTTTGGGAGCCTGCATATAACGACCTTAAAATGCATCAACAAGTATTTAATGCCCAAACAGGACAAACTCTAATTGCAATTGACTACCTGACTATAAAAAATCAGGGCTCTATATCTGATCTAAAATATTTGGGTGACAAGTATGACTTTGATAATGCAGAACGATATAGAAAAATGCTGATGGAAGGTAATGACTAAGTTATCAACATTTCTGCTATTGTTGCTTTTGTTGAATACGGTTGCCGTGCATGCGCAGTCACAGCCAAGCGCCGTAGAGATATTTAAGCTTAGGGATATGTGCCAAGCTCATGCAGACGAGTTTAAAAAGCAATTTGAAAACGGTTATGATTTCTATAAAACTGATAGTAATTATTCGCTAAGAACTAACCACTGTTATGTACTTTTGGAGCAGACGGCGTTTGACAATTGGGGCATAATTTTGAAGCTTTATGATGGAAACACTAAAAATATATTAGCTACAACTATTGAACAGACTAAGGGAGAAAAAACTGGAAAAATATATGATAGAGATTGGCAAGAGAAAAATTCAGTGACATACGACATTGCTTCCAAATATATCCAAAATAAGATGGCAACAGAGCGCTGAACCCAACGCCCTGCCCCACCTAGCCACAGCATCAAGCTGCCTTGCTTGCCTTAGCCAACTTAGAAGCGCCACGCTGCGTGTCAGCTAGCACCGCATCAAGCTCCCCGCCCTGCACGGCTGTTATCACAGCATCAAGCACGGCAACGAGATTGTGCTTAGCGCCCACGGCGATAGCTGCCTTGCCTTTGTCAAGCTCAAGCAAGCGGTTGCCATAGCGCACTAGCAAGTAGATGCTGCCGCTGCCGTCAGTGCGCCACCATCGCTTGACACGCTTGGCGTGCTCAACCAACTGCTTGCTGCCATCTGCTTGCTTGGCCCAGCGCTGTCGCCGCACCACGTAGTTCTCATCGCGTGCTAACTCGCGCTGCTGATCAAGCTGTGTGAGCAGCTTGTTGCGGCGTGCTTGCTTGGGGTCGTTGGCTGCGTGCTTGGGAACCGCAACCAAGTTCAGTGCCTTAAGTGCGCTCATGTGTGCCTCCTCTGTGCGTGTTGAGCAAGCGCGAACATGCTGTCAGCGGCAGCTCATTCCTACCTGAAAATCAGTGGATACATGAGAAAAAGTTCACTG